>NZ_CP030354.1:360262-720525 GCF_000876675.2 Novosphingobium sp. P6W
GAGGCCGACAGGCAGGCTGGCCTCCGGCGACGCGCTCAGGGAGCGATCCAGTGGCCGCCGTTTATGTCGAGGGAGGCGCCGGTCACCACCGCCGCATAGTCGGACAGCATCATCAGTACAGCACGGGCGCAATCCTCTTCCGGCGGGATCACCTTGAGCGGAATGTCCGAGGTGATGCCGGCGACCACCTCTTCGCGCGGGGTGCCGGCGTCCACCATCGACTGAATGTGCTGCTCCACCGGCTGGCCGTGGATCCAACCCATGCGGCAGGTGTTCACGCGAATGCCGAAGCGCCCCAGATCAGCGGCCATGTACTTGCCGAGCGTATTGAGCGCGCCCTTGGCGACTGCGTAGCCCATTTCCATTCCGTGGTCGCCGGCATAGGGACGCACCGTCGCCATCGTCGAGACATTGACGACAGCACCGCCGTTTCGGAGCAAGGGCAGAAAGGCCTGGGTCAGCCGAAGGGCGCCGAGACAATTGACGTCGAAGCCTCGTGTCATGTCGGTGGGATCGGCGTTTTCAATGAAGCTCCATTCGCCGTGATAGTAGGCGCTGTTCACAAGTCCGTGGATTCGACCGCCGAATGCATCACGGGCTTGCCTGGCAAGTTCTTCGCATTGTGCCGGGTCAGAGACATCGCAAGGTACGGCAATCGCCTCGCCGTGCCTGGAGACGATATCCTCGCGCACATTCTCGATGAAGTCCCGGTTTCTTGCGGCAAGCACGACGCTGGCGCCTTCGGCTGCTGCGAGGCGAGCGAGTGCCTGTCCCAATCCCGGGCCTACTCCACTAACGACAACCACCTTGTTCTCAAGCAGCATGTCTCTCTCCTTTGGTCCAGCGGAACGCCGGAAGGGCTCCTCTCTTTGGAGGGCTTCGTATTTGCGGCACCGTTAAGTGATCGAACTCATCTGTGCAATACGCTTTACAGCGGCAAAACATTTCTCGATAATCGAAATGCGTAGTCCCGAGTAAAAATAGTACGCATCGCGCCGGCCTGCTTCCAGGCTTCAGGCCAATCTCCGAATGGCCAACGGCCGCGAACAAGTTGCGCAGGGTGCGTGCGAGAAGTGTGTAGGCGGGCGCAGGATGCCTGCCGTGCATAAAAGCTGATGTCTGTGTGATGGGTGGATCATCCGCCGAAAAAGAAAGGAACCCTGACGATGAAATCGCATTTCGGCTTCGCGAAGCTGGTTGTCCAAGATCTCGATGGCACGGCGGCTTTCTATCGGGATGTTGCGCAGTTGGAGGAATTGATGCGCGTCGAGGACGAAATCGGCGGCCGCGCCATTGAGGAAGTGCTTTTCAAGCCGACGGCCGAGGGAGGGGCGACGTTCGTGCTGTTCAAGTTTCTCGATCGTGACCTGCCTGCGAATGAGGAAGTCATCGTAGGTTTCCAAACGCCCGATGTGATCGCTTTTGTCGAGCGCGCTAGGCGCGCTGGTGCGAGCGTGGTCGTCGATGTGGAGGAAAAGGCAGCCCATGGAGTGAAGGTCGCCTTCTTGAAAGACCCCGAAGGGCATCTCATCGAAGTCGTCGAGCTGCTGTGAGGGTCGGATTCATCTAGGCAGGGGTTGCATGTCCTCCGGTCCCCAATAAGCCTTGAGGGTCAAGATCAGGCCTTGGGCCGAGAAAGTGCATACGTCCAGGGAGCGTATCAGTATGGGCGCTTCGCCCGGCGGTTTGAAGGTGACGTCGAATACGAGCGCTGCCGCATTCGCATGCGAGCCTCGTATCGGTGCCACCGGCGTGATGCGGGTGCCGTAGGCAATCGTGTCGATGAACCACGAACGTATCGCACCGCCAGTCTTGGGCGGCGAGCCGACGGGATCCTCTATGATCGCCTCAGGCTCGAACAATGCCATGATGCCAGCCAGATCACCTTCATTGATTCGGGTGACATACGCTTCGAGTGCGCTTCGCATAGCAGCTGCAGGGGGGGGAGCGCGTTCTTCGTTGGGCATATTTCGGTCCTATCGCATCGCAAAACGAGAACGGGCCAGCCATAACATGTCAATTTGCGTAATTATATGACGTTTTAACGATGAAAGGTTCCGGTCACGGGTGGCGGCGGGCGTTGCCCGATGCTAGGATGGAGCAAACGCGAGAGGATTCATCATGGCTACTTCATCAGATTACCGAGTCGGCGATTTCGCCTTCCCACGCGGTTGGTTCATGGTCGCCGAAAGCACGGAAGCCAGCACCACGCCGGTGGCCATGCGCTATTTCGGGCAGGATCTGGTTCTTTATCGCGGCGAGAGTGGCCAGCCTTACGTCGTCGAGGCATACTGCCCGCACATGGGCGCCCACCTCGCGAAGAACACCACATCCTATATCGTGCGCGACGGTGAGCAGGTGCAGGGCGAATCCATTCGCTGTCCCTTCCACGGCTGGCAGTACGGGCCCGATGGGGCGTGCAAGAACATTCCGTACTCCGACTTCGTTCCCAAGGCGGCGAAGCTGAAAACCTTTCCGGTTGTCGAGCGCGCCGGGACGATCTGGATGTGGCACGATTCCGAAGGTCTTGAGCCCGATTTCGACCTGCCTGACTTTGGTGGGCATTACGATGCGCCGGGCTGGGTCAACTGGAAGATCGATTTCATGGGCGATCTCGACATCCATCCCATCGAGGTCGTCGATAACATGGCCGATTACGGGCATTTCGTGCCCATTCACGGAGCGAAGGACTTTGTCTACTTCGCTAATGAGTTCAAAGACCATACCGTCCATCAGTACTATGCATCGGGACACCGGACACTGACAACCGGTCCGGAAAACATACTGACCCTCGACACCTGGTACACGGGTCCTTCGATCCTTCAGTCAGAGATGGAAGGCACGTTCAATTCCTTCATACTCATTACCCATACACCGATTGAAGATGGTCGGATCCGGGTCTGGCACGGACTTATGGTGCAGGTGAACGATGGATCCGCACCGATTACCGAAGCGTTGCAGAACGCCGCTCTTCAGTATCAGGAGGGGAGTCGACTGGCTTTCGCGCAGGACGTCGAAGTGTGGCAGAACAAGCGGGCCTGTATCAATCCGATGGTCGTGCCGAACGACGGTCCCTACGCAAAGGTTCGACAGTGGTACAAGCAATTCTACAATCCTCGCGATAAGGCGCCCGATTCCCACAAGCGCACCAACGGGCTCTACGTTACGGTCGACAAACGTGCAGAAAGCGCGGCGGCCTGAGGGGGCGAAGAGTGAGCACGGGAACAGTCGTAAGGCCAGTAGCGGTCGTGACCGGAGCGAGCCGCGGTGCGGGCCGGGGCATCGCTGTCGCTTTGGGAGAACGCGGATACAAAGTCTACGTGACGGGGCGCAGTGTGCGGGAAGGGGCCGCAGATCTGCCCGGCACAATTGGGGCCACTGCGTCGCAAGTTTGCGCCGCGGGTGGGGAGGGTGTCGCGGTTCAGGTCGACCATGCGGACGATAGCGCCATAGCGGCATTGTTCGAACGCGTCGCGGACGAGAGTGGCCGAGTGGACATGTTGGTCAACAACGTCGCCGCCCTTCACGACGAGCTCGTGAAACCAGGACCTTTCTGGGAAAAGTCGTTGGGTCTCTCGGACATTCTGCAGGTCGGTCTGCGCTCTCATTATGTTGCGAGCTGGCACGCGGCGAAGTTGATGGTTTCGGCGGGTCGCGGACTGGTGGCTTTCACGTCCTCGTTCGGCTCGGTCTGCTACATGCATGGGCCTGCCTACGGCGCGCAGAAAGCAGGGGTAGACAAGTTTGCAGCCGATATGGGCGTCGATTTTCGAGGGACGGGGGTCGTGGCTGTCTCACTATGGATGGGGCCGCTGCTCACTGAGCGCAGCACGCGCACGCTTGCTGAACATCCCGAGCAGTACGAGAAGTTCATGGCAGACGCGGAGACTCCCGAATTCAACGGAAGGGTGCTGGCCGCTATCCAGGCGGATCCCGACCGTGAGGCGTTGAACGGGCAGACGCTGATTACCGCGGAGATCGCCGCGCGGTACGGAATAACGGAGGCTGCGGGGCGAAGCCCGCGATCATACCGGGCCATGCTGGGTGATCCGAGGATCGCACACCCAGCTATCGTCGCCTGAAGATGAAGGAAGGTCATCGAGACCAATTGAAGAAGATAAATGTAAAGATGGCATCGGGATAGCTAAGGCGAAGGAGGAGGGCAAAGCCATGGTCATCCTGGAACGCTTGGGGTCCTACTGGCGCCAGACGAACATGCGACCGTGGGTAGGAACCCAGGAACTGGCGGAATCTGCGGAAGTTGGCTTCTCTTGGCCTGCAATCCATCTTATTTGCGGGGCCACGATTTCGGCGGCTGCGGCGATCGAGATGCGAGAAATCGACGATTATTCCTGGCTCAAAAGCCGCGGCAAGCATCGTCGCGGCGTGGACTGATATTTGTCACTTGGCCGCCTCAGCATCCAAGCGTTTCTGCCTTGATCATCTCTCGCTTGCGAACGTCGATGCGTTGACGCTTGTGCGTTCAGCGGCATCTGCCGGCTTTGCCAAGGTCAGCCTGTTCGTGTCGCCGGTTTCGATCAGCCCTACGCCTGATGTGACGCGCGGGGGTGCCGAGCTGCGCGAAGTGCAAGTTGTGCTACGAGACGAAGGCTTGAGGCTAGGCATCGCCGAACCCTGCCTTCTTGACAGCCACCCGGACTGGGAAGCGCTGAAACGGCGGGCGGCGCTGGCCGCTGAACTTGGCGGATCTGTTAATATTCTCGGGATGGACAACGCGCCGGTACGCCTCCGAAGATCGCTGGAGCGCATGGTCGAGATCTGCCGGGAAGTTGGAGCAGGGGCGATCATCGAGGCCTATCCGCTCTCCGCGGTTCCCACGGTGCACGACGCGTTGCGACATGTCGAAGCACTTCGTCCAGATGTGGGGCTTTGCGCCGATACTTTGCATGTTATCCGCGGCGGCGGGCGCTGGTCGGACATTGCCGCACTCCCGCCACAGAGGATAGCGCATGTTCAGGTCAGCGATGGACCGCTTAACCCTCCCGCAGACTGTCTTTTTGAAGCTGTGTTTGATCGCCACCTTCCAGGTTCTGGCAGCTTCGGCTTGCATGATCTGACGGTGCACTCCCGGATTATCCAATGGCTCGTTTAGCCGTTGAAGCGCCATCGCAAGCTCTGGCGGGCATGGCTCCTGATGAGCGTGCGACGGCGCTGAAGAAGGCGATGGAGACCATCTTCTCGCCTGCGTAACCTTAGGCTGGCATCAATGCCGAAGCCCGGAAATGCGGTATTACCTGTTCACCGATGTTGCGGATCGTCTCCATGATCAGCTCGTGAGGAATTCCGCCCATCTGGAACAGAAATAGTATCTCGTCCGCGCCGGCGTCTGCCAGTCGCTGGACATGGCGTATGCAGTCTTCGGGCGTACCGTAGGCGTCCTGCGCCACTTCGAAGGTTTCCGTGTGATGCCCGCCGACGGCTATGGGCTCGCCCGAAAGCCAGGCGACTGTTTCTTCCTTGTGACGCGTGAGCGCTTCGATGCTGTCCCCCGCGTCGAGGTCCTCGATATCGGGCTTAGGGCCGCCAGAGTACCAATGACCAAGCGATTCCACGAAAAATCTCTGTCCCCGCAGTCCGATGCGGCGGGCCGTGTCGCGGTTGTTCAGGACGAGCGCGGGGCAAAGCGCTGCCAAGTGCTCGGTCGGGCGGAAGCCGACCTGATCCTCGGCGCTGCGGTTGCGGAAAGCCTCGCGATAGACCGCGTTCTTGGCGGCGATGTCGTCCGGACCGGCGAAACCGAGCACCAGGGCACCAATGCCGCGCGACCCGGCAGTGGCCAGCGTGTCCGCACGGGTGCAGGCCATGTAGAGCGGCGGGTGCGGGTCCTGGACCGGCGAAGGATGAATCGGGCGACGGGGTATCTTCACGAAACGGCCATCATGTTCCACTTCGCCGTCACGCAGGATTTTCGGGATGAGATACATGCTCTCGTCGATCATGGGAGGCAGCTCGGCAAGATCGTAGCCGAAGGTTCCGGCTTCCTGCTGGGTTCCGCCCTTGCCCATGCCGAAGTGGACGCGGCCGCCCGAGAGGATGTCAAGCATGGCGATCCGCTCGGCGACCTTGACCGGATGGTTCATTGCCGGCGGCAGACAGACGACGCCGTGGCCAATGCCGATCCGGCTGGTACGCCCGGCGAGATAGGCCAGAAATGTCTCTGGCGCGGACATGTGGGCATATTGCGAGAGGGCGGTATGTTCGACTGCCCAGATTACGTCGAAGCCCATCTCCTCGGCAAAGACCGACTGCTCGACGACGTCGCGGAACACCTGCTGCTCATTTGCGCGGGTGGTGTCCACCATTTGGGCTTCGTGAATGATTGAAAATCGCATGTCGTTCTCCCGGTATCGTGGGGAAAACGTAAAAGCTCGATGAGAGCGGCACATCGTCCAATTGGATCAGATCGTACCGGAGCGGAGCAGTGCCACGAGATTCGCCTGACGATGCACGCCGGTTTTGGCGAAGATGCCGCGCAGATGCGATCGCGCCGTGTTGTATGCCATGCCCTGGAGCCGGGCTGCTTGCGGGAGGGCCGTCCCTTCCCCAAGCAGCCTTGCGAGCGCAGCTTCGCAGCGGGTGAACTGGAAGCGGGTGCGCAGGGCGTCCTCTGAAAGGCGCTGCGCACGGGCGGGGCTCGCTACGAAGAGGGCAAGCCACGCCCGATCGCCGCAAGCCGAGGGCGGCACGGCATGCACGCGCGCTTCGAGCGGCGCCCCGTCCTCCAGCGGTAGAGCCAGGCGCATAGCATCGTCCGGGGGCGGGGGTGCTGCCAGTGCCGCGGCGAAGCCGGCTGCGGCAAGGGGATCGCGCAAGTGGACCACATCGCCGGGCTCGGCGAGGACGCGGCCATCCGCCAGCAGCCGTTCCGCCGCGGCATTGCGCCGCAGAACCGCTCCTTTGCGGTCCACGATCAGAGTGGCGACGGAGAACTCGGCCATGGCATTTCCGAAGACCTGGCTTTCCACCTGGGTTGTGGCAAGCCGCGCGTGGATGTCGAGCGCGATGCGCAAATGCGGAACGAGCGAGGCGACAAGCGCGCTGTGCTCTGCGCTGAAATCCCCCTGATGAGCATTGCGGGTCAGCCGCAGCCGCACCGCGATGCCGCCGGTGCGGCTAAGGTCGACCCCGAGGATTTGGCCCGTGCCGGAGATGTTCATCCAATCCCGGAAAGGCGCCGGAACGTGATGCACGAAATCCTGGAAGGATACGACTTTACCTTCAGGCAGCGCGACGAAGGGATCCGCATCCGACAGGCGCTGATAAGCGCGCTTGCTTCCGGCATCGATGCCTGGCGTCACATGGGCGTCGATGCCGAGCGTTCCTCGCCCGATCAGCAGCGTGGCGAATGCGGCGCCCGTCGCCTCGGCAAGGGCGCGCAGGAAATCTTCCCAGGGCGGATCGATCGTCAGACCTGCATAGAGGCTTTGCAACAGGGCATCGCTGTCTGCCAAGGATGTCTCCTGCTTGCGATCAATGGCGATAGGCAAGCGTCAGTGTATAGCGCCGGGGAGGTGAGTAGAAGGCCTCTACGAAACCGAAGCTGGAGCGGGCGTCATAGCCTGCAGTGATGACTCGCCGGTCGGTGATATTGTCCACTCCAGCTCGGATTGAAATGTCGCTGCGGAGCAAGCGCAGCTCTGCGCTTGCGTTCAATAAAACATGGTCGGGCTGGCGCAGCAGCGGCGAGTTTTCGGGATCCACGAAGACCTCGCTCTTGTAAGCTGCATCAAGACGGAACACGCCCTCGGTTTGGTCGGCAATAGGCAGGGTATAGACCGCGCTTCCGTTCGCGGTGATGTCAGGCGCCTGCTTGGGCCGGCGGTCGCTGACGTCCGTCGGTACGCCGTTGATGACGGACACATAGTCCAAATACTTGGCGTCGAGCAGGCCGAGCGCGCCGGTGAAGGTGAAGCGGCTAGAGGCGCGCACTTTGGTCTCGAGCTCTAGACCCTGAATCCGGGAACGGCCGGCATTTTCCGTGCGCACCACCAGTAGGCCGCTGGCCGGGCTGACCGTCGAAACGAGGATTTGCTGGTCACGGTATTCGTTTCGGAACAGCGCGAGGTTGATTGTGCCGATACGGCCGAAACTGGTTTTGATTCCAGCTTCATAGGCAGTCAGATGTTCGGGATCGTAAGAGCCGATTTCCTCCAGAGAGGTCGGACGTCCGTTGAAGCCGCCGGAGCGAAAGCCGCGCGAGTAGGAAGCGTAGGCCATGACGTCGGGCCGCAGCTTGTAGGACAGCGAAGCGCGCGGTGTGAATGCATCCCAACTCTTCTCCAAGGTGTACTGGGGTGTACCCGACAGCAAGGGCGCACTAGAGTAGACTCGCATGGCCGATTGGGTGAAGCGCTTCTTCTCCCAGGTGTAGCGCGCACCGAGTTCCAGCGAGAGGCTGTCGGTCAAATCATAGTTGCCGTTGGCAAACACCGCGAGATTGTCAGTGCGCTGACGGTTGCGGAAATCGATGTTAAGGTCGAGCGTGGTCGCGAGACCTGGATCAAAACCGGCGGCGATGAGACGCGAATAGAGGCCGTCCGCGACGACCAGCCGGGTATCGTCCCAGGTCTTCTCCCGATAGGCGAATGCGCCCAGGAGCAGCGAGCCGCGCCCGCCAAGATCGAAGGCTAGCTGCAGTTCCTGACTGTATTGCCGAGCCTTCTCGTCGTGAATGTCGCCTGCGTAGTTGACAGCGGACGATGCGTCTCCGTCACGGCCGAACACGGCATCGACATGACGATAGGCGGTGATTGACTTCAGCGTCGGGCCGCCGAGGTCCGCGCTCAGCGTAAGCGAGACGTTGACGGCGTCGGTATCGTCGCGGTTGAGGGCCGGGGTGCTGTCCGTACGGTCGATATCGCCGGGAACCGTGCAGCAGGGCGCGATGAATGTGGACTGGAGATCCGACAGGAAGGTCGGAGTGAAGGCGATCAGGCTGTGCGGCGCGCTGTTCTGGCGGCGCCGCAATCCGTCCACCTGCAACAGGGCATCGAGCGTTCCGTCATCGTAATGAAGGGCCATCTTGCCGGCGACAACGTTGCGGTTTCCGAGATTTCGTCCGGACGGGATTTTCTGCCATCCCTCTCCGAATTCACCGAGCGCGGAAACACCCAGCGACCACTTTTCGGACAGCGGTGTTTCGGCGTGAACACGTCCGCGCACGGTATTGAACGAGCCGTAGCGAATGTCGGCCTGGATCGTCCGGCGCTGCCCCGGCACCGAAGAGACGATGCTGATCGCGCCGCCCACCGTGTTCTTGCCGAACAGCGTACCCTGCGGGCCGCGCAGGACTTCGATGCGGTCCACGCCCAGTAGTTCGGTCGTCGCACCGAAGGTGCGGGCGACGTAGACCCCGTCGATATAGACGCCCACCGCCGGATCGGAGGTGATGATGAAGTCGTTCTCGCCCACCCCGCGGATGAAGGGCGCGATGCCGCCGGAATTGCCGCCCTGGCCGGGGGTGAACTGAATGTTCGGCGCGATCTGGCCAACCTGCGTGACGTTGTCGAGGCCGCGGCTGTCCAGCGCGACTGTATCGACAGCGGTGACGGCGATCGGCACGTCTTGCAGCTTTTCTTCCCGGCGCCTGGCCGTGACCACAATCTCGCCGCTTTCGCTGGCTTCCGGGGTGGATAAGCTCTGAGCTAGAGCGGGATCCGTCGCGGCGAAGAGCGCCAGGGACGTTGCTGCAACAATCACACGAGCCATGTCATTTGCCCCTGTGCCCATTCGGGCTGGGCCGCGAGATGTTCCTCGCTGGCATTTCGTTTTCTTCATTTCCCGGTCCAGGTGATGAGGTGGCCGATGTCCGTACGCTCTTCGGGTTTGCGCCCCTTGGCGGCGAGGTGATGGAAGGTGATCTTCGCCTCGTCCGCCAAAGGGCGGATCATTTCAAAGACGCGGTCGTACTCAGTGCGAGCGATTTTCCAGCGGCCACCTTCACGTCGATAAATGTCGCGGTAGATCGCACTTCCCGTCGTATGGGTACGGCTTTCGAGATTGACGAAGATGTCCTCCAGATACCAGATCCCCTCGGCGGCGTCGGTGCCGGTCAGCGTGATCTCCGGCATGTGGCCATGGTGCATGGCAACTGCACCCGAATGGAAGCTGTTCGCGAGAAATTCGAGCATGTCGCCGATGCCCTCGCAGCGCACTTCGTAAGTTCCACCGCGGTAGTGGACGGAAATGTTCTCGGTGAAGAGTGTGGCCAGCAGATCCATGTCCGCGGTGTCGATCGCCCGGAAGTAGCGGTGTTTTACCATGCGGATCTCTTCGAGGTCCGAAAGTTGCTTAGCCGTGAAACCCAAGTCCCCCTCCTGTACCGCATATTGTTTATTATGTGGCGGTGGTATACGCATTTTGCGTAACGATCCAGCACATCCTCTATTGATATGGCGACTTTCTCGCCTAGAGAAAGATGGCTGGCATGACAATGAAGCAGCGAGGGAGAGGGACGTGAGCGAAGCAGGGCGGGGCAGGGTGGCTATCGTTACCGGGGGAACGAGGGGAATTGGCGCTGCCATTGTGCAGCTCCTGCTTGAACAGGGCTTTGCAGTCGCCACATGCGGCCGTACGCCGCCCCAGGAGCCTGTCACGGCGAACGGCCTCGCCGCCGAATTCGAGAGCTGCGACATCCGCGATCCCGAAGCAGTTCGCGCCTGGATAGACGGTGTCGCCGGTCGGCATGGACGGATCGATCTGGTCGTCAACAACGCCGGCGGTTCGCCGCAGGCTCAGGCTGCCACCGCGAGCCCGCGCTTTTCGGAACGCATCTTGCAGCTCAACTTGCTTGCGCCGCTCCATGTGTCGCAGGCAGCCTATCGTCATCTGAGGGCTTCACGCGGCGCGATCGTCAATATTGCCAGCGTTTCGGGCGTCCGACCCTCGCCGGACACGGCGATCTACGGAGCGGCGAAGGCGGGCCTGTTGAGCCTTACAACTAGCCTGGCGCAGGAGTGGGGTCCGGAGGTGCGGGTGAATGCCGTGATCGTCGGTCTGATCGAAACCGAGTCCGCGGAAATGACCTATGGAAGCGTCCATGCGCAGGAGCGCATCGCCGCCTCGCTTCCCCTGGGCCGCCTGGGCCGTGGCCGCGATATTGCTGAGGCCGTGGCGTTTCTGGCCTCGCCTGCGGCCGCTTATGTCAGCGGCGCACAGCTGGAAGTTCATGGTGGCGGCGAGCGTCCGCTTTTCCTCGAAATCGTGAAGGACGAGGCCGCAGGCTCGTGAGGCGGCGGGGTGTGGATGCCCCGCCGTTCCTTGTGTTACTGGACGCCCAGCAACTGGCGCGTCTGGTCGTTGAGCATCGGTGTCTCCTGGTTGCGGAAGAAGGCGATGCGGCCTTCGAGCGACTGCTCAGTCATTTCCGGCTGGCTGGAAATCCAGAACTTGCGCGCGGCCATGCCGGCCACGAATGTGCGGCAGCCCTCGTCGAGGTCCATGCCATAGTTCGCCATCATCTCGGCCATGATCGCACGGTGGGTGGCCGCGCCTTCAGGTTCCCCGGCGCCCGCGGCAGCGTCGAAGATGCTGGTCTTGAGCATGCCGGGCACGATCGAGCAGACGTTGATCGGCGCCTTGGCCAGCTGCATTTCGAGATAGAGGCACTCGCTGAACGCCTGGATGGCGTGCTTGCTCATGATATAGGCGGTTTGTGTCGGCATCTGCCCGAACGAGCCGATAGAGGCAAGGTTGCCGATCCAGGCTTCCTCCCCGGCACGTAGCATGTGGGGCACGAAAGCGCGCACGCCGTGGACGACGCCGTGGATATTGACGTTCAGCGTGGTTTCCCAGCGGGCGACGGGGATTTCCCAGGTATAGCCGATGGTTTCGATACCGGCGTTGTTGACCAGGAGCCGCACGGCGCCGTGCCTGTCGAACACGCCCTGCGCCAGCGAATCCAGCGCTTCGGGCTTGGAGACGTCCACGCGCCGGGCTTCGGCCTTGCCGCCTGCCGCGACGATTTCGGCAGCGACCGCCCGGGCCTTCGCCTCATCGATGTCGGTGACGACGACGGTCATGCCGATTTGCCCGCAGCGGCGGGCCAGGCCCATGCCGATACCTGCGCCCGCACCGGTGATGACGGCGACGCCGCCGGAGAATACTTTTTCTTCTTCCGTCATGAAATCCATTTCCCAAATCTTCGTTTCAAATCGAGGTCAGTGCGGCCGGCGCGCCAGGCAGGAAGTGATGGTAATATCCCGCGCCCCAGCCGCCATCCACTGCTAGCTCCGCTCCGGTGACGTAGCTCGCTTCATCCGAGCAAAGGAAGAGAGTGGCCGCGGCGATTTCCTCGGGCTCGCCGATGCGTTGAAGCGCAACGCGCTCGTAGCCTTCGTTCTTGGCCTCACCTTCCAGACCCTGCGGATTGCCCATGACAGTGTTGACGCCGCCCGGATGGACAGAGTTCACCCGGACGCCATGATGGCCGAATTCGAGCGCGGCGGTCTTGGTCAGACCGCGTACGGCCCATTTGGAGCTACTGTAGAGGCCCAGGGAATTGACGCCGCGAAGCCCGTCCACTGACGAGATGTTGACGATGGCGCCACCCTTGGCTTCGCACATCAGTCCGCCGATGTGCTTGAGCCCAAGCATTGTACCTTTCACATTGATGCCCAGCACGCGGTCGATTTGCTCGGATGTGAACTCGACGATCGGGCCGAACGCCACCACAGCAGCATTATTGACCAGGGCGTCTATTCGGCCGTGATTGCGTGTGGCTGCCGAGACCAGATCTGCCCAGCTACCTTCATCGGAGACATCGAGGCGCTGGAAGGTCGCAGCCGCGCCGAGTTCTTCTACTAAAGCCGCGCCCTCCGCTTCCAAAAGATCGGCGACGATGACCTGGGCCCCCGCTTCGACGAAACGCCTTGCTGTAGCCGCGCCCATGCCGCGAGCCCCCCCAGTGATGACGGCGATCTTGCCGGCCAGTCGCTGTTCAGACATGTAATTCTCCCTTGTTCATGGAAATATGATGGAGGTCCGCAGGGTTGGATCACAGCCATGCGGTCGTCTTCGCATCTGCAAGATCCGATGGATAATGAGCAGCGGCCCGCCACAGGACGAGTCCTCCCGCGACCGTCAGAGAGGACATCGCCAGCAGTCCGAGACGCAGCGACTCTGCGCCGGCGAGACCGGCCAAGAGATCGCTAACAAGCCCGCCGAGCGATGGGCCGACAGTACTGCCGATCACGTTGATGACGACGACAATCATCGCCGTCGCCTGCGCTCGCATGGAAGGTTGCACCAGTCGGGCCGCCGCAGCAAATGCCGGTCCAGCCCAGCTTGCGAGCAGAAAGGCGTTCAGTACCGAAAGGCAGGCCACGCCGGGAACGTGCAGTCCGGCCAGCGAGAAGCCGGTGCCGCCAGGAAGCGTGAAGACGGCGATATTGATCGGAAATGCCAGAAGGAAGGCTATCGCCGGCAGGCGAAGCTGCCACTGCGGGCCGAAGCGAAGGAGGCGGTCTGCGGCCATGCCGCTGGCAAGGCTCCCCGCAATCCCGCCGACCGCCGCGCCTAGCCCCAGCCAGGCAGCCGCTTGTACCGCGCTCATGCCATGCGAGCGCATGAAGAAGGTCGGCATCCATACGGCACCAGCATAGCCGAAGATGTTGAAGGTTCCGACACCGATGGCGAGCAGACGTAGCGATCTGATGGCCCAGCACTGGCGCAAGGCCGCCCAGACGCCAAGGCTTGGCGCGCGCGATCCGATGACGGCGGTGTCCTTGGGGCCGGGGCCGGTGAACCAGAGGAGCAAGGCGAGCGGGAAACCGGGAATGGCCAGGCAGAAGAACGCCGCGCGCCATCCCCATAGCGAGGCGATGGCGGCTCCGCCGAGCAATCCTACGACCAGTCCGAAATGGGTGCCGGACGCCAATGCCCCCATCACCGCCGAGCGGCGCCTTTCTCCGAATAATGAGGCGAGCATTGCTTGGGAGGGCGGCAGGCCCCCGGCCTCTCCGACCCCCACGACCATGCGGGCGGCCGCGAGTTGGCCGATGTTGGCGGTTAGTCCGCATGCGGCTGTTGCGCCGCTCCATAGCATTGCGGAAAGAGCGACGACGCCGCGGCGCGACCAGCGATCCGCCAGCCTGGCGAGCGGCATCGAGCACAGGACATAGCTGACGATGAAGCCGGGACCACCGATAAGACCCAGCAAACCATCGCTCGCGCGGAACTCCGACTTGATCGCCGGGATCAGGATGGAGAACAGATGCCGGTCGGCGGCACTGAGCGTGTTCAGCAGGAGAAGCAGCACAAGGATATAGAGTGGATAGGACCGGCTCCTGTCCTTAACATGGGGAGCGGAGACCTCCATGGTCAGGCTGCCAGAATCATATCGGCTGCTTTTTCGGCCACCATCATTACCGGGACATTGGTGTTTCCGCCCGGCACGCGGGGCATGACGGAGGCATCTACCACGCGCAATCCCCCAATGCCCCGCACCCGAAGCTGCGGATCGACTACTGCGAGCGGATCGTGGCCCATGCGGCAGGTGCCGACGGCATGAATGTCAGATACCGCGGTGGCGCGTAGATAGTCGTCGAGTTCGTCATCCGACTGGATTGCGGCCCCTGGCACCAATTCCTCGCCCCGGAATGTATCAAACGGGCGTTGAGCGAAGATGTCACGCACCGCGCGGATCGCTGCGCGACCCCTGGCCAAATCGCCTGGCGTGGAAAGGATGTTCGGGTCGATCGACAGAGGTGCCGAACTGTGCGCGCCGGTCAGCCGGATTTCACCCACGCTTTCGGGATCGAGCAAGTCGACATGGGCGAAATACCCGTGCTTCATGATCAACTCGCGGCCCATCGCCTCGTAGAGGGCCATTGCGAAGTGAACCTTCACGTCCGGTATCTCGGCACCGGGCATGGTGCGCAAATAAGCGCCCACTTCGGCTGGCGGCGTCGCCAGCGGCCCCTTTCGGAATAGCGCAAAGTCGACGACCGCCTTGGCGGCGACGAGCGGATGGAAGACATTGAACAGGGATACCGGCTGGGTGCAGTGCTGCTTGACGGTCAATGCCACATGATCGCGATAGTTCTTTCCCACGCCGGGCAGATCGTGAATTACCTCGGCGCCCACCTCGCGCAAGTGGCTGGCATCGCCGATGCCGGACAGCATCAGGATCCAGGGCGAATGGATCGCTCCGGCCGAAACGATCACTTCCCGCGACGCGCGCGCGGTGTGGATGCCACCCTCACGCATCCATGCTACTCCGGTTGCGCGACCGTTCTCAACGATCAGCCGCTGGACCTGGGCTTCGGTGATGACGCGCAGGTTCGGGCGCTTCATTGCAGGCTTCAGGTAAGCGCGCGCCGCGCTCCACCGGCGCCCGGCGGAGGCCGTGACGTCTGCAGCGAAGACTCCCTCTCGAATAGAGCCGCTAGGGTCGGAATTATAGGGCAGGCCGCTGGCAAGCGCAGCGTCGCGAAACGCGACCGCGAGCGGGTGCTGGATGCCGGGCTGGGTGACGAGCACGGGTCCGCCCTGGCCGTGAAAGTCGATTTCGCCGCCGGGCTGATAATCTTCAAGTTTCTTGAAATAGGGAAGGACGTCTTCGTAACTCCAGCCTTCGTTACCAAGCTGTCGCCACCTGTCGTAGTCGGACGCTGAACCGCGATCGTAGACCATCCCATTGATTGACGATGATCCCCCAAGGACTTTGCCGCGCGGTGTGTACATCTGCCGGCCGCCGGCATGCGCTTGCGGCACGGAAACATGCATCCACTGGAACATTCCGCGATACATGATCGGCAGAAGCCCCCCCGGTGCGTGAATGAAAATGCTGCGATCCCGCTTGCCTGCTTCCAGCAGGAGAACGCGATTGCGCGGGTTTCGCGACAGGCGATCCGCCAGCACACAACCTGCCGAGCCGGCGCCGACGATAATGAACTCGTAAGTGTCAGCCATTTTCTCTCCCACCGCTCGCTGGCGGCAGCGTCAATCAGATGATCGTCGCTTGCTGTATTGCGGAGGTAATTGTATCTTGTAGTCCGCAAGGTCAAGCTGTTGAACAGATATAAGGCGCGAAATGCGGGTTGTCATGCGTTTGTCGTTGCGCTCTATATGGGGGCACGACGCAGCACAGATGGCGCGTCATGGCGCCACCCGTCGGTGTTCGGCGCCGCAAGGACCTAAACACCAGATGAGGTGGCCCCATGCCGGATACCGCAACGCAGCCCCATGATCCCTTCACGCTCTACGATCCAGAGATTCTCGTCGCTTCCGAGCCTGTTGAAATCGACGCGCCGGCAAGGATCGTTTGGGACATCCTGACGGCGCTGGATCGCTATGGCGAATGGAACCCGTTTTGCGTATGGGCTCAATCGACTTTGGAGATGGGCGCTCCTGTTCACATGAAGCTTGTGAACTACGCCAACCCGGGCGAGCTCGCGCCTAACTGCGAGTTCATCTGTGGGTTCGAGCCGGAACGCCTGCTTTCTTGGGAAATGCCTGACAGTGCGCAGTGGCCCTATCCCGCGCGGCGCGACCAGATGATCGAGGCTCTTGGCCCCGAGCGATGCCGCTACCAGTCGACCGACGCTTTCACCGGGCCAAACGGCATCCATGTCATGCGCTTTTGCGGTCCTTGGATCACCCGCGCCTTTAATGACACGGCCAAGGCGCTGAAGTGGAGGGCGGAGGCCATGCACCGGGGCCCGCTATCGTAAGGATTTCGGCACTGAAGCTGCAGTTCGTTGCCGGTAAGTCAGGGGCGTCGTTCCCGAGACGCGCCGAAAGGCCCGGGCGAAACTGTTGGCGTGACTATAACCCAGCTGCGCAGCTATCGTCTTTATAGGCAGATCGCCGCCGCAAAGCATATTGCGAGCGCGTTCCATCTGGTGACTCTCGATATAATCCCCCAGCGAGTTTCCAGTGAGGGCCTGGAATTGCCGATTGAGATGGCGCACGCTCAGGCCGCAAAGGGCGGCTAAGTCTGCGTTGGACGGCGGCTGCTCGTCGCGGGACAGCCTATCCCTGATCCGCCTGAACTGCCAGGCAGCCAGTCGGCCGGCGTGCGAGCCATGGGCCTGCCGCGCGAAATGGCGCCTTACTTCCGTGGCGATCAAATGGTGAAAGGCGTCGAGCGCATCTGCCGAGCCAAGTCCAGGCGCAGTGAGTTCCCGCAGCGTCAGGCTCATTAGCGTACGCAACGTATCGCTGCGGATATCGAGAAGCCCTTGCAACACTTCCAGTGGAGGGTTTTCACCAGCTTGTAGGATTGTCCCGGCCTCGTTGGCTGAAAAGACGCAGCGCAGGAGCCGGATTCGACCACCCGAGCCGCGGCCGTGCACCGCCATGCCGGGATAGCGCACGAACAGCGTTCCCATGAAGCAATGATTGCCGCTGTCGATCTCCGGGAATTCGGCCGAAGCATCCGTTGCATGAGGGGGGAGGGACATCTCGACCATCAGTTCACTTTCGGTCTTCACGAAGTCGATCATCGACGGCCACCGCCATTCGACAAGTTCGAAACGGCCATTTCGCAGCGCTGTGCGGTCCAGGCTGTGCGGCGTGAAGTCCATGTCTCTCCAAACGGCGTTGCCTACGAGTGACAAAATGGCTGGTATTGTTCTGAATGTCCACTTTGGTTCCTGCGCGACGATGGGCGGCGCCCGGACCCCTTGGTAACACCGACCCATCAAACAACCTGGGAGAACACGGCGAATGAAAGTAGTCGCCAATTCGAGCCTGTGCCAAGGCCACGCCCGCTGCGAGGACTTGTGTCCGGAGGTCTTTGCCACGGACGCCATTGAAGGCAAGGTGGTAATCGAAAAGCCGGATTTTCCTGCCGAACTTGAAGAAAAGGTGCGGCTCGCGGTACGCAATTGTCCCGAAGGTGCCCTGCGCATCGCTAAGGGAGTGGCTCTATGACTTTTCAATGGCAGCCTTCGTCTCCAGATCACGTACCGGCGGATCTGATCGTCGACTTCGACTTTTTCGATGTGCCCGCCGAAGTGACTGATCCCGTGCAGATCTGGCACGACCTGGTGCGGCGCGGCGCCCCGCCGATCTTTTATACCCCCCGGAACGGCGGACACTGGGTGTTCCTGAAGTATCACGATATCGTTGAGGGATATCGCAATCACGAGGTCTTTTCGACCTATCAAACGCCGATCCCGCCGATAGAACCTTTCCCCGTGATGCAGCCCCAAGGCGTCGATCCGCCGCAACATGACGTCTTCCGCAAGCTGCTGGCACCGATGTTTACGCCGCTAGCCGTACGACGGATGACGGAGGGCTTGCAGCACCGTGCGCACGTTCTTATCTCCTCGTTTGCGGGCAGCGGCAAATGCGACTTCGTTGCCGACTATGCCTCCATTTTCCCGACCGGAACTTTTCTCGAACTGTTCGGAATGCCGGAAGAGCGGCTGCCGGAATTCCTGGAACTCGCCCATACCTTCTTTCGCAGTACAGACGCCGAAGTCCGCGCGGCCAACTTGCGCGACATCTATGCGGTACTGGATGGCATGTTCCGCGCGAAACGTGACTATCCGGGCTCCGATATCGCATCCACCATCGTAACGGCCTTGGACGAGCAGGGCCGGCCCTATCCGTGGCAGGACATTCTCAACTGCGGTTTCCTGCTGTTCGTTGCGGGTCTCGACACCGTCACCAATACGATGACGTATGTGTGGCGCTATCTGGCGACCACGCCGGCGGCGCGCGCGCATTTCCGCGAGCGTCTGGATGATCCTTCCGCCTTCCTGGTCGCCATCGAGGAACTGATGCGGATCAACGCCGTGTCGAACCTGTTTCGCCGTGTCACCCACGATTGCGATTTCCGGGGCGTCCATTTGCGCCGGAACGACCGCGTGATCCTGCCCAACACGGTGGCAAACCGTGATCCCTCGGTATTCGAGAACCCCCAGAGCATTGACCTGGATCGCAAGGTCAACAACCACGTGACTTTCGGCGTAGGGCCGCATCGGTGCATGGGGTCGCACCTGGCGAAGCGAGAGATTGTGGTCTCGCTTCAGGAATGGCTTCGGGTCATTCCCGAGTTCGAACTCGCGCCGGAAGCTGAAGCCGGTTCGTCGTTCGGAGGGTCCGTGATGGGTTTTACCTCGCTGAAACTTCTCTGGTGAACGCGGGGCGGGGCGCCAGGGCCCCGCCGATTTAACTGACCGGCCGAAAATCCGCATTCTCTCGGCGTGTGTTGGCGGCCGTTTACGTTTGCCGATAATTTACGCATTTGCGCTACGCAAAGGGAGGTGTTAGTTTCTGTCCAACCTCAAGGGTTGCGCAGCCGCTTCCTCAGGGGATTCGGGAACAGGAAATTAGGAGCTACTGGATGGCAACTCAGTTCGCGGAAGCCGCGGCGAACACGGCTTCGGGCACACTGAAGGCGCGTGCGCTGCCCATGATCGATACTCCAGAGTTGCGTCAGGCGATCGAAGAAGGCGAAATTCACACACTCCTGATGTGTTATGTGCACATCAGCGGCGATGAGACTTTGCTGGACAAGGTTGCTCCGCATGTCCGCTCGCCTTACGCTTATCCGCCCGAAGCGATCCCAGATGAGCTGGTTGCAGAACTCCGCGAGAAGCTTCTGAATGTCCTGACCACCTCGGATGCGGAAGTCGGGGCCGGTCCTAATGAAGCGCTTATGCAGCGCATGATGTCGGCCGGCCTTGGCGAACAGGTCGCGGACGAGTTTCTGCCACTACTGTTCGACCAGATCGGGTTTCGACCGGAAATGCCTCGGCGAGAGCGGAGGGACCGTCTCGCGGCGCGTTCCGGCTTCAAGGTTCTGGTGATCGGAGCGGGGATGACCGGAATGGTCGCGGCCATCAAGCTGGAGCAGGCCGGTTACGAATGGCAGGTGATTGAAAAGAATGAGGAGATCGGCGGAACCTGGTGGGAAAACCGTTATCCCGGCGTCGGCGTCGATACGCCCAGCCACTTCTACTCCTTCTCGTTCGCGCAGAACCCGGAATGGAACAACTATCATCCGCGCGGCGGCGACATGTTCGCCTACCTCAAAGGCGTGGCGGACGAGTTTGATGTCCGCAAGCACGTCCGGTTCGGAACAACCGCCGAAACGCTGATCTGGAACGAAAAGACCCACGTTTGGGATGTAACTGTTCGCGGTGCTGACGGAAAGACTGAGGTGCTCTGTGCCAATGCCATCATCAATGGCCATGGCCCGGTAAACCGCCCTAAGTGGCCGGCCATCCCGGGTCTGGAAACCTTTGCCGGCGTGCGTCAGCACACGGCGACCTGGGACGAGACTCTTGACCTCAGGGGCAAGCGGGTCGGCGTAATCGGCACGGGGGCCAGCGGCGCACAACTCATCCCGGCCATCGCCGACGATGTGAGCGAACTCTACGTCTTCCAGCGCACCCGGCATTGGGTCATGCCGGTGGCTCTTGGCGAGGACAAGGTGAGCGAAGGCGTCAAGTTCGCCATGCGCCATATTCCTCACTACATCGAATGGTTCCGCTTCCGCATGTACTGGCTGACGGCGGACGGCCTTTACCCAAATGTCGTGATGGATCCCGAATGGCCGTCGGATTCGCCGTCGGTTTCGGCCCTCAACGACTCGACGCGCCAATTCGCGGTCGACTACCTGGAAAAGACATTCGCAGATCGGCCCGATCTGCGGGAGAAGCTGCTGCCGGACTTCCCGATCTTCTCCAAGCGCATCATTCTCGACCGCGGAGTCTACTACGCTGCCTACCTGAAGCCGAACGTGCATCTGGAGCAAACCGGGATCGTCGAAGTGACGCCGAGGGGCGTAGTGCTTGCGGATGGTCGGGAGATCGAACTGGACGTGCTAGTCTGCGCCACCGGGTTCGATGTCGCCAACATGATGGGCAATCTGGAGATCGTCGGTATCGGCGGCAAGCGCCTGCGCGACGATTGGGGCTTTGACGATCCTCGTGCGTACTTCGGGATGATGGTGCCGGGCTTTCCCAATTATTTCCACACCACCGGGCCGAACAGCGCGCCCAACCACGCGGCGGGTCAAAACCTGATTTCCGAGCGCCAGGTCAACTACGCCATCGAGTGCCTCGATTGGTTGAATGCCGAGAAGCGGGATGCTCTGCAGCCTACGCTCGAGGCTTTCGATAGCTGGCAGGAGAAGGTCCAGACCCAGATGGCCCATATGATCTGGAGCCATCCCAAGGCCTTCAGCTATTACAACAACGCCAAGAAGCGGAACTTCATGTCGTGGCCTTGGCGCTTGGTCGACTTCTGGAACGCCTGCGTCGGGCCACGAAAGGAAGACTTCGATCTGATCTAGGTCCGGGCTTCACCGGGCGGAGATGGAGGCGCGAATTGCGCTCTCTCTGCCCAATGTTTTCCCAAGGGATCGAGAGACGAGCATGCTGACGCGTATCACGCAGATTACCGGGACCAGATACCCGATCGTTCAAGGCGGCATGCAATGGGTGGGCCGGGCCGAACTGGCGTCGGCGGTGTCCAATGCAGGTGCCTTGGGCATTCTGACGGCGCTGACCCAACCCACCCCGGAGGCGCTTGAAGCCGAGATCGTGCGCTGCCGGTCCATGACCGACCAGCCATTTGGCGTGAACCTGACCATCCTGCCCACTGCGCAACCTGTCCCCTATGTCGATTACGCGGCAGTAATTGCAGAGTCCGGTGTTCCAGTTGTCGAGACGGCGGGGCGCAGTCCTGCCGAGTTCATCGCTCGCTTCAAGCAGGCAGGCGTCAAGATCATCCACAAGTGCACGGCGGTTCGTCACGCGCTCTCGGCTCAGCGGGCGGGGGTCGATGCGGTTTCGATCGATGGGTTCGAAGCGGCTGGTCACCCTGGCGAAGATGACATTCCGGGGTTGGTGCTGATCCCGGCAGCGGCGCGGGCCTTGCAAATTCCCCTTCTGGCTGCCGGTGGCATGGTGAACGGTCGCTCGATGGCTGCGGCCTTGGCGCTCGGCGCGGAGGGTGTGACGATGGGCACGCGTTTCATGCTTACGCGCGAGGCGCCAGTCCACGAGGCCATCAAGCAAGCGCTGATCGCGGGCAGCGAGCGCGACACCATGCTGATCTTCCGCGCCCTGCGCAATACCGCACGGGTCTTCCGCAATGCAGTTTCGGAGGAAGTGAACGTCATCGAACGCGAACCCGGCGCCAGGTTCGAGGACATCAAGGCGCTCGTTGCCGGCGTGCGGGGGCGCGAAGCACTGGAAACCGGAGAGGTCGACGGAGGGCTCATCTGGGCAGGGCTGAGCGTCGGGCTGATCGACGATATTCCCTCCTGCGCGGAGTTGGTGGAGCGGATTGTCAAAGAGTGCGGCGAGGCGACCCGGCGCGTCGGCGATCTCTTATCGGAAACGGCTTAAGACATGACATACGCAACCATCGACTACCATGTCGAAGAAGACGGCTTGCTGCTATTGACCCTATCGCGCCCGGACCACCTCAATGCCTTCACCGTGGAAATGTGCGAGGAACTCGTGGACGCCTATACGCGCGCAAGCCGCGATGACGCGGTGCGCGCGATCGTCGTGACGGGTGCTGGCAGGGCGTTCTGCGCCGGTATGGACCTCGGCATCGAAGGCAACGTGTTCGGGCTGGACGAGAAACTTTCGCCCACGATGGCAGATCTGCGCGAGCGAAGCGACGATCCTGCCATCATCGCCGGCGTCCGCGATACCGGCGGGCGCGTGGCTCTGGCGATGTACGATTGCCTCAAGCCTATCGTCGGCGCGGTCAACGGCGCGGCGGTTGGCATCGGATCTACCATGCTCCTGCCCATGGATTTCCGCCTCGCTTCAAGCGATGCCCGCTTCGGCTTCGTGTTCGGTAAGCTGGGGATCACTCTGGAAGCCTGCTCGTCGTTTTTTCTGCCGCGCATCGTGGGCCTGGAGCAGGCCCTGGAATGGGCCTATCGCGCCGAGATCTTCGGGGCCGAAGAGGCTTTAGCCAAGGGGCTGGTGCGGGCGGTGGTCGCGCCCGAGGCGCTGCTCGACGAAGCGCGCGCTTTAGCACGCTCGCTGGTGAAAGGACGCTCACCGGTTTCCGTCGCCCTGATGCGGCAGATGCTCTATCGCAACAGCGCCTCTGCCAATCCTTGGGAAGCGCATCTCGCGGAATCCCTGGCGATGTACCACACCAGCCAGGCGGACGGAAAAGAAGGGGTGCTGGCCTTTCGCGAGAAGCGTCCCGCCCAATTTACCGCGAAAGCCTCGGCCATGCCGCCATTCTATCCCTGGTGGAAACGAGACTGAGACCGAAGAGGAGAGACATGACGTGCTGAATACCGAAGACAAGATCGCCATTGCCGAACTGGTCGCTAAGTTCGCCCATTGCTCCGATTATGGAGACTGGGACGGCCTCGCCCAACTCTACGTTCCTGAAATTGTCACGGAACTGGAAGGCCTGCCAATCCGCTACGAAGGCATCGCGCAGCAAATCGAACATGCGCGCGAATCCGATCAGCAGGCCGGAGGCAAAAACCGCCATTACAACTTCAATCTCTTCATCGAAGAGCGGCACGGCAGGGTACAGGCGCACTACGCGTTCATGAACGTGAATGCCGGTGGTCAGGCTATGGCGGCGCAAATCGTGGTCACCGGTCGCATGCGGGACACCGTTGTGCGGACCGAGGCCGGCTGGAAGATCGCGCATCGCCTCGTGGAGTTCGATCAACAGTTCCAGCTCGATTTCTAACTTTGCGGCCCGTGGAGAGGGCGCCGGCAGTAGCGAAATGGAAGGTGACGAAGATGGAGAAGCGGTTTCCAGAAGGCGCCGTGGCGGTGTTCGGGGCCAGCGGCGGTATCGGCAGAGGGGTGGCGCTGGAGTTTGGAAAAGCCGGCAGCGATGTCGCCATCTTCTTCCGTTCCAAGCGGGACGTGGCTGAGGCTCTGGCGGATGAAATCCGCAGCCTAGGCCGGACCGCCAGCATCCACGAGGCGGATGTTCGCGACCGCGAAGAACTGGAGCGCGGCCTGGTCGCCGCTGCCGAGGCGCACGGCCGCGTTCACAGCTTGGTCTGGGGCGCCGGCCCGATCGTGGCGCAAGTCGCGATCGCCGACTGGACTCCGGATCAGTTTCGGGACTCGATGGAGATTGAGGCTTTTGGCTTCTATCACGCAGCGCGGGCTGCAATCCCGCACTTTCGGAAGCATGGCGGCGGATCTTTCGTTCATCTCGGATCGGGCGGTCATGACTGGTGGCCGCACCTCGACGGCCTTTCGGTGGCACCGAAAGCATCGAATGAAGCCCTAGTGAAGGGTATCGCCAAGGAAGAAGGCGTGAACGAGATCCGAGCCAATTCAATTCTCGTAGGCGTCATAGACGCCGGCCAGTTCAAGATCGGTCAGGAGCAGGGCTACTTCGACGCGGAATGGGAGCGAAATGTGAAGGCGATGTTACCGATCAAGCGCTGGGGGACGGTGCAGGACATCGGCAAAGCAGCAGTCTTCCTATGCTCAGCGGATGCCAACTACATCACGGGGCAGTCTATCTCAGTGGCTGGCGGCTTTGGCGTCTGAGAAGCGAGACACTTCGCTCGCGCCTTGCTCCATGACAATGGAGGAGGTGCAGGATCGCATGGCCCTCGGCCACCTCGTATCCGCGTACGGCCACGCAATAGATCGTCAGGATTTTTTCCTTCTACGCAGCCTTTATCATGACGATGCGGTCGACGACCACACCCCGTATTACTGCGGTTCGGCAGGCGGCTTCGTAGAATGGCTGCCGTCGATGCTGGCAAACTGGAGTGCCACCGCTCACACTATGATCGACAAGCTCTTTCTTATTGATGGAGACTACGCTGAAGGCGTGATTTCTGCGCGGGCTTGGCACCTGGCGCTAGACCTTCAGACGACGTTAGTTGCCTGGGGGCGATATGCCGATCGTTACGAAAAGCGGCAAGGTGTCTGGCGGTTCAAGCACAGATTCTTTGTGTTGGATCACGCCGAGGAAGCTGTATTCTCGCGCATCGAAAGCTTTGACGCACATGGTGTAGAGCTGGGAAGGCCAAACGGAGATGATCCCATCTACCGTCGTCTCCCGCTGATAGGTGCATCGAGAGCCCCCGCTGCTCCCCCTGCAACGTAAAGCCAAACCATCTTCCGGGCGCGCTTACATGAAAGAAAGCGCGTATAAAGTGTAATAGGACGCTGAGCCGCATCTGGATCGGACAAGCGTCTCCGGGCTGACAAAGCTTACGGAGGGTTTCCGGCTCAGCGCGCAGAAAAGCGAGATTTGAAACCCTGCTGAATTGACATCTCAATTGTCCGACTGAGGGCGCCACGAGACGCCGTTGACTTGGGAGCCGCCTCTGGCGTGGATAGTGTTACCACTGACGTAACCGCTCCCTTCGCTTGCTAAAAACACCGCCAACGGCCCAAGATCGTCCTCTGCTTCACCAAACTGCCCGGCCGGTATCTGGGACAAGATAGGCTGGGCCGTTTCCTCGTTGGCTTCGCGGTAGGTCTGGGGCTTGCGGACTGTTGGCCGCAGGGCAAATCACTTTGCATGTGATTCCATTCTGCCCCCATTCGACAGCGGCGGTCCGTGTCAGGGCGCGCATGGCCTCCTTGCCGGCATTGTAGGCCGCAGTGTACATGTGCGCATCGACGCCGTTAAGCGATCTCATGTTAATGATACGCCCGAATTTTTGCACCCTCATGATAGGAAACGCGGCATTCATCGCCAAAATACGGCATAGTAATTCAGGGCAAAAGAGGCGGCAATGTCCTCATCGGCGTGGTCCTCCAAGCACTTTGGAAAACTCGCGCCGGTTTGCGATCAGGATTTTTCTAAACATCTTGGTCTTTCAGCTTGAAGAACAAAAAAGCCGGAGAGTCGTCGGGCCCAATTCGGCAGGCGATATCGACATGACCAGCAAATGCTGTGCAAATATCGTATTGCGTCTCGTCTCTTGCGACGGCAATTAGACATGAAGATGATCGTTCCCTAGGCCCAGTTTCAAGGCTTCTTGTATCCTCCATAACGTATTTTAAGCTCAGGCGTAGATACGGAGTATTCAAGTCGCGTCTCGTTTGGCGAACTTTAAATGAGTATCCTTGATTTCCGTTGTCAAACCACACGTCGCTGCGGGACTTATGCGACGGCATTCGTGTGGTTGGTGATGCGGGCACCTCTCGCCCCAAGAGAGGAACATGGCCTGCAATTGCAGCGGCGTTGCCCAAAAACTCGACCGCTCGTGCCTTTCGACCGTCGAAAGGCGAATGGCCGAACATGTAGCTCACATATCTGCCGTAAAATAGGTCAGCGCATTGGAGCCAGTCGAGCCAGTCCGACTTTATGTCCTGAAGTAGCGAATCAACTTCACCAACAAAATCGAATGCCAATTTTAATTCCAAATTAAAGGATGCCCCACTGGGTGAGGGTAGTATCGATCCGACAACTTGACCGGATAACATTTGGCTCTGGTCCAGATCTCCTGTGAGCCAGACTGAACGAGGAAGGCGACGGTGGCGCGCTCGACACGCCACCGCCACGCCCTTCCTCCCCAGAAAGTTGATACGTTCACAATTTCATTCGACTACCCCGCTTTCGCGGACCCTTGGCGGCATGTTGTGGCCCAGCAGGCGCAGCACGTCGGCTGCGCATTCGACCACGTTCGAGCCGGGCCCATAGATGCCCTGGACGCCGGCACTGCGCAGGTATTCGTAGTCCTTCGCGGGGATGACGCCGCCGGCGATGACCTTGATGTCGCTGCAGCCGGCATCGCGCAGCTGCTGGATCAGTTCGGGGATCAGCGTCTTGTGTCCGGCCGCGAGGCTGGAGGCGCCGACGACGTCCACACCGTTGTCGAGCGCCAGTACCACGGTCTCATCCGGCGTCTGGAACAGCGGGCCGGAGACGACCTCGAAGCCCATGTCGCCAAACGCCGAGGCTATGATGTTGGCGCCCCGGTCGTGGCCGTCCTGGCCCATCTTCGCGACGAGCAGCTTGGGTTTGCGGCCAAGGCGGCGTTCGACCGCAGCCACGCCGTCGAGCACCTGCTGCCAGCGGCTGTCGCCCTCGTAAGGCGCGCCGTAGACGCCCTTCACCGGGGTCGGCTGGGTGCCGTAGCGCTCGAAGCTCTCTTCCATCGCCGAGGAAATCTCGCCCAGCGTGGCGCGCGCGCGGGCGGCCTCGACGGCGAGAGCGAGGAGGTTGTTCTCGATGCTCGATTCGCCCGCGGCGCCGTCGCGCAGCGCCTTCAGCGCGGCCTGGCATGCGGCCTCGTCGCGGTCCGCCTTCATCTTGTTGATACGGGCGATCTGGCCTTCGCGGACCTTGGCATTGTCGATGTCGAGCGTCTCGATCGCGTCCTCGGTGGCGAGGCGGTACTTGTTGACGCCAACGATCACGTCGTCACCGCGGTCGACGCGCGCCTGGCGGGCGGCGGCGGCGGTCTCGATCATCGCCTTGGGCCAGCCGGCGGCGACCGCCTTGGCCATGCCGCCTTCCGCCTGCACGCGCTCGATGATCTCCCAGGCCTGGTCGACGAGCTGCTGGGTGAGCGATTCGATGTAGTAGGACCCACCCAGCGGATCGACGACATTGCACATGCCGGTCTCCTCCTGGATGATGATCTGGGTGTTGCGGGCGATGCGCGCCGAGAAGTCGGTCGGCAGCGCGATCGCCTCGTCCAGCGCGTTGGTGTGCAGCGACTGGGTGCCGCCCAGCATCGAGGCCATCGCCTCGACCGTGGTGCGGATGACGTTGTTGTAGGGGTCCTGCTCCTGCAGCGACACGCCCGAGGTCTGGCAGTGAGTGCGCAGCATCTTGCTGCGCTCGTCCTTGGCGCCCAGCTCGGTCATCACCCGGTGCCAGAGCACGCGCGCGGCGCACAGCTTGGCGATTTCCATGAAGAAGTTCATGCCGATCGCGAAGAAGAACGACAGGCGCCCGGCGAACTTGTCAATGTCGAGGCCCGAGGCCACGCCGTACTTCACGTATTCGGCGCCGTCGGCGATGGTGAAGGCCAGTTCCTGCACCTGCGTCGCCCCGGCTTCCTGCATGTGGTAGCCGGAAATCGAGATCGAATTGAACTTGGGCATCTCGCGGCTGGTGTAGCCGAAGATGTCCGAGATGATCCGCATGCTCGGCTCGGGCGGGTAGATGTAGGTGTTGCGGACCATGAACTCCTTGAGGATGTCGTTCTGGATGGTCCCGTCGAGGAGCTTGCGATCGACGCCCTGTTCCTCGCCCGCGACGATGAAGAACGCCAGGATCGGGATCACCGCGCCGTTCATGGTCATCGAGACCGACATCTTGTCGAGCGGAATGCCGTCGAACAGGATCTTCCCTCGGGCGTGTTCCAGGTCAGGTCCCTGCCCTTGACTTCCTTGTCCGCCGCTGCCTGCCAGTCGTTGATATTAGGCATATTGATGCTCAAGGATAAATAGAAGGGTTGTCAGTCGCGCCGACAATTGGCTGAGGCCGGGTTATCGAGACCGAAGCCCGCCTGCACTGGCTTCGGTCTCGACCCGCGCCCGCGCTGACCGGAACGGGCGGGTTGGGGCTCGATTGCTGGGTGCCAGATTATTCCGGCGGGGCTGCTAAGGAAGCCTGCCGAGGTGGCGCCGCCTCAAGTACGATTGACAAGCTGAAACGGCTGCCCGCTCCAGGATCACAAAGGCCGTTCGGTCGAACCAAGGCATTGTTCACGGACGAGAGCACCGCTGCACTACTTACGCCACATTCTCGAGAATCATCGCAATCCCCTGCCCGCCACCAATGCACATGGTGATGAGGCCGTACCTCCCGCCTGTCCGTTTCAGTTCGTACATGGCCTTGATAGTGAGAATAGTGCCAGTAGCACCAACGGGATGGCCAATCGAAATGCCGGAGCCATTGGGGTTCACTTTTTGGGGATTGAAGCCGAGCGCCTTTGAAACAGCTGCTGCTTGCGCTGCGAAGGCTTCATTACTCTCTATCACGTCCATTTGATCAAGCGAGAGACCCGCGCGTTCGAGTGCGATCGGAACGGCCTTGATAGGCCCTTCGCCCATGTAGGCCGGTTCGACGCCAGCGTGGCCCCACGCGACAAGCCTGGCCATAGGTGTCAAAGCGCGCCTCTCCACTTCTGAAGCAGTGGCCAATACCACAGCCGCAGCCCCGTCGTTGATCCCCGATGAGTTGCCGGCCGTAACAAGCCCATCCTCTTTGAACACGGAGGGCATCGCTCCGAGCTTCTCGATCGTGGTGTCTGGGCGAACGTGCTCGTCGGTATCGAAGATGACGGTACCCTTGCGGGTTTCCAGTTCGATGGGAAGAATCTGTTCCTTGAAGCGCCCTTCGGAGATGGCATGAGCCGCGCGCTCATGGCTGATAGCTGCAAGAGCGTCCATCGCTTCACGGCTAATGCAATGTCGTTTAGCGACATTTTCTGCGGTAGTGCCCATGTGGTAGCCGCCGATGGCGTCTGAAAGTCCAAGCGTCAGTGCGTCTTCCTGGGTGTTGGAGCCCATCTTTCTGCCCCAGCGAACGCTATGGTCATGATAGGGGACATTCGACATCGACTCCGCGCCGCCAGCGATGGTGATGCCGGCTTCGCCCAGCTTCATCATCTGCGCGGCGGAAACGATCGCTTGCACGCCCGACCCGCAAAGGCGGTTCAGAGTGAGGGCAGGGGTGGAAAGTGGGATGCCGGCACCGATGCCGATTACCCGGGCGAGCATCTGATCGCGCGCGCTGGTCGGCATTACCTGGCCGATGACAATATGCTGAACGGCCTCGGGTTCGATTCCTGCACGGACAAGCGCTTCGCTTGCCACCTTGCTTCCTAGCTTGGCGGGCAGAAGCGACTTCAACGCACCCCCGAAGTCGCCAACGGCCGTTCGCACACCACTGATGATGTAAATGTCTTCCATCGCCTGATTTCCCAATCTCATCGATCAAATCGCTTCGCAGTTTCTAATTTGGCAGCAGGGGCAGGTCAGAGGGATTGTCGACGGCGGAGAATACCGTTCCGCACCGAACAAAACCTTGCGTTGCTAAAGCGGAATGTTGTCGTGCTTTTTCCAGGGGTTCTCGAGGACCTTGTTGCTCAGCTTGCGCAGGCCAAGAGCGATGCGCCGACGAGTCGAGTGCGGGTAGATGACCTCGTCGATGTAGCCCCGGCTCGCCGCCACGAAGGGATTGGCGAAGCGGTCTTCGTATTCCTTGGTCTTGGCGGCGATGCCGTCTGCGTCCTGCACCGCGATCTCGGCGGTGGGCCAGGCGTAGTTGAGGTCGCCGCGCAGGTGCTTCGAGCTCATGACGTCGTAGGCGCCGCTCGTAAGCTTTGCGGGTGATGACGGTGATCTTCGGCACGGTAGCCTCGGCATAGGCGAACAGCAGCTTGGCGCCGTGCTTGATGATGCCGTTGTGCTCCTGGTCGGTGCCGGGCAGGAAGCCGGGCACGTCGACGAAGGTGACGATCGGGATGTTGAAGGCGTCGCAGAAGCGCACGAAGCGCGCGGCCTTCTTCGACGAGTTGATGTCGAGCACGCCCGCCAGCACCATCGGCTGGTTGGCGACGATACCCACCGTCTTGCCCTCGACGCGGCCGAAGCCGATCAGGATGTTGCCCGCATGGAGCGGCTGCAGCTCGAAGAACTCGCCCTCGTCCAGCGTCTTACGCAGCACTTCGTGCATGTCGTAGGGCTGGTTGGCGCTCGGCGGGATGATCGTGTCGAGGCTGGGCTCGAGACGGTCCCAGGCATCGGCGCAGGGGCGCTCGGGCGCGTCTTCGCGGTTGGACGAGGGCAGGAAGTCGAAGAAATCGCGCGCCGCCAGCAGCGCCTCGATGTCGTTTTCCAGCGCGAGGTCGGACACCGAGGTCTTGCTGGAATGCGTGATCGCGCCGCCCAGTTCTTCCTGCGTCACGACCTCGTTGGTGACCGTCTTGACCACTTCGGGGCCGGTTACGAACATGTACGAGCTGTCCTTCACCATGAAGATGAAGTCGGTCATGGCGGGCGAATAGACCGCGCCGCCCGCGCAGGGGCCCATGATCAGCGAAAGCTGCGGCACCACGCCCGAAGCGAGCACATTGCGCTGGAACACGTCGGCATAGCCGCCGAGCGAGGCGACGCCTTCCTGGATGCGCGCGCCGCCCGAATCGTTGAGGCCGATCACCGGCGCGCCGACCTTGAGCGCGGCGTCCATCACCTTGCAGATCTTCTGCGCGTGACGGGCCGAGAGCGAGCCGCCGAACACCGTGAAGTCCTGGCTGAACACATAGACGAGGCGGCCGTTGATGGTGCCCGAACCGGTGACCACGCCGTCGCCAGGGATCTTCTGGTCCTGCATGCCGAAGTCGACGCAGTCATGCTCGACGTAGAGGTCCATCTCCTCGAAGCTGTCCTCGTCGAGCAGAACGTCGAGGCGTTCACGCGCGGTGAGCTTGCCCTTGGCGTGCTGCGCATCGATGCGCCTCTGCCCGCCGCCCAGCTTGGCGGCCGACCGGCGCTTCTCCATTTCGGCGATATTGGCTGACATCCTAGCCCCCTCCTAATTTTGGGCGAATACCACATTATGCGTAGGATGGAACCTAACAAAATACGCACTCGCTGGCTCCTGATTAATACTTGTCTAGGGCCATGAATGACGGGGGCACAGCCGCCCCTAGAGAAGACGCAGCGATTGCCCTCCTTTTAAATCAAACGGATAAGGTCAACTGATCTTGACGCACGCTGACCTTTTGTCCGCCCCGGCCAAGTCAATTGCAGCCGAACCATAGCGGCGCGGCAGACCGCCAAAGAATGGAGGTGCCGCCTACAAAACTGCTGACCCATAGAATCGCAAAGTGGGGAATTTTACATCGCCACTTCTGAGGAATATTCGGTGACGTTGACACGAAGGGCTTCTGTCGCCTCCGAGCAATGCTTAAACACCCCCTATGTCGAACTGACACTCGAGCTTGGGCAGGTAAAGATTGCCGCGAAGGTGACTGTGAATGGTGTCGGGCCTCCTTCAGCCATAACCCAGCCATATCGGATCGATATCACCGTTGCGGTTAGCATTGGCACCAATGAACTGAAAGTCGATGTCAAACCGGCGCCGCGAACGCCACGACCGCCGAGAAGTTGGCCAGCTTTACGAGGTTGCGGCCTGTCCCAACCGGTTTGATGGGGCTTCGGTTTTGCAGTGGCGGGTCAGGCGGGTCGTCATCCGGCTCCGCTTCTGAGCGTCATCTGGCGTAACGACATGTGATTTGCGTAGAAGTGACGAGAATGCTATGCGCAAAGGAAAGGTGAGCGCCGAAGAGCCAAATCTTCGGGCATGGAGATGATGCTGATGAACCAGGCTTCAACCGTCTTTCGTCCTGTCGCGGCGCCGCAGGTGATCGAAAATGCGTTTACGCAGGACCAGCACCACCGGTTGCTCAAGGTGGTTAAAGAAAATGGGCCTTGGTCGCTGATACTGGCTCATCACTTTAACTCGCCAGAAGAAGTGGTCGCAGCGACGTCCGCAGGCGCAGGTGATAGCTTCGTGCCGACATGGGATATGTTTTTGTCGCCGGTCTTCCGAGGGTACTTTGCGCGGTCACATACAGTCGTTCATCCAGAAATCGAAGATTGTTTCTTCAACACCAGATTCCTTGACCTTGTGCGGGCCTACTGGGGAGCAGCGTATGCGACGCCTGAAAATATGCTCTTCAACATTCAAGGGCCATGTTCGGGCGGAGGAAATCCCCATGTCGACGCGACGCGCTTTCGAGGGATCGATCATCAGACTACTCCGGTGTGGCTGATGAACATCATGGTCAAGACCGGCCTCTTCAAAAGATGGCAGGCAAAAAAGGCCCAAGTAATCACCTGGTACTACCAGGGCAACATTGGCGGCGGCTTCACCTATTGGCCGGATGGGCCCCAAGCGCGGCCGCAACAGATCAAGGCACCGATGTGGGGGCGTGCAGTCGTTGTGGAAAACGAGATGATGTTCCACACGGCCGAGCCCAATGGTCCCTCTGCTCTTAGAAAGCCGCAGGGGCTCGCCATCAATTCGCTAATCAAAGCGGATCCCAACGTACCAGAGCGCTGGCAAATCACCACTGACGGCAGGGTCATCCAACATATCCCCGAGGACGAGATGCGATTTCTCGTCCACTGGGGAGCGGACATCTTCATGGACTATAGCGAACTGAAGGTCGCTATGGATCATACCGACGACCTGACCAACGATCAGGTTGTAGACATATTGATGGCTGATCTTGCGGCGCGCGGCGTGAAGATTGCCTACCCATCCAATCCGCTGGCTGACAAGCATTTTATAACGCTTCTGACGCGAACATACGATCCCGGTCAACCTGCTATTTTTCCACCTGCCCCTGAGGAAGTTGACGATCGGATAGCTGCGGCATGAGCGCGAAAGTTGAGCAAATCGTAAACTTCAATTCTCTCACCAGGCGGCGCGCGCGGCCATCACGAGGTCGACTACTCGATTGGCAAACGCGAGGGCCTCGCTCGCGGCCCTTTCGCTACCTATGGCCTGAAGATGGTATCCCGCCAAGCTCGAGACAATTAACTGCCCTACCGCTTCAGGATCAATCGCACTCGCCCCCGTGTGGTGCTGAGCATCAGCGATGTCTGAGGCCAACAAGTTGACAATATAGCGGTAGCCGCGATCATGCATGGCGGATGCAAGGTCCGGAAAGCGCGTGCTGACCGACAGCAGCAACCGTTGCATGGCCATGACTTCGGGATGCTGCATGAAAGTGACGATAGTACGGGCATGATGTCGAAGCCTTTGCTCGATATCATCGGTAAGCAGATTGTTTTGAAGTGCGGCCTCTTTCGACCACCGCTCGATGGCTGCGTCGATCATCGCGGTGAAAAGAGCTTCTTTGGAAGGATAGCGAACGTAAAGTGTGCCCTTTGCGACTTGGGCGGTGCTGGCAATTTGCTCCATTGTGACCGGATCGAACCCGTGTTCGAGAAAGAGCTGGTACGCGACAGTCAGCAAGATCTTATCGATCGCGTAGGCGCGTGCGAGGCTAGGGCGGCCGCGCCTTTGAGCCGCTGCAGTGGGGCGTTTTGTCATCCTGGCGTTTTTCCATAGCTAGATTGAGTGAGCAATCACGAGCGCTTCTGATTAAGAATTTTTTGTGCCCCGCCGGGGCGATCCACAAACGAGGTTAAAGCAATGAATGGAAGACTTGAGGGCCGGCGGATAATCGTGTTCGGATCCGCAACCGGCATCGGTGCCGCTACAGTGCGGCGCTTGGCGGCAGAGGGTGCGCGTGTATGCGCAGCCGACATCAACCTGACCGGTGCTCAGTCCGTGGCAGAGGAAGCAGGAGGGGATACTTTTGCGGTTGCCGTCGATATCTCAGAAGAAGCTTCGGTCACATCGGCAGTTGAAGCGGCGATCGAGCGGTTTGGCGGCCTGGACGGAGCCCATATCAATGCTGCGGACTTGCGTGTCATCATGCACGATTCGGATGCCTTGGAAATTGATTTGGAGGTCTTCGATCGCACGATTGCCGTCAATCTGAGGGGGCATCTGCTCTGCACACGCGCGGTGATACCGCATTTGGTAAAAAATTCCGCTTCAGCGATCGTCTACACGAGTTCCGGATCTGCTTATGGGGGCGAGCCAACCCGCCCGTCATATGCGATGTCGAAGGCGGGCGTGAATGCGCTTATGCGCCATGTCGCGGCCCGCTGGGGCCGGGAAGGGGTCACGGCGAACGTAATTGCGCCGGGTTTCACGGTTACGGGGGAAATGCGCCTCCAGATGGAGGCAAACGCGAGCGAACCCCAAAAATGGTCGGAACATTTCATGAGCCGTACGCCGCATACGCGACTTGGTGAATCCGAAGATCACGCAGCCGTTGCTGCGCTGCTCCTCTCCGACGATGGAAGGTGGATCAACGGTGCGGTGCTCGACGTTAATGGGGGTTCACTTATGCGATCCTGAGCATTTCTGATGAGCAGAGCGCCGACCCGGAGCCCTAAGGACGTGGCGGGCGCTCTGCAAGCCGGGTGCCACATCAGCGTATTCTCGACCAACAAATTTCGGTCACGCCCGCGATCATCCGAGGAGAAGCAATCATGCAGGAACTGAAGGGAAAAGTTGCCTTGGTGACAGGGGCCGGTCAAGGAATCGGCCAAGGCGTCGCCATGGCCTTTGCATCTGCCGGTATTGATCTCGTGCTCGCCGGTCGAACTCTGGAAAAGGTCGAGGGAACTGCCGACATGGCCCGCGCGCGAGGAGTGCTCGCGTTGCCGTTGGCCTGCAATGTGAGAGAACCGGACGATCTGGTCGCTGCAGTCGAACGCGCCGTACAAGAGTTGGGCGGCGTCGACATCCTTGTAAATAATGCTCAGGAGGTACCGCTAGGCCGGCTGGATGAGGTCACTGACGACGCTTTCATGGCGGGCTTTGAGTCCGGTCCCTTGGCATCGTTCCGACTCATGAAACTTGTACGACCGTCCATGCGTTCGCGAGGCGGCGGGACCATATTCAACTTTGCCTCCTCCGCCGGTATACGCTGGGATATGGCTGGCTACGGGTGCTATGGGGCGTCCAAGGAAGCAATACGCGTTCTGACGCGGGCGGCAGCTTCGGAATGGGGCCGTGAAGGCATACGAGTACTCACGATCGCACCGCATGCTGGATCACCGGCGCTTCAAGCTTGGGTCGAGAACAATCCCGATGAAGCAACAACATTTTTCCGATCTATACCGCTCGGCAGGATCGGAGATGTTGAGCTTGATATAGGCCGGGCGGTGGTGGCGCTCTGCCGCCACGATTTGGAATACCTCACAGGTGCAACGATTCCGCTTGATGGAGGGCAGGCAAATTTTTGATGGTCCGCGCTCATGCCATTGTGTTGCAAAGCGAAGAATAGCGACCCTTTGCTCCATAGTTTAGCCGGCCACCGTTTGGTCCGGCCATATGGCGTGCCAATCGCGGGATCGACTATAAGACGTCATCATCTGGTTGATGCAAATTGTGGCGAAGACCGGTATGTTTCGGCGCCGGCAAGCAAAGCAGGCGCAGGCTAATAACTGACATTGCAAGGCCGGCTTGGCCGAGGATTCACTTATTGGTTGGGTGCGCCGAAGCGCTGCCTCAGCAGATTAAAGCGCCAATGTGGGACCGCGTGGCTTTGTCGAAAACGTAATGATATTTCACACGGCCGGAGCCACGCACCCAGTGAAGCTTCGGCGGCCAGTAGGCCTTGCAATCAACTCCCTAACGGGAGCGGACCCCGACGACGGGAAAGCCTGGCGCATAACGACTGGCGATAATGTGATCCAGCATATACCAGAAGAGTAATTCCGGTTTGTCGCCGACGGGGAGTTGATGTCTACATGGTCTATGAGGAACTGAAGGTGCTAATGAACCATACCGATGATCTTACATATGAGAAGGTCATCGACATGTTGCTCGCTGACCTGCGCGCCCATGGCCGCGATCTTTCCGATCCGTCTGATCCGCTTACCGACTACGCCTTCATAAGGCTGCTGACACGTCTTTATGATTCCGGTGGGCAGTGGGTTTTTTCGCCCGAACCGGACATCGCGCGCAGCACCTAAGCGCCATGATCTCATCGGAGGTGGATTACCAAGCTGCCCGCCCAGCCATGATTAAATCTACTACCCGGTTCGCGAAAGTGGGAAGGTAGTCTTCGACTTCCCCCACTCCGAAATTCTGCATCTGATACCCCGAAAGACTGGAGACGAGTAATTGCGCGATTGCTTCCGGATCACGTGGTGCGGTTCCTTCACGAGTCTCCGCTTCGACGATGTCGCGTGCAATGAGGTCGACAATGAACCGGAAACCGCGCTCGTGCATGACCATGGCCAGTTCGGGAAAACGCGCGCTGACAGATAGCAGCAGTCGTTGCATAGCCACTACCTCCGGATTGCGCATGAATGACGCAATAGTCTGCGCATGGTGGCGGAGCCGCTGTTCGATGTCGTCCGTCAGCAGGGCATCGCGAAGTGCTGCCTCGCTGGACCATCGCTCCACGGCACCTCCAACCATCGCAGAGAACAAAGCTTCTTTCGATGAATATCGCGCATACAGCGTACCCTTTGCGACTTGGGCCACCATAGCGATTTGTTCCATGGTCACAGGGTCGAACCCATGCTGCAGGAATTGATCATGCGCCACTTTTAGCAGAAGTCTGTCGATTGCCGAAGCTCGCGCTAGGCTGGGGCGACCCCGTCGCGGCGTCACGGCATTAGAACGGTTCGTCATAGAGGAGCCTTCTCTCACAGGGCATATGGAGGAGCAACCCTGCGGCGTTCTGTCCCGGTCTTCTCTTGTGGCTGCGGATTCCGGTGATCCCGGCCATCATTCGATTTGATCCCGGCCGGGCAGAAGGCAGATCGTTTCGCCTGATGGCATTGGGGATTGGCGATGGTCAAGCGGCGGTTCGCGATGCAGGTCGGCGCATGAACTCGCCCTCGAGTCCGAGCCGATGCGCATTGCGAACGAGGCGGTCCAGGATGGCATCGGCGTAGGTCAGATCGTTTATGCTCTGATGCCAGCGGGCCACTGGAAGCTGGATGGTGACGAGGGTGCGCTGGCCGTAATGGTCTTCCAAAATTTCGAGGAGATGATGCCGGGCGTTGCCGTCGAGCGGCTGCAGCCCCCCAATCGTCCAGGATTAGCAGATCGACCCGGGCAAGGCTTTTCATGCGAGCACCGAGACGGCAGCCCCGCTCTTCTCCCTGTTCGATAAGTCCGTCGTAGATCGAGAGCGGCACCAGTTCGACCACGGCTTCGGGAAGATCGGCAGGGTCCGGACAGAACCGGGCCCGCAAGGTTGTCAGGCAGGGCGTTCGGCGCGCCGCCAGGTCCTCGGCCAGGAGCCCCGCGAGTTCGGCCTCGCATGCACGCTCGTGAGCCATGGCCAGAAGTTCGACGGTGGTGCGGCAGGCTTCCCGCTCGCCCTGAACTTCCAGCAGGTGGTCGAACATCAGGCGATAAGCCTCTCGCGGGAACAGGCTATCGCTATAGACCAGCCCAAGGAGTGCCATGGGCTTTCGGCGCAGAGAATGGATCACGTGACGGTAATCGACAACGTGGCCGTGCTTCCCGTTCATGCCTGCGCGTCCGCGCGGCAGGGTCATGAGTCTCGTGCCGCCAATGAAGACGTCGAGGCGGTCATCATAAAGGCGAGCCCGCAAACGGTGCCCGATCAGGCGGGATGGGACCGTGTACAACACCTTGCGCAACGTGAAGCCACCCGAGGATGTGACCGTCACGAGGATCTCCTCGTAATCGGTGGTGCGCACGTCCGGCAGCGGCCGTAGGAACTTGCGTTCGGCATCGATCCCGGAGCCGTGCCGCCGGTTGCGCGCATTCACGACATCGTCGATGAAGCGGCGATAGTCGGCAAGGTCGGAGAAGTCGGCGCTCCCGCGCACAGCAGCGCATCCCTTATGGCCATGGGCACTCGCGATCGCGCCGTTCTCATGGGCAACGCCCCGGTTGTTCCTCGTGGGCTCCATTCCATAATGGTCACAGAGCGCGTCATAACGCCTGGTCAGGTCGATCCTGGCATCCGCGTCCAGATTGCGGAAGGCGGCCGAGAGGCTGTCGGTACGATGAAGCTTCGGCGCGCCGCCTGCGGACCAGAGCGCGTTCTGCAGCCCTTCGGCCAGGGCGACGAAGCTCTCACCGCCCAGGATGATGTGCCCGTGTTCGAAGCCGCCACATGGAAGCCGGAAGTGATAGAGCAGGTGGTCCAGGGGCTGTCCGGCGATGGAAACTCCCAGATCGTCCATACACGTAAAATCGGACAGGCCGAGCCGCCCGGCCTCGTGCACTTGCCGGAAAATTACTTCGCGATCTTGCCCGTTGACGGCGCGCCAGTCGCGAATGCGCCTCTCCAGGGTTCGCCGGGAGCCAAACTCCGTCTCGGGATATCGGCGGGGCAGCTCCTCGAAGATCGCTATGGGCCGAAGACCCGGGCTAGCCTCTAACATCGGCACGACAACTTCATCGAAAATACCGGCAAGGGGGGCGGGTCGGCGCCGGCTGCGCGGTGTTTGCCGCTGTGATGGCAGCCGGGTGTCCTGCAGAACCCGATAGCCCGTCGCCGGACTGAACCCGGCCTTCGCCGCCGCAAGCGCGACGGGGTCATAACGTCTGTTGGTCATGAAAAGTCTCACTTGATGATCGTTGATGTGTCGGCCGGCCACACGGCCAGTCCTCCTCCCCGGAAAACCGATGCATAGCGGCCACCACGACCATCACAGGCACCCGGCAAAGAGTGCCTCCTGTGTGTCGGGACCGACTGCGGGCTACGCCCTACGCCGATCCCGACACACCGGCTGCTCATCTTGATTGTCGCGCTTTCTCGTCCCAGATCGCCGCGCGACAACTTCGCGCACATGGCGCATCTTCGGCCTCCTCGCCGGCATCTCCATCCTCCGGCTGCTGTGCCGATAGGATGGAGCCAACGATCGGGCTACGCACTCCCTCCCGGGTGGCCGGGAAGTGCTCGGAATGGTGGCCGGGATGAACCCGGAATCCGCACTTAGGGCGCGGGTTTGCGCGCTCGGCTCGAAACACTCCGGCTTTAGCTCGCAGACATTTGGACGGTCACCCAATTGTGCTGTCTCGCATGAACGAGGCTCGGTCACACTGATTTGGGGTCTCCTGCCCCTGGTAAACAGGCCAGTGCAGGCGATAGCTGTATAGCTTAGGGCAGCAGCGCCAGCCCGACGTCCAGGTTCCCCCGTATGCGTTAGCCGCGTAAGCCGTCAGCCGCCCTAGGGCCTAAGGTTTCTTTATAGCGACAATGCGCCGAGCTACCGCAGCTATCTAGGCCGGCGCCGCCTAGCGCGCCCGCCAACTGGGCGACCATCTCGGCGTAGAGCCGGATGCCTCTGTCAGGTGAGGGGCGGTTCGAACTGGGTGACCGCCTGTTGGAAGCGCTGCGCTCGGACGGTGTCTTTGTGCCCCCGCCGCTGTCGGACGACTTGGATCTAGTTGATTGGCTGTCAGATCTGGGCTTACGCTGCGCTCGCATCGCCAGGTCAGAGCAAGCCGCTGGGGTTGCGATCCCGACTCCGGACCGGGTCGCAGGCGCCCATGGTCGGCGACTACTGATGGGCCAAGGCCAACGTCACATTGCGACGGTGAAGCCCCCGCACGATCCCACATCTGCTTTGCAAAGGACACAGGAAATTTCGGGGCAGTCTGATCGCGGCTGGATTGGCAAACCCCCCGCCCTGTTCGTCGAAGGCGCATTCGACTTTGAGTCTGGAATGCGAGCAGGCGAGGGGCTCCTAGAACAGGAGCCGCGGCCAACGGCGATCTTAGCGCCAGCAACGAAATGGCGCTGGGGGTGCTGCCTCTCGTACACCGGCGTTGAGGTCCCGCAAGATCGCTCAATCTTCGGGTTTAACGCTACGCCTGGTAGCTTGACGTCCTGGCCGTCGCTGACCACCGTTCGTCGGCCCCTCGAACAAAGGGGCCGCGCAGCAACAGATCCGCTGTGCAACCGAGATGGCTGTTCGAGTTCGTGGTGCGCGAAAGCAGCGGGTCTGCAGCAATTTGACCTAAACAGTGCAAAAAGACGATCACGCGTCCGCGATGATAAGCTCCACACCCAGATCCTTCAGGGTTCGCGCGAAGGCAGCAGGTATCGCCTTGTCGGTAACCACCACGTTCACATCTGCCAGTCCGCACACAATCGCACCAGACGAGGACATGAACTTTGAACTGTCAACCATCAGGATGACCTGCTCTGCCCGCTCCATGAACCGCCGTTCGGCGGCGACCAGTATCACATCTTGCTGCATGACGCCCTGCGTCCCGACTGCGGCGGCGCCCATGAATAACTTGGGCGCGTGAAACCGCGGCATCGATTCCTCGCCGGCAGGCGCGAGGATGATGTTCTGCTCGCGAAACACGCTGCCCGAAGGCAACAGCACTCGCGTTCCGGACTGCGGAAGCAGGGCATCGACAATGTGCAGTGAGTTGGTGAGGACCTGACACTCCAGACCTGACAGGTGAGGGCACATCTGCAGCGTCGTGGTGCCGCCATCGATCATGATGCCTTCGCCTGGTTGGCATAACGAAGCGGCAGCCCGCCCGATTGCCTCCTTGGCAGGCAGGTTCTGGGTGATCGACTGCGCGAAGGGGGTTCCTGACAGTCCTTCCGGAGACGATTTGCCCAGGCGCGCGCCGCCGTGAACGCGTAGTATATGGCCGGCATCCTCCATCCGCGTAAGGTCGCGCCGGATTGTTGCCGGCGATGCATCGAGCCGCGCCTCCAAGGCGCGGTAGGTTACAAAGCCGGTGGTGCTCACCGCTTCCAGAATAAGGCGTTCACGCTCGGTCGAGTGCATCGGCTTCCTTCGCAGCTTACTACCGGCTCTGCCATCCATCAGGCGCCATTGCTATTCGCTATGGCTTGATTTCTGATCAGAATCCATCACTGTTGCTCAGATCGCGCCGCTTCAGGTAGCGAACCTGCGTCGATCATATTGCCCGCGCCGATGATCACGGTGGAACTCATCAGAATGCCGATGCCTGTCCAGACGAGAGCGCGGGTGCGAACGCTTGCTCCCTTCCACTCCTTTAGCGCAAAGCCCCATAGCGTGGAAAACAGGATGATCGACGCCATGTGCAACGTCCAAGAAGAAAAACCGTAACGGCCCATCTGGGTTTCCCCCATGGTGTAGAAAAAGAACTGGAAGTACCACAGCGTGCCGCCCAGCGCAGCGAGCAGGTAGTTGGTCAGGAGCGGCACGCGCTCGCCCGAAATGTCCGACGACCCGCGGCCGAAGAACTGCCCGAAGCTGCGGTTGCGCCCGATCAGCCAGCCGCACCACAGGGCGTTGGTGGTGAGGCCGCCCGCGAGCACAACGCAGAGCACCGGCAGTCCTTGGCTAAGCGGGTCGGTGCCAGCGGCAAGTGTGAGGTCGCGGATGGGCTGGCCTGCATCTAGCCCCCAGGCGAAACAGCCTGACATCACGCCTGAGAAGATCGCGATGAGGAGGCCTTTCTTCAGATCGAATTCCATCACGCCCTCGGAGACCTTTCCCGCCAGGTCCTTGTCCTTGGCACTACCCGCGCGCGCCACAACGACGATGCCGATCAGCGTGACGATGATCCCCAGTAGCGTTAACTGACCACTGAGGCGTGATGCGATCTCGCCAATTGTGCCGTGAAAAATGGGTGGCCCCATCGTACCGATGACCGTAGTCAGGCCAAGGGCGACTGCCATGCCAAGGGATAGGCCGAGGTAGCGCATTGTCAGCCCGAAAGTGAGGCCGCCAAAGCCCCACATCGCACCCCAGAACCAGCACCAGGCAAGCGTCCTGGTTGGCGTCGCGCCGAGCACGCCGAGAAGGTTTTCGGTGCGCAGCGTGGCAAATACCCAGGGCGCGATAGCCCAGGAGAAAATGCCGCCTGCCAGCCAGAACACTTCCCACGACCAGAGCCTGATACGCTTGTATGGGACATAGAAGCTGGCTGATGCGAAGCCGCCAAGCCAGTGGAAGAGGACGCCTAGCGGCGGATTGCCTCCCATGATATCCGGTATCCTCTCTAGTATTGTTAATGAAGCGCCAGGCAGCTTGAGTCGATCTGGTCGATGCGGGTTACGCCCGTGAGTGCCATGGCGACGCGCATCTCGGCTTCGACCAGCTTGAGCATCTTGGTGACGCCGGCTTCTCCATCCGCAGCAAGCGCCCAAGCCCAAGCTCGTCCAAGCAGCACGCCCTTGGCGCCGAGCGCAAGCATGCGCACTACATCCAGCCCGGAGCGCACGCCGCCGTCGGCCAGCACGGTCAGGCGATCCCCGACGGCATCCGCGATCGGAGGCAGGGCGCGGGCGCTCGAAAGAACGCCGTCAAGCTGCCGACCTCCATGGTTGGAGACGACAATCCCGTCCGCGCCCATTTCAGCTGCTTCCCTGGCGTCCTCGGGATCGAGAATACCTTTGATGATGAGCGGTCCATTCCATTCCGAGCGGATGAAATCGAGATCGCGCCAGTTGATGGAAGGGTCGAAATTGGCCCGCATCCAGGCAAAGAAGTCCTCGATCCCGGTCCTACCCTTCAGCACTGGCGCGACGTTGCCCAGCGTATGAGGGCGCCCGTGCACCCCCACGTCCCAAGCCCAACCGGGTTTCACAGCGGCCTGTGCGAAGCGCCAAAGAGCGCCCTTCGGGCCGCCTGTTCCGGCAAGCCCGGTATGATAATCGCGGTACCGGCTGCCAGGCACCGGCATGTCGACGGTGAACACCAATGCGGAGCAGCCTGCCTCGACGGCCTGGGCCAGCAGGTCTTTCATGAACGCGCGGTCGCGGATCATGTAAAGCTGGAACCAGAATGGGCAGGAGGCTGCTTTTGAGACTTCACCGATGGTACAGGCGCCCACGGTCGAAAGCGTGAAGGGCACGCCTGCCTTGTTCGCCGCGCGGACTGCCTGCACCTCCCCGCGCCGTGCATTGAGGCCCGCCAGGCCGACCGGTGCAAGCGCGAGCGGCAATGTGAGCGTCTGACCGAACAGGTGCGTAGACAGGTCGATTTTAGACACGTCGCGCATAACCCGCTGGCGAAGGGAGAGATCAGCCAGGTCCAACACATTGCGCCGCAGCGTTGCTTCCGCGTACGAGCCGCCATCTATGTATTCGAAGAGGAAGCGGGGAAGCCGGCGTCGCGCAGCTTCGCGAAAATCGGGGATGGATGCAGTGATCATGCCCTGAACCCCGGAGGCGTTCTGGAAACTGCGTCTCGCCAGGAATCACGATAACCGCAGACGTCGCCTTCGAGAGGATCGACCCGTCGTAATCCTCCATTCGCCTTCAGAATGGGATTGACCAGCCGCAGGGCGCCGAACGACACGTCGTTGTGCGCATTGGCGACGAAGACTTCCGTGTCCGGTCGCAGCGCAGCAAGCGCGCGCACGAAGACTTCGGCTTCCGAAAAGCGCCCTTCGATGAGCAGGCGGTCTTTCGAGCCAATCAAATCGAGCGCGGTATCTGCGACGAGAGCGGCATAAAGACACACGGCCGCGCGTCGCGCGTACCAAGTACCCTGCCATTCCACTGGGGCGTTGACCCAGCGCGCTTCGCCGTCAGGGAAGGGCCCAAACCCCGGCGCGAGCGTCGGCATCATCATCGTGCGCCGCCGAATTAGCGTCGGCACTTCTTCCATCAACTTGGGCTGGTCGGGCTTGATATCTACGCGGCGGGTATCCAGTTGAATGATCGTCTCGATCTCGCGCCCTCCCATGAAGCGGGCCGAAGGCACCGGCCAGCCATAAGCATCGACGTTCATAAGCGTGTCGCGCCCCTCCGGCAGCGATGAGATCGACCCGCCTTCCGCGGCAAGACGCATCGCCACAAACCAGGTGCCGGTCGAAAGGATCGTGGCTTCCTGGCGCGCGATCTCGCCAAAACCGCGCGCGGCGAGCAAGGCTGCATTGGAATCGTGGAGACCTGCCAGCACTTGCGCCGTTACTGGCAGTCCGGTCTCGGCGGCCAGGGCAGGGCGCAGAGTTCCCACGACGTCGCTAGCTTTTACCACTGGAGCGAAACGCTGGGCCCAGCCCAAGCGCTGGGCCATGGGCGAGAAACGGCCTTCGCCGGGCGACCACAGGTCCGTATGGCAGCCTAGGCTCGTGACTTCACTCACGGCCTTGCCAGTCAGGAACCAGGCCCAATACTGAGCCCAGGGCATCAGCGTAGCATTTTCCATTGCGGCCCGATGCCGCCGGGACATCCAGTACAGTTGAGCGCCCAGATTGAGGCCGTCAGGCAGCGGCGGAGAGCCCGTCACGCTAAAGCCGTCACGCTCGGCGCGATATGCGGCCGTGACGTCATCCGGAATGACCTGCTCGTAATCGACGGGAGCGAACAGCATCCCTTCATCGCCGATCGCAGCGAAGCCAGCGCCATGCGCCACCGGAATGATTGTCTCCACCGGATGACCGGCCCATCCCCGCAGGGTTGCGCGCAGCCATCCCCCAATCCCGTCCGCATCGAGACAACGAATTCCGTCCCGCTCGCAGAGCGAGTTGGCTCGCACCTGACGATCGAGCATACGGCCTCCACGCGTCCAGAGCGTAATCTTGCTCAGGGTCTTGCCGATATCGACGACGATGTGTGTGCCCGAACTCGTCATTCTCTCCGCCCATGCTCACATGGTGTTGATTGATTGTGATCGTTTAGTATCGAATCAGATTGAACATGGGAAGAGAAAATGTTAAAGGGCCCGCATGGACACGACAACCGCACCCCACGCGTCAGCGAAATCCGCCCCGGCTCTCCCGTTTGCCGTTCCCACCAGCCGCTGGGACGACTCGGTCGCCGCTACGCTTTCTCCTGCAGAACTGCTCTTATATCGCTCCAACCTTCTCGGATCCGACCTCACGGTCACCAACTTCGGCGGCGGCAATACGTCCGCGAAGCTGGAAGAGAACGATGCACTTACTGGTGAAACGGTCGAGGTCCTGTGGGTAAAGGGCTCGGGCGGCGATATCGGCTCCATGAAACTCGACGGCTTCGCCACGCTCTATCAGGAGAAGCTGCTGTCGCTGGAGCGGCACTATGCTGGTCCAGAGGACGATGACAAGATGGTGGGCTACCTGCCTCACTGTACGTTCAACCTCAACGGCCGCGCGGCGTCTATCGACACGCCTTTGCATTCGCTGCTGCCTTTTGCGCACGTGGATCACGTCCATCCCGATGCCATCATTGCCCTGGCAGCCAGTTCCGCCGGTGAGGAAGCCACTAAGGCGATCTGGGGGGGCAAGATCGGCTGGCTGGACTGGAAACGCCCGGGATATACACTGGGCGTGCAGTTGCGCGATTATGTAGCGGCCAACCCCTACCTGGAAGGCGTTATGCTGGCAGGGCACGGCATCATATGCTGGGCTGATAGCGCGAAGGAATGCTATGAACACACCGTCGGTCTGATCGCCGATGCGGCGAACCATCTGAATTCCAAGCTTGCCGGGAAACCGGCATTCGGCGGCGCCTCCAAAAGCGCTCTCTCCTCCACGGATCGCGCTGCCGTCGCTGCCGACCTTATGCCGCGCCTGCGCAGTCTCATGACTGGTGCGCGGCGTAAGGTCGGCCATTTTTCTGACGACGGCGAAGCACTCGAGTTCGTGAACTCAGTAGAGTTCCAGCGCCTAGCAGATCTGGGCACGTCGTGCCCGGACCATTTCCTGCGGACCAAGATCGCGCCGTTGACGCTCGATCCGGCGAAATTGCGCGACGATGCTTATCTCTCGCAAAAGATCGCCGACTACCGCGCGATGTATGCGTCCTATTACGAGCGATGTGCCCGTCCGAATTCACCCGCGATGCGCGACCCGAATCCGGTCGTGGTCCTGGTGCCGGGCGTGGGTCGCCTTACCTTCGCCGCCGACAAGACCACGGCGCGCCTCGCCGGTGAATTCTACGGCAATGCGATCAATGTCATGCGCGGGGCGGAGGCAATCGGAGACTACATCGCGCTCGACGAGCAGGAAGCCTTCGACATCGAGTACTGGCTGCTCGAGGAAGCGAAGCTGCAACGGATGCCGGCGCCCAAGCCACTCGTCGGCCGCGTGGCGCTCGTCACCGGCGGGGCTGGCGGCATCGGCGCAGCAACGGCGGCCCGGCTGATGGCCGACGGCGCGTGCGTCGTCCTAGCTGATCGGGACGGCGCCGTAGTCGAGGACGTTCGGGCTGGATTCGCTCAGCAGTTCGGCAAGGACGTGGTTCGCTCGGTTGTATGCGACGTTACCGACGAGGCCCAGGTCGCCGAAGCCTTTTCCGTTGCCGCGCGCGAATTCGGCGGACTCGACATCCTTGTGGCCAACGCTGGTATCGCCTCATCGGCGCCGATCGAGGAGACGACTGTTGAGCTTTGGAACCGCAACTACGAGGTCTTGGCTCAGGGCTATTTTCTCGCCAGCCGCTCGGCCTGGCCGCTGCTCAAGGGCATGAAAGAACAGGGCGGCACCTCAGTCGTCTTCATCGGCTCGAAGAACGGCGTCGCTGCCGCTACTAATGCCAGCGCTTACGCCTCGGCAAAGGCCGCCGCTAACCACTTGGCCCGGTGCCTTGCTCTGGAAGGCGCGCCGCATGGTATCCGCGTGAATGTCGTAAACCCCGACGCGGTCATCAAGGGCAGCCGCATCTGGGACGGCAACTGGCGAAAGGAGCGGGCGGGCGCACACGGCATCGATACGGGCAAGGAATTGGAGGAACACTATCGCCAGCGCTCGATGCTCAAGCGCGACGTGCTCCCTTCTGACATCGCCGAAGCCGTTTACTTCCTCGCTGGAGACCAGTCGGCGAAGTCTACCGGCAACATGATCAACGTCGATGCTGGCAACGCCCAGGCATTTACGCGTTGATGGGAGCGTGACGAGTAGCTGTAACCACCGTTGCTACTCTCCGCGTAACTGGCACCATTCCGCCCCAAGCGGTCCGGCGCCCCTTTATAGAATATGCTGAGGATTGCCATGACAGCACTACCAATTTCCGAAGAGCTTATCGAAGGAGCCAATGCGCGCCTGCTCGATGCCCTGCATGACGAGTACAGCGCACTGGGCCGAAAGCTGGAGCGTTCAGGCATCTCCATCGATTCCATCAAGGACAGGGTTGCAGGCTTCTCCGTCGCCGTTCCAAGCTGGGGCGCGGGACGCGGCGGGACTCGCTTCTCCAAGTTCCCGATCCCTGGCGAGCCGACCAACATCCACGAAAAGCTCGAGGACTGCGCGGTGATTAACCAGCTTTCGCGGCTTACGCCGCGAGTCTCCCCGCACTTCCCGTGGGACAAGGTAAGCGACTACAGGGGACTGCGTGAAGAGGCAGCGAGTCTGGGGCTCGGTTTCGATGCGGTGAACTCGAACACCTTCCAGGATCAGCACGGGCAGGCGCATAGCTACGCTACCGGTTCGCTTGCCTCCACTCTTGAAACGACACGCCAGCAGGCCGTCGAGCACAACATCGAGTGTATCGAGATTGGCCGCCAGCTTGGCTCAACGGATCTCACCGTCTGGGTAGGTGACGGCACCAACTTCCCCGGCCAGCAGGATCTGGGACGCAGCCTCGATCGCTATCTGGAAGCGGCGGCACAAGTCTACGCAGCGCTCCCGGACGACTGGCGGATGCTGCTGGAACACAAGATGTTCGAACCCGCGTTCTACTCCACTGTCATCAGCGACTGGGGGTCCTCGATCCTGGCGGCGCAAGAACTCGGTCCGAAAGCGAAATGCCTCGTGGACCTTGGCCACCATGCGCCCAACGTCAACATTGAGCAGATCGTGGCGCGGCTTCATCGTTTCGGGAAGCTCGGCGGCTTCCATTTCAATGACAGCAAGTACGGCGACGACGATCTGGATTCCGGCTCGATCAACCCGCACCAGCTGTTTCTGGTGTTTAACGAGCTCGTGGAGGCCGAACTCCATCCCCGCGACGGCTTCGCGCCCAGCTACATGATCGACCAATCCCACAACGTAACCGACCCGATCGAGTCTATGCTTTCCTCGGCCGAGGCGATCGGCTCCTGCTATGCCAAGGCGCTGCTGGTTGACCGCGAGGCGCTACACCTTGCGCAGGAAGCCAACGATACGATGATGGCATTCCAGGCCCTGCGCCGGGCCTATAATGTAGATGTTTCCCCAATCGTCGCCATGGCTCGGATCGAGGCAGGCGGTGCGATCGACGTCCTGAGCGTATACCGCGAGAGCCGGTGGCGCGATCGCAAGGCCCAGGAGCGAAAGGCAGTTGGCCTCGGTGCGGGTATCGTCTGACCCAGCCAATTGGGGAAGGACGGCGTGCCTTCCCCGGCGTGATTACCGTCGAAGTGATTAACTGGATGGACAGAGCACCGTCGGGCCATCTGTCGTGTGACGGCTGCAGGATTAACGGTTAAATATCACTTTGACGAAGTATTCAGTCGCCCGTATTGCCTGCGACCGCAACCACGCCAGTAGGATGCTGCACTCAGCTTGTTTTTCGGTCCCGCGCCAATTAGCCAGCAGTCTGGTCGCCATCCACGGCAAGGCTGCGCCGGTTGTGCGCCGAGCCTCGCCGGATGCGAGAAAGGCTCGGCGTCTGCGATATCCTCCGGCTCCGCCATTGCGCCACCATCGAGCCAAAAATAGTCGAAGGTCTTGCGCAGCGCACCTCTCAAGTATCTGATGAGTGCGAAGGGCGCCGAAAGTGCGAGATCCTCGCCGAATGATTATCCGAATTGTAGCGACTTCTCGCCGCCACCCGCCCTGCTCACGTCGATAGCGGCCTCAGTCAAGCCCAACTTGAACAGAGCTTTTGAGAACGGCTTTTATCTTCAATGACATGCACGCACCGGCGCAAGTGTTACCACTACATTTTTGGGGTTGGTTGAGCTTGCAGAGGCTCAGGTTCGCGGCGGCAGTCGCTGATATTGGCCGGCAGCGCGATGCCGATTGCCTTGAAGACATTCCTCTCCTGGCCCGAACTTGGGTGCGGGTGGTAATGACCTTGCCGTCCTTTTCGATGGTGGCTTCCTGAAGGCGATCGAGATCGTTGAGGAGCGGCTGCCATTCGGTAATTGCTCACGGGTTGGCAGAAAAGTGTTGCGCGGAGGTCGATTGGCTGATTCACCCTACGGATGCCACCACCGCCGCTTCATGTTCTGACCGAGGCCGAGAAGAACGAGCTGCTGCTTGCTCAGCACGAGATGATCGAGCGGATGGCAGCGCGGATTTCCGAGTTGGAATCCCTGGTCGGCAAGCCGCGCAAGACCTCGAAGAATTCGCATATTCCGCCTTCGAAGGACGACTTCGGCAAGCGGGGCGGCAAAGGCGGTAAGCCCAGGACTGGCAAGCGCCCGCCGCGCGAAGGCAAGCACCGCCCACTGGCCGAGACGCCGGACAAAACCGAACGCGTCATGGCGGCAAGCTGCTGCCATTGCGGGACCGATGTTTCCTCGCAGACCCAGCATTGCCGTCACCGCTACGATCATATCGACCTGCCGCCGATCCGCCCAATTGTGACCCGCATCGAATTGTTCGGTGCGCGCTGCGGGGGATGTGGCCGTCGCTACCGCGCCGAGGCGCCGGCGGGTATGGAGCCGGGCACGCCGTTTGGCCCTGGCATCCGCTCTCTGCTGGCCTATCTGCATCACAGCCACCATGTCAGCTTCGAGCGACTGTCGCGCATTGCTGCGGAACTGTTTGGCCTCACGATCTCCCAAGGGGCAATCGCCAACGCCTTCAGGCGCATGCAGGCCGGAATGACAGCAGCCACGAAGGCGATCACCGACAAGTTGCTGACGGCAAGGATCATCGCATCCGATGAGACGTCCACGCGCACCAACGGCATTGCCCATTGGCAATGGGTCTTCCTCTCGAAAGACGCGGTCCTGCACAAGATCGCCCCGCGCCGGGCGCGCAGTGTTGTCGACGAGGTGCTGGGTGGCCATCAACCCGACGTGTGGGTCTCCGATCGCTACGCCGGACAGCAGGAACTGGGCAAAGAGCATCAGGTCTGCCTCGCCCATGTCCTGCGCGATGTTCAGTATGCCATCGACTGCGGGGATACCGCCTTCGCCCCCAAAATCCGCGACCACCTGCGCTGGGCGATCCGGATCGGCAAGCGACGAAGCAGCCTGAAGGACACAACGCTGGCCGCCTACGCCGCGAAGGCCGACAATCTGCTGACCCGCCTGGTACAGATGCCTGTCGCGCACCCGGCGGGACGTGTTCTGCTCAAACAAATCAAGGCCTGGCGGGGCAAGTTCTTCGTCTTCCTCACCAACCGCGACGTCCCTGCGACCAACAACATATCAGAGCGCGAGATCCGCCCCTCGGTCGTGTTCCGCAAGGTCACCAACGGCTTCCGATCCGACTGGGGCGCCCAGATCCACGCCGGATATCGCTCCGTCACCGGAACCGCCCGTCTCAGCGGCAAATCGGCCCTCGTGGCTATCCGCGAACTCGTCGACGGCAGGTTCGTGGTCGCCTGATCGGAGCCCAATTGCCGACCCCGTGAGATGGGGTGGTTGCCGCCCTCCCAGACGGCATCGCGATGTGCCAAAATAGTGGTGTTGAGGCCACTGAGCGGAAAGGACGGCAACCGTGACGATAGATACAATGATTGGTGTAGACCTGGCAAAGACTGTTTTCCAGGTGCATGGCGCGTCGATGACGGGGCAGCCGAAGTTTCGCAAAAAGCTGTCGCGACAGAACTTCCCCAAGTTCATGGCCGATCAGCCCCCGGCGGTGGTCGTGATGGAGGCCTGTGGCAGCGCGCATCATTGGGCCCGAGAAATGATCCGACTTGGTCACGAGGTCAGACTGATCGCGCCGCACTATGTGAAACCGTTCATCAAACGTCAGAAGAACGATGAAGCCGATGCGGAAGGTATCGTGATCGCGGCCCAGCGACCTGAGATGCGCTTTGTTGAACCTAAGTCGGCATCTCAGCAGAGCACCGCCATTTTGTATCGGTCACGGCAAAGACTGGTTCGGCAGCGCACAGAAATAGTCAACGCTCTTCGAGCTTGTCTATATGAATATGGCCACATCGTGCCACTGGGCATTCAGAATATTGGGCGCATCCGCGAGATCTTGGAAGAGAAAAGCAGTGACTTGCCTCTTTTGATGCGTGAGGAATGTCTTGAGATGCTTGATCAGATCGCTGAACAGACAACGCGCATTGCAGCCCGGACAACAAAGATTAAGGAACTGGCCGCCACGCAGGAGACATCTCGTCGTCTGCAGACAGTGCCCGGAGTTGGGCCGTTGACTGCCATGGCTGTCCAAGCCTTCGCGCCACCGATGGAAAGCTTCCGCAACGGACGTGATTTCGCAGCCTGGCTCGGCCTGGTTCCACGTCAGTTCTCCTCGGGGGGCAAGGAGCGGCTTGGGCGTATTACGAAGGCAGGCCAGGCCGACATTCGTCAAATGCTGATTATTGGTGCGATGTCGCGCCTGAACTGGATGGGGCGTAAATCAATCCCGGACGGTTCATGGCTCGCAGGCATGCTGATGCGCAAGCCCAGGATGCTCGTGGCGATCGCTTTGGCCAACAAGATGGCCAGGCAAATCTGGGCCATGCTGACCAGCAACGAAGATTTTCGGAATCCGACGCTGGCGGTAGCTGCATGATACTACGGCAGCTCACGCCGCGCGGATAAATGGGAGTGTAAGAAGGCGACGACCCGAATGGGCAAAATGATCGAACAGATCTGGATCAGGAAAACCAGCTAATTGCTCCGAGCCTCGAGCTCTCCCGTGAGTTTTGGACTTGGTCCGCGGATCACCATACCGGCCAGCGGCTTCTGAAATGCCGCAATCAAAGGCCTTACAGAAGACCGCACTCGATCACTAGCACAAGAGCGTCAAAACCCTCTTGCATCACGGGCGGCAACCACAGAAGCAATTACGCCATTCGGGCTGCAAGCCCTTTTCCTGACACAAGCGGGTCAGTTCCTTGGCCAGCGTCAGAGCGAGGAACGAGACAAACACATGGCCGCGGATAGCGGCATCGGACTGATGGAAGATGGGACGGGTATCGAAGCTGGCCTTGGCGACGCGGAACAGGGCCTCGACCTGAAGCAAATCACGGTAGCGGATGACGGCCTGCAGCGGAGTGATCCTGGCATTGGTGCGCAGCACGCTGACGCCATCGTAGCGCGCCTCGTCGGCAAGCTTGCCCATGTCGATCTCGAAGGTCTTGCCGCTGGCCTTGAGATAGCGGCGATAGGCTGAGTTACCGACCAGGGCCTTGTCGCCCTTCTTCAGCTGGGTCTGGGGGCCATCGATGATCGCTTGCCGGTCGGCCTTGTCCTTCCTCGCCTCAGCTTCGTTGAGCGTGACGACGTAGCGCTGGGCATCTGCGCCTTTGCCAACGCGCACTTCCTTGACCCACAGCTGGGTGTCTCCTGCCTGTCGCTCGAGGACCAGGGGCACCATCGGATCAGTGTCGGCAAGCACGACATCGCGGATGACGTTGCTGGTGCGCTCTCGCGCACCCAGGATGTGTCCCATCTCCAGCTCTTCAAGGGCGGCGATCGTACCGGCACTGATCATGCCGCGATCGGCCACGACGCACGAGCGGATTATCCCAAAGCGGGTACGCAGGCGCGTGACGATGGGCATGAGCACCTTCACGTCGGCCGTGTTGCCCGGGACCATCTCGGTGCAGATCGGACGCCCTTCAGCGTCGACCACCACGGCCAGGATCATCTGGGCAAGCTCGGGCCGGTGGTCCTTGGAATGACCACGCCGCCCCAGTGTGTCGCCGCCTGCGCCATAGAACGAGAGCGACGTCGTATCCATGAATACAAGACTGAGATCAGTGAACAGGTCTCGCCGGCGATCGAACAGCTTCTCCTCGATCACGTTCTTCACACAGCGAGGTGCCAATGTGCCTTCTGCCTTCTCCTCGATCTCCTCGCCGAGCCAGGCCATGGCGCGATAGAAGTGATGAAGGGCAAGATCCTCGCTGCCGTCGATGGCGTAGCTCTCCATCCAGTCCAGGCAGGCTCGGTCCGAGCCTGAGACGAACAGGCGGTGCAGTGTGGCGACAAATACGGCGCGCTCCGCGGCAAAGCCGAACTGCCGCCCCTCCAGCACCTCTTCCAATACAGCATCGATGCCAAGCCGCTGCCACAGGCGCCCGAACAGCAACGGGCCGCCGATTCTGCGGGCTGCGATCCGGCCTGCATCGATATCGGACAGAATGATGCTGCGCTCTGCGTGACGTGCGATCGAGGCGGCAAGTCTGTCGAGTTCGCCACTCGCGGCCAGCACATCCTTGCGGCCCAAAGCCTTGATCGTGCGCTGACGGACAGTTTTGCCCTCGCGCACGCTCTCGACCAGGTAAAGATAGCGGTGCCCGCGCGCGACTCGTTCGACGACATACATGGCATGTTGTTACTCTCTGAACCCGACAAGATAAACTAAACCGCCAGTCACAGGCAAAATGTTGTTAGCACACCCGGTTTTGGCGCCGAATCCACTCCCAACAAAATCGGATACTTACGATCTCAAGTTCTTTGCGTGTTCAGCTAGTACTCTTCAACTTGGGTCAAGCACGTGCGGAGGAAATCGTGCCCTGCTTTAAGCGACTGCTCGACCCGGCCGAGATGCATATTGACGTCTCCCGTTTCGCCGCGGCGGGGGCGCTGACGCCGCGTGGGTGACAACGACTGGTTCAGACGGCAGCCGATAAATCCGAGCGAACAATCGAACGGTCTTGTCTAATTTATTTTAGCCGCTACTCGATGGGGCCGGCGGCGGTTTCGCGCGCCGGCTTCCGCGGAGCACTGCAGCCTTGTCCCGACTTTATCCATTGGCCGGTGTCACTCTTTTGGCGGGCGCCGTCCTGCTGCAAGCCTGTGCTCCGACAGTACATCTGAACGCCCCGCAAATTTTACTACCAACTGGTTTTGACGCCTCGAAAGGCGCCCCGCTCGCTGCTGGTCGACAGGAATCGATCAACCGGTGGTGGGACCAGTTTCACGACACTCAACTTGAGCAACTGATCGATCTTGCGCTCGTGCGCAGTACCGATGCGCGCACCGCCTACTTCCGCGTAATGGAGGCGCGGGCTGCGAGAGACCAGTCGGTTTCCCAACGGCTACCGTCCGGAAATTTCACCAGCAGCGCCAAGGTTCAGGGCGGCCAGCAGTTTGAGGGTCAGGATCTATTCGGATCTACGGCGCCTGCGCGTACCTTTTCGGGCGGGTTCGCTCCATCCTGGGAGCTGGATGTGTTTGGCCGTCTTGCGGCGATCGGGCGTAGCGCCCAGGCCAATTATGCTGCGGCGGCCTATGACTCACGCCACCCAGCTGGCTCTCGCCGGAGATGTGGCCAGCGAGCTGTTCGAAGCGCGTGGGCTATCAGTTCAGCTCCATGACGCTGCAGAGGCTTTGCGCATTGCCGAGGAGCTGGCATCGACATCACAAATAGGTCTCGAGCGGGGCTTGGTTGCGGGAGTAGATACCGCGAGGCTGGACAGCGATGTAGCAACTGCACGCGCGGATCTTGTCCGCATCGACACCTTGCTTCGAAATGCAAAACGGGCCTTGCTGGTCTTGACCGGCCGCGCCGATGCCCCCGTCGGCACCCTCCCGATCGAAGCAAGGCTCGATGTGCCCCCGATAGTCCCAGATACGATGCCTGCTGCTCTCCTGGTGCGCCGGCCAGACGTGCTCGCGGCCGGTGCGCGCCTGGCGGCAGCTGTGGCCCAAGTGAAGGTGGATCAGCTTGCGCTATTCCCCCAACTTACGCTCCAGGGGAGCGGAACGATGACTAGGACCATAGGCGCGCTGGGAGGCACGAATGGTATCTGGTCGCTCGCGTCCGGACTGGCTTTGCCGATCCTCGACCGCCCTCGCTTGATCGCACGCCTGCGAATTACCGAGGCGCAGGGCCAGCAGGCGGTAATAGCCTATGAGGCGGCTGTTCAAGCAGCCTTCCGCGATGCGGACAACGCGCTGGCAACGGTCGCTGCGGATACGCCGCGCGTAGCGCAATTGTACCGGGCCGAAGAGCGAGGCCGTTTTGCTTTCGAAGCCACTCGTCGCGGCTATCGCGCGGGTCTATTCGATCTCACGACGCTTCTGCAGGCAGAAAAGACATGGCGTTCGACGCGAACCGCGCTGACCGGAGCGCGAACCCAGGCTCTTGGCAATATAGTGGCCGTTTTTCGTGCGCTTGGGGGGGGATGGGACCCAGAAGCCCTTGCCGCTGCGTCGGGAGAGGAGACCACCGCTCTCCCTGTCGTCCCAGCCCCGGCCTCTGTTTTCTCCAAGGAAAAACTGTGACGAACAAGGTGTCCTTACCAGCGCTAATAGGGCTGACGCTGCTCGCTGCCTGCAGCGAGCCAAAGCGCCGTGATGCACCGCCACCGCCAACCGTGACCGTGGCGAGCGTGGCATACAGGTCGCTGGAAGGTGGATTTACAGCTTCAGGCCGGCTCGTCCCCCGGGAAGAAGTCGCGATCGCGCCGGAACTCTCCAATTACCGCATCATGAGCGTTATGGTGGAGGAGGATGCCGATGTACATGCGGGGCAAGTTCTCGCAGTGCTCGACGACGGCTTATTGCGTTCGCAGATCGCACAGGCGCGGGCGACACTGGTCCAACAAGAGGTCCAGGCCGATCGTGCTCGCGCGGAAGCAAAGCGGGTATCCGGGCTCGATGACAGCGGAGTGATATCGCAGGAGGCCATAGATCAGCGCCGTATCAGCGACAGGTCTGCCGCGGCGGCGGTCAACGTTGCCAAAGCCCAGTTGCAGGATTTACTCACGCGGCAGGCGCGCCTTGCGGTACGTACGCCGGTGGGTGGGCGGATACTGCAGCGGTCGGTGCGCCCCGGCGACGCGTCATCGTCTGGCCAGGTGATGTTCACGATCGCTCGCGACAACTTGATCGAGCTCGCTGCGGAAGTGCCCGAGGCCTCGATGGGTTCGCTCACAATCGGCGACCCGGTCGAAGTTACCCTGGCCGATGGGGCGCGGTTGGTCGGCCAAGTCCGCCTGCTCGGTGCGCGGGTCGATGAGCGGACCGGATTGTCGACGGCGCGGGTTACATTGCCGGTGCAACGTTATTTACGCGCTGGCGGTTTCGCGCGCGCGCAGTTCGTCAAGCCCAGCGCGCGCGTGACGACGGTCGCCGAAGCCGCGGTACATTATGACGCCGACGGCGCTTATATGTTGCTGCTTGATCAGAACGATACAGTCCATCGCGCGGGGGTCAGGACGGGCCGACGCGCCGGCGGAATGGTCGAGGTAACCTCAGGCGTGGTCCCTGGGACGCGGGCAGTAATGGGGGGCAGCGCTTTCGTACTGGAGGGTGACAAGGTGAGGATTGCTAAAGCCCGAGCTGACAGGTCCGGTACTGCGGGACGTCCGGGGCTATGAGCTTTCGCATTTCCGCTTGGTCGATCCGAAACCCGATCCCGGTTGTCTCGCTCTTCATCATTCTCACGATCGCCGGGTTGGTTGCTTACGTGGGACTGCCTATCAAACAGTTTCCAAACGTTACGTTCCCCATTGTCCAAGTCACTGTAACGCAGAGCGGCGCGGCGCCAACTGAGGTGGAAAACCAGATAACGCGGCCCGTTGAGGACGCGCTGTCGACTGTGTCGGGGGTGAAGCATGTAAGTTCGACCGTGGTTCTCGGTTCATCGGTGACTAGCGTTGAATTCGAACTGCATAGCGATATGCAAAAGGCCACGGACGACGTTCGCACCGCCGTAGAGCGAACGCGCGCGCAATTGCCCAACGGAATCGATCCCCCGCTGGTGCAGCGGCTCGACATCGATAATGCACCGATCATCACGTACGCCGTCAGCGCTCCCGGTATGGGCGGGAACGAATTGTCCCGCTTCATCGACAAGGTCGTCGCACGCGCACTGCAGGCGCAGGAGGGTGTTGCGCGCGTCAGCCGGATTGGCGGCTCCACGCGCGAAATCAATGTCATTCTCGACGCCGAGCGTATGGCAGGGGTGGGTGTGACCGCGCCGCAGGTGAATGCTGCACTCGCTTCTTTTAACACCGACGAAGCGGGCGGGCGGGCTGATATCGGTGGTGTAGAGCAGACCATCCGCGTACTCGGCTCCGCCAATGAAGTCGCGCGGCTGCGAGATGTGACTTTGCCGGTGTCGGGCCGGTACGTGCGCCTGACCGATATCGCGGAAGTCGGTGATGGTGAGGGCGAGGTGCGCAGCTTCGCGCGGCTGGATGGTCGCCCGGTCACCGCAATCCAGGTCAGCAAGACACGCGATACCAGCGACATCGATGTCGAGGACAACGTGGTCGCTACGCTCGACAGGCTTGCGGCAGGTTATCCGGGCGTAACTTTTACGAAGCTTGTCTCTACAGTCGATTCCACCCGTCGGAGCTTCTCATCGACCCAGCATGTTCTGATTGAAGGGATATTATTGGCCGTCCTTGTCGTGTTTCTTTTCCTGCGCAACTGGCGCGCCACCGTCATCGCTGCATTTGCCATGCCGCTCTCGCTGATCCCGACATTCGTATTTATGTCGGCGATGGGCTTCACCCTCAACACGATAACCTTGCTAGCGCTTACCCTGGTAATCGGCATCCTTGTCGACGACGCGATCGTCGAGGTGGAGAACATCGAGAAGCGCATCGAAAGAGGCGAGTCGCCTTACCGGGCCGCACTGATCGGTGCCGATTCAATCGGGCTTGCCGTAATCGCAACCACGTTCACCATCGTCGCGGTTTTCGCACCAGTGTCGCTCATTCCAGGCCAGGCGGGTCAGTTTTTCCGGGAATTCGGTCTCACAGTAGCTGTTGCGGTCCTGTTCTCGCTCGTCGTCGCTCGCTTGCTGACGCCCCTCCTGGCTGCCTACTTCCTGACACCGCTACATGAGAGGCAGCGGGTAGACGATCCAAAAGAAGGGCTGGTCATCCGGCTTTACACTCGGGCCCTTGATTGGGCGCTCGCCCATCGATGGCGGACGCTGGCGTTCGGCGGCGCAATCCTCCTCCTGTCGATGGCCATGGCGCTTTCCACGCCAGTGGGCTTTCAGCCCGTTGGCAATCCAGGTTACCTATACATCGCCGTTCAGGGAGCGCCCGGAGCCACACGGGCAGATATGGAGCATTCCATCGCCGGGGCCACGCGCGTGCTGATGGCGCAGCCTGACGTCGAGCGGGTCTTTTCCGAGGTTGGAAGCGCCGGTGACTTGCGGGCCGGGACTATAACCGTACTCCTGCGCGGCGACCGCGAACTCACGACCGACCAGTTCCGCGAAAGAATCCGACCTGAGCTGCGATCGATTCCGGACGTACGCATGTCGAACCAGGGCTCGTTCGGGACCGCCGGCATAAATATCATCCTTGCTGGCGAAGACGGGCAGGCGCTCGAGCGCGCACGGACCGAACTCTTACGCCAAATGCGTGCGGTGCCCTCGATTTCAGACCCCCGCCCGGCGCCGCCGCCTGCAGGGGCTGAACTAATTATCACGCCGCGATCCGATGAAGCCGCCCGGCTTAATGTCGATAGTCGGACGCTCGCGCAAGTGCTGCGTGTCGCTACGATTGGAGACATTGACGCGAACGTAGCCAAGCTATCCGACGGCGACGAGCGCCTAGCCATCCGTGTTCGCCTGCCCGAAGGAGCGCGGCACAACCTGGCTACCATAGCCAGCCTGCGCGTGCCGACGGTCGATGGCAACACCACTCCACTTTCCGCCGTCGCCGACATCCTGTTCCGCGCTGGGCCCGGCAAGATCGTGAGATATGACAGGGAACGTCGCGTGTCCGTCGAGGCTGACCTTGTCTCGGGTCGCACTCTGGGACAAGCTCTACAAGAGATATCTGCCCTGCAAGTTATGCGCGGCCTACCCCCCGGGGTGCACGAAGCCCGCGAGGGAGACGCAGAGGCCATACAGGAGTTGTTTGGAGGTTTCCTAATTGCAATCGTGGCCGGTATTGGGTTGACTTATACGGTGCTGGTCCTTTTGTTCGGCAGTTTCTTCAAGCCAGTTACCATTTTAGCCGCTTTGCCGCTTTCGCTGCTAGGCGCGTTCGCCACGTTGCTGCTGTTCGGCAAAACCCTAGACCTTCCCGCCATGATCGGGTTGCTCATGCTGCTGGGACTTTGCGCCAAGAACTCTATTCTGCTGGTTGAGTTTGCGATAGAGGACGAACGTCGCGGGGTCGGCATGACTCAGGCATTGCGCAATGCCTGCCAAGAGCGCGCGCGTCCTATCGTCATGACCACGATCGCCATGGCAGCAGGTATGCTTCCAACAGCGATCGGGGTTGGCGAAGGCGCGGAATTCAGGCAGCCCATGGCCCTTGCCGTCATCGGCGGCCTCGTGACCTCCACCGTACTTTCCTTGATCTTCGTGCCGGTCGTATACGAGATCGTTGAAAGCTTTGAAAACTGGTTGGGCCCGAGGGCTGCCCGGCTCGTGACGCCGCGTGTTCCAGGCCACGAGGAACCGACACCTGCCTGAGCCAGCGGCGAATGATTGAATATGCGCGAAAGACGGGGCAGGGCTCATCTTCGTAGCGGGCGGAGGGGAAAATCACCGCCAACGCTGCCAAACCACGCGCATTGTTGCGCGGTTTGCGTCGCAGAACGACAATAACCGATCATATTCGCTTGCGCAAACTTAGCTCAGGAGGTAGTCCGCTAGCCATGAGGCCGCTAGACGCTTCAGGCGGCTTGGAGGGGAAATTCGTGCACCGTAAGACCATTTCGACTTTGTCGGTTTCGTTCATCGCTCTCCTTTCCTCTGCCGCGGTCGGGCAAACGGCAGTGGGTGCATCCGCCGCCGTCACCCCGACAGGCGAATCAGCAATCCATGAGTCGGGCAATAGTGTCGCCAGCGATGAGGGTGACATCATCGTCACCGCCCAAAAGCGCAGCGAACGATTGCAAGACGTTCCTAAATCGGTCGACGTTGTGCAGGGTGATACCCTTCAAAAGCTCAACATGCGCAGCTTTTCCGAAATCGACCAACTCGCGCCGGGTCTCAGTCTTACGGCAAAGGAGCCTACGCAAAACGCCGTGACACTACGCGGGGTGGGCTTCGATCCCAACTCGGGAACCTCGCCAACCGTTGACATCTATTTCAATGAAACACCGATCAGTTCCGGAAGCGCGTTTCGTGCGCTGTACGACATCGGTCAGATCGAAGTCCTGCGCGGACCTCAAGGAACGTTGCGCGGCCGGACGTCGCCGTCCGGCGCGATCACCATTGCGACGCGCCGCGCCGATTTGGACGAGATCGACGGCTACTTCCAACAAACTGTGACCACGCAAGAAGGCATCAATTCCCAAGGCGCGCTTAGTGTTCCGATAGTCCCGGGGGTATTGGCGGTTCGCGCCGCGGGGCTGTTCGACCGTAACATCGGTGCGGCAACGACAAATCTTCGGACCGGCGACCAAGACCGCGACAAGACGGAGAGTGGCCGTCTGAGCGTGGCCTTCATGCCGACCTCCGCTCTCAGTTTCGACCTAACCTACCAGTATCTGAACAATCGGACCGTCATGAGCCCGATGCTGTTCACGATAGCTGATCAAACGACAGATCCGCTGCTTAAACCGTCGGATCGCAGCGCGCTTGTAAGCAAGCCGGGCCGATACTCGTATGAGGGCCACATTTTAAGTCTTGGCACAAACCTCGATCTTGGCGGCGTGGCCGTCAATTATATCGGTGGGTACCAGCACATCGAGCAGGGCCGGATCAACGATATCGCCTACGGCGGTTCAATCCCCAATTTCTCTTCGAATCAAGCGTTTACAACTACGAACCAGCAGATATCACAGGAGCTGCGTCTTGCATCGCAAGGCACGCGGCTCTGGAATTTCTTGGTTGGCGCTTACTACGAACATGGCTGGGGTCAGACTAACGTTTCACAGGATCAGTTCCTTCCATTCGGCTTCGTAGCCCCGCAGCAGCCCCCCCTTGACATCTCCAAGTTGAATGTCGGAGTCTATATTCCGAACAAGACCACAACATATGCAGTGTTTACTGATCACCGTTTCGATCTAACGAGCCGGGATCAGGTGCAAGTCGGACTCCGCTATCAAGAGACTAAGCTTAAGAGCGATTATCGCCTGTCGCTTAGCGGGGCGATTCTCGGCCCAAACCCCATCGTCAGCTCAGGGATTTCCGATGCGAATAAAAATCGTATATTCCGCCAGCTTACCGGCGGCGCGAGCTACCGGCACGAGTTCAATCACGATCTGACGGCCTATGCCACCTACGGGCGGTCGTACCGGCCAGGGAGTGTCAACGCTGTGACCACTCCTCTCGACGAAAGTTTGCTCGTAACCCAACCGGAAACGTCCAATAACTACGAAATTGGTCTAAAAGGCGCCTTCGCCGATCGCAAGATCCAGTTTACGATCGCGTTCTACCAGCAAGATTTCAAAAATTACCTTGCCTATACCAATTCCTATCTCGCCGTTTCGTCGGCCAAGGATGGCGTCGTCGACAACAATGCCGCATTTACGTTTAACGCTGATGCTCGAGTCCGAGGCGTGGAAGGCTCGCTTTCTGCTCGACTGGGCACGCATTTTCAGATGGGCCTGAGCGCGACCTACAATGATGCGAAGTTCAAGAATGCGAAAGCGCCCTGCAATGATTTCAATGGCGACGGCGTGCCGGATTCGGATGGAGCACAGTTCGTTCCGGTCGGCCAGAATGTGTCGTTCTGCCAGCTTAGCGGCAGACTTAGCGACCAGGCACCGTGGGGGGTCAGTGTAAATGCCGAATATCACGTAGAAGTCGGCGGCGATCGCGAACTGTTTGTACGGGGACTGGCGAACTATGTGCCCAAGCGTGAGGACCCTTTTATTAACGTGAAGTACGGGGATCTGCTCAACAACAGCATTTTCCTGGGTGTGCGCGGACCGGCGGAAGCATATGAGTTCTCGGTCTTTGCCAAGAACCTCGCCAATGTGGCAGTGCTCACGACCAGAGGTTCCACTCAGGTCGACTACAGCGCGGTCCCGACTGGTTATTCCGTCGGCACAGCCGTGCGGCCCCGGGAGTTTGGCCTCAGCTTCCGTCTGAACTACTGACGAAAACGGACTGAGGATTGAAAGACGCGGCGATCCTCGTGCCTTTCGCGGCACTCATGCTAGGGTTGCGGCGCCGGTGGTTTCATCGCCGGATTGCCCGCGCAGCGAAATGGGTTCCCGGGAGATCCGGGCCGCAAACGCCAGGGGCAAGTTGGCCGGTGAAACGGGGGCCTAAGATCGCCCATCCACGGAGATCGACTGATGAAATATCACGTTTGGGCTGCCCTGGCTTCGATGGCCGGTACCAGCGCCGCTTGCGCTCAGCCGGCAGCTCAGGGCTGGATCACGCAGGCCGATGCGCCAGCTAAAGAGAACCCGGTCGTGTTGCACTTTCGGCGCACGATCAGTCTTTCGGATAAGCCTGTGTCGTTTCCAGTGCGGGTGAGTGCGGACAACCGGTTCATCCTCTATGTCAACGGGACAAGGGTCGCGTCGGGTCCTTCGACCGGTGATGTCGCACATTGGCGCGAGCAGAGCGTTGATCTTGCACGATGGCTCAAACAGGGCGCCAACGTGGTCGCGGCGGTTGTCTGGAACGGCGTCAAACCCCTCAATTTGTCACCCAACCCCACTCCGGAGCAACGCAAGGCCGCAGAGGGTACCGCACTGTTTACCCAAACGGCGCCCAACTTCCAGCAAAGCGTCGCAACTGGATTTCGGTTGATCGGCGAGGGCGCTGCCAAGCGCCTTTCGACTAGTGAGGCGGGCTGGCGTGTCAGGCGCGACAAGGGGCACAGTTTTGAAAATGGTTGGCGCCAGGTCCTGAAAGGGGGCTTCTTCTACGTCGCGGGCCACCCGGAGATCATCGACGCCCGCTTGGCCGACTTCAACTGGAACGGGCCGAAGGAAACAGGTTCCGGGTGGAGCGACGCGATCCCTGCGCCTGACGCCTCAAAGCGCAACCTAGTCGCAGACAAGCTGCCGGCCCAAACGTACGCCGCCACCTCCGCAGGCACGGTGGTTCGCAGCGATCTAGTGGGAGGTTTGGCTTTTCCCGAGCGGGCGGTGACTGTCCCCCCAAACAGGAAGGTCAAGCTTCTCATCCAGCGAGATGCGATGATATCGGCCTATCCGCGGCTCGACGTTACGGGGGGCGCAGGCTCCAAGATCACACTGACGTGGTCAGAGGCGCTCTACGACGCGAAGCTGAAAAAGGCGGATCGCGCGGTCGTTGGAGACCGCAATGTCTTTGGAATTCACGATACGTTCCTGCCGGACGGCAATGCAAGATCATTTGAAACGTTGTGGTGGCGGACCTGGCGTTATGCAGAGATCGCGGTCGAAACGAAAGATCAACCGCTCGTTCTGAAGGAACTGCGGGCCTACGAAACCGGCTATCCCTTTGCTCAGGTCGGACGCTTTGTAAGCAATGATCCCTCGCTGACGCGCATTTTCGATGTCGGCTGGCGAACCGCGCGCATCGATGCCCATGAGACTTACATGGACACCGCCTATTGGGAACAGCTTCAGTACACGGGCGACACGCGCTTGCAGATGCTGATCTCCTATGCGGTGGCAGGCGATCCTCGTCTGGCAGAACAGGCGATCGACGCTTATGCCGGCTCAAATGTCGAGAACGGCCTGATGGATGGCGCCTACCCTCAGCGGTCAAGCAACGTGATCGCGCCATTTTCGCTTGTTTGGGTCGGCATGCTCGACGATTGGATGATGCGTCAGCCTGATCAGGCTCCCGTTGTCCGTCATCTTGCTCGGATGCGCGAAGTGCTTGACTGGTTCAAGCAGTGGCGACGCCCAAGCGGGTTGCTGGGCAAGAACCCCCAATGGAATTTCATTGACTGGGCAGGTCAATCGGCCACCGACCGATCGCGTTTTCCATCGTATGGAAGCTCGAACGAGAGTTGCCTGATGAGCGTTAGCTGGCTCGGCGCCCTACAGCAAGGAGCCAGGATCGAGGGCGCTCTCGGGGATCAAGCCAAGGCAGCAGAGAACCATGCACTCGCATTGGAGCTCAACCGAGCTATCCGGGCGAGGTGCTGGGTCCCTTCACGCGGATTGTTCGCTGACAATCCTGATGGAACCGTATTCAGCCAGCACATGAATGCACTCGCAATCCTCTACGACGTGGCGACACCTCAGGAAGCAGGCTCGATTCTGGATCGTATTGTCGTCCCGGGCAACGGAATCGATGCCCCCGAGGGCATGTTCACGACTAGCTACTACTTCGCCTGGTATCTGGCTCAGGCTACTGTCCACGCTGGAAAAGGTGACCGTTACCTTCAGTTGCTCGACACATGGCGGGACCTCCTAAAGCTAAATTATACGACCTGGCCCGAAGAGCGAGGCGACACGCGATCTGACAGCCATGCCTGGAGCGCGCATCCGACTGCCGATCTGCTCGGAGTCGTGGCGGGCATCGGTCCCGCAACACCGGGCTATGCGACTGTGCGCATTGCGCCCGCTTTGGGCCCTCTAACTCAGGTGGATGCAACTGCCGCGACACCCAAAGGACCAGTAACTGTCCGCTATCGTATCAAGGGTGGCCGCCTCACCGCAGATGTGCACCGGCCGGCCACGCTGCAAGGTACCTTTGAATGGAAAGGCAAGAGCTATCCATTAACAAAGAAGACGACACGCATTGTTGTACCGGTGCGGGTCACCGAAGACCGCTAGCGATCTCACATAGGATGATAGCACCGGGCAGCGATGCTGTGCGCCAACTTTGCTCCTGCCAAGCCTTGAGCCCGCTCGGCGCGGACCTGTCTGCCCCGGCTGGGGGCGCCGCGCCGATTCCAATTAGGTCCAGGAGGCCGGCGAGGGTTGAAGTGCTGCAGGTCGACGTCGAGGCCTCCTAATAGGGACACGAACGCCGATTGCCCGCGATCAAATTTCAACTTGCGCTGTCAGTCGACACATGATGTGAGGCCGGTGTCGACATCTGAGCGTTGGCGGCCAAGAGCGCAACACGCCCTGAGCCGGCTGGGCTTCAAGCGGCCAGTTACACGGCAGCAGCTAGTCGATTGCCAGGCGAGTGCTCAGTCATGTGGGCCGGAAGACTGGCGACCTGGGGTCGCTCTCTGTAGCGTGCGTCTGTGGGCGTGGTCGCTCAGCTAAATGCGCCCACTATCAAGGGGCGAAGAGCGGCCATCAGCCAGCATGTGGCGTAGTGGTAAGTGTGCGCGAGAGACACGAGAATTGAGCGTTGAGCCTCGCTTGCAGGCACTGTTTGATGCATTCCACGGCGTATCGCAGAGGGGAGACGGATCGTTGACTCGACCGATCACGCACACGGCTCACCCGAGATCTACCGCCCACATCTTCAATCGCGCAGCGAAGGTATGGGATTAGGATCGAGCTCAAAGTTTCGGGAACTGCCTTCCGCGTCACTGCAGGGTCGGCGCTGCTACGCCGAAGCCATTGAGGTCCAGCCAGCGCAACAGGCCGTCCATCCACCCATCGGTGGTCGTGCGCGGAGTACCTGATCCGAAGCCGTGACCTCCGCGCTGATAGGCGTGCAACTCAACGGGACGGCGTGCATCGATCCAGCTCTGGATCAGCCCGAAGCCGGCGCGGCCCGATAGTGGATCGTCTGTTGCCATAGCTATAAAAGCCGGTGGCGCGTCTGCCGGAACCGTGACCTTTTCCATTGGCGGATAAACCATTATGGAAAAATCGGGCCGATCTGCTGGCGCTGCCTGAGTTGTGATATGGATCGTCAGACGCGCGCCCGCCGAAAAACCAATCATTCCGACACGTTTTGCATCGACATGCCATCGCTTGGCATTCACGCGCACTGACCTGAGCGCAGCGATACCATCGGCGATGGCATAATCCGGGGTCTTGATGTTTAGGCCCTGTCCAGGCTTGCCAATCCATTGCGACATCCGCGCTCTCATCACCTTGGCGAACTCAGGCCATGCGCTCGGAGTGGGATCAAGGCGGTATTTCAGGACAAACGCAGCGATGCCTCGATCAGCGAGGATACGGGCAATCTTCATACCCTCGTGGTCCCATGATAAAGTCATGAAAGCGCCGCCGGGTGCCACCACGACGGCTGCGCCGGTCGCTTTTTGCCTTTCGGGGAGCACCGGCACCAGAAGCGCCCGCGAGGTATTGCGCACCGACATGTTTCCTGCGGTGCCGAACCACAGTTCCGCGCCGTTCGCGGACGGCACGGAGCCGGTGTCCAGCTTGACGGCGTTCTTCAGCTCGACCGGTTCGCTGGTCAGGGGCGTTGCGGCAAAGGCGTGAGGCATGCAGATCACACCAAGGCAAAAAATCGAAGTGTTTCGCCATATAGAAGTTCGCATGGTATCCTCCCAACTGGGCGAATGGCTGCCTGCTACGCCAGCGATCGACAAAATCCAATGGTCATCGAGCTGTCCTCGGTGCCCTATCGGCGTGACCGTCGACAGCGGGTTAGAGCTTGCCCGAATACAGGCTGAGACCGGCCGGGGCGGTCGCGTTGCCGCCCCCACGTAGCTGGAGCCTGCCTGTAACACCGGGCGACAGTTCCCGTCTCTAGATTCCGATTTAGTACGGATCAGCCCGTACACTCTGCGATAGGTGGCGATGCGGTCGCGGGCCAACCCGATGTCACGTGCTTCAGGGAGATCGACGTTCAACAGCCGGGCGCGGTCATGGCAGTATCGTTGCCGCGCTGATGCGCGCTGCTGAGGTTAGGACGGGGTCGTTCGCGGATCTTGCCAGCTCAACCGTGGCCCTGCCGGCCGGGACTGCCCAGCGCTGCCGTGCCGTGTCGTAGTGGCCAAGAAGGCGGCGATCTGCCTTCAGTGTCACTATCCGCTTTTCGCCCGGTGCAAGCCGGACTTTCTGCCACCCGATGAGACGCTTGGCTTTCCCTTCGAGACGTACATACACTTGGGGCACGTCCGCACCCGCAACAGTTCCTGCATTGGTGACGGCAAAACGTACCGAGAGCGTCTTACCACCTTCGACGGTGAGGTCGGAGTAGGTAAAAGTCGTGTAGCTTAGTCCATAGCCGAAAGCGTAGGCTGGCTGTTTGCTTTGACGATCGAACCAGCGATAGCCAACATCCGATCCCTCCGGGTAACGGATTTCGAAAGGGGGCGAGTTGGTATTGACGCCATACGTTATGCGCTCGTCCTTGCTGGGCGGGGGCAGGTCCGATCCGGGCATCACGGGGTTGGGCAATTGGTCGGTTCCCGTCGGGAAGGTGACAGGGAGGCGGCCGGAAGGATTGACCTTTCCTGCCAGAACATCCGCGATGGCTTCGCCCCCGTGCTGGCCGGGGAACCAGGCCACGAGAATCGCGCCGGCTTTCTGCGCCCAGGGCATGACTACGGCATTACCGGTTTCGAGCACGACTACACTGCGCGGGTTTGCCGACGTCACTGCATCGATCAGTGCATCCTGTCCGGCATCGAGGGAGAGATCGCGTTGATCGTCAGCTTCGGTGGCGTGTTTCTCGCCGAAAACTATTGCGATGTCAGCGCTGCGTGCGGCTTTTGCAGCGGCTTCAGGATCGGCGCCGTCTACGAATACCACGCGTGCCGTGGGAAAGGAGGCGCGAATAGCATCGAGCGGAGGCGTGCCGCCATAGCCCTTGCGGCCGAAGGCAGCCGCAGGTCCCCCGCGGACCGGTTCAATCTTTCGGAACCCTCCTACGGGAGCGACCTGGCTGGAGCCCCCCCCCGAAAGGACGCCGATGTCGGCGTGACCTCCAATCACAGCGATGGTCTGAACCGAGGCCGCGATCGGCAAAAGGCTCGTGGGATTGCGGAGCATAACGATGCCCTCCTCGGCGGCGCGCCGCGCTATGGCGCCGTTTGTCTCGAAGTCGATCTCGCTTTTCAAGGGTCCTGACGTGTCGAGGCCATGAGCGTAAAGGGTACGTAGGATTCGGAGCGCGGCGATATCGACAGCACTTTCTGGAACTCGCCCAGCGTCCAGCGCAGCAACAAGTTCTGTAGACAGCCACCGCTTGGCATCGATTTGCTCTCCCTGCTGCTGATCCAGCCCGGCTTGTAGCGATCCAAGTGAGTGAACCGCTCCCCAATCCGACATAACGAAGCCCTTAAAGCCCCAATCGCTTCGCAAAACCTGAGTAAGCAGGAATGGATTCTCGCAGGAGTATGTTCCGCCAATCTTGTTGTAGCCGCACATCACTGCACCGGGATTGCCCTTCTCGATGCCGATTTCGAAGGCAAGCAAGTCGCTTTCTCGCATCGCGGCCTCGTCCATCTGGACTGATGCGCTGGAGCGGCCGATTTCCTGGTCATTGAGGGCGAAGTGCTTGATGGTCGAGACCACGTGGTTCGACTGCACGCCGTCGATCTGCGCGCCGGCCAAAGTTCCCGCCAGCAACGGATCTTCCCCGAGATATTCGAAATTACGGCCAGAGCGCGGATCCCGCACGAGGTTGACCCCGCCTGCAAGCATTACGTTGAAACCCTTCGCACGGGCTTCCGAACCGATCATGCGCCCCCCCTCGCGGACCAGGCCTGGGTCCCAGGTAGCAGCCAGGGCAAGACCAGAGGGAAGCGCGGTAGCAACGTCACCGCGACGCATGTCTAGAAGATTCGAGACGCCCAAGCTGGCATCTGTCGAAACCTGTGGGGGAATGCCAAGGCGTGGCACACCTTCGACAAACCCAGCGCCCACGGTAACGCCTTCGGGCCGTTTGGCCTGCGCAATAAGGGACAGCATCCGGCCGTGCAGGAGCGCAATCTTTTCTTCGCGCGTCATCCGGGCAAGCACTTCCCGGGCACGCCGGTCGGGATCTGCAGGGCTGGCCGCATAAGTGGCGGTAAGCGGCAGGGCAAGAGCAGCAGCACCGACGGTTGCAAGCAACCGCTTCGGGAAGTTCGCCATGTCATTATCCTCTTTGGCCATGCCCCAGTGAATCAAGCCGGGTTGTTCATGGGTATGAGCCGATGCAGGGATCTGTCAATAAAATGTTCGACCTCGTTCGATTTAGGTTTTGGGGACTGATCAAAGTGCACGCATAGCGGCGGTATTCAACGCGCGGCCCTCTTGTTTGTGAGGGCAGGCAGCGCCTCTCTATTGTACGCATCCGATAGCCGCCGCGAGGTTGTCGCGGTGGGGTCGGGTTCAGGCGGCGATTTCCTCGGCGGCCTGCTGCTGAGCAATTTTCCAGTTCCACGGCAGGAGTTCGTCGAGGTGGTTCTGGGGGATCTCGGCGATCCGGGCGAGGACGTCGGTGAACCAGGCGAGCGGATCAACATCGTTGAGCCGGGCCGTGCCGAACAGGCTAAACATCATGGCGGCGCGCTGGCCGCCGCGGTCTGACCCCACGAACAGCCATGCTTTTCTGCCCCGGGCTACCGCGCGGAGCTCGCGTTCCGCGGCGTTATTTGAGAGACATATCCGGCCATCGGCGAGGAAGGTTGTGAAGCCCGCCCAGTCGTTCTGAAGGTAGGCGATGGCCTTGGCCACGGCATCGTGACGAGAGAGCTTGCTACGCGTCTCACGCATCCATGCCTCTAGTTCAGCGACGATCGGAGCGGACAGTTCCTGGCGAACGGCGAGGCGCTCGGCGGTAGGCTTGCCGTTAATGCCGCGCTCGATGGCAAAGAGCCGATCGATGATCTCGAGCGCCTCGGTCGCCAGCGGCGAGATGAGCGGCGCGGTGCCCTTTTTCTTTCGCTTGAGCTGTTGCCGGATGTCGACGAGCTTGAAGAATTCCCTGCGTGCATGAACCCAACAATTTGCGCGCGTCATAGGCTTATCCGCCCAGCCTTCCTCGAACAGGGCATTGAAGCCGGCATACCTGTCGACCTGGAGAATGCCGGTATAGCCGGTCAGGTGGGCGCGAGGATGCTCGCCCCTGCGATCGCTGGAGTAGTAGCACAACGCCACTGGCGGCGCCGGCCCGCCGAACGGGCGATCGTCGCGTACGTAATCCCATATTCGCGCCACGCTGGTTTTCAGTTTGGCCAGAAGTGGAACGGTGGTGTCGTCGGCATGCAGCCGGTCAGCTGCGAGCCCATGAGCCTCCAGCAGCAGGAACAGGGGTTTCACCGCCACGCAGATCGCGCCGATCTGATCCGCGAGCGTCGAGAGGCTTAAGGGGATGCCTTCGGCCTCGAGCCGATCACGCTGGCTGTTGAGAGGCTGGTGCAGACCGTACTTCTGGAAGGCGAGGTTTGCCAGGAAGTGCGGCCCGAACATCCCGCGCGGGGTCACATGGAAGGGTGCCGGTGGCTGGCTGATCTTCTCGCACTTACGGCAGGAGACCTTCTCCCGGACCGTCTGGATCACCTTGTGGCGAGCGGGAACTCTCTCCAGCGTTTCAGTGATCACCGGGGGAAGATGGCTCAGATCGTCCGAGCCGCAGCACGGGCAAAGCTCTGGCGCCGGGATAATGACCTTCTCGCGCGGTACGTCGGCAGGGAAGTCGCGGCGGGTGGACCGCTTGCGGGTGAACGCTGCAACCGTGGTGGTCTTGTCGGCCGCAATTTGGCCAAGCAGTTCGGCCTCGCTGGCATTGGCCTCGAGTTCCTCGAAGGTGAGTTCGAGCTGACCCAGCAGGCGCCGAATGCGTTCGGAGCTCGCGCCGTATTTGTCGCGGCGCATCGTCTCGTTCATCAGCTCGAGGTGGGCGTTGCGGGCCAGCAGATCAGCGTTGATCGCCCAAACCTTGGCGACCTCGGCCTCGGCTACGAACAGCTTCACCTGAGCTTGGTCGGCCCGCTCCCGAACGGCGGCAACCTCAGCGCGAAGCTGGAGGAGCTCGTCGGATGGGTCGCTTGCGGCCATGCCGTTTCTGTAGCACGAACCTGCCGCAAACCCTAGGTTTTAAGCCATTTTCCGCGCATATTTTGCCCCGCAAACAGGACCGGACAGGCAGGATTTCTCTCACCTTGATTGACGCTGGGGATCAGCCGACCTGCGTCGGCCGCCAGGTTTCCTGAGGGTTACGCCAGTCTATGCCCTCAAGCAGACACGCCATGGCCGAAGCCGAGATCGCGACCGTCCCGTCCTTTGCAGCGGGCCACACAAAACGCCCTTTTTCCAGACGTTTTGCGTATAAGGACATCCCGAGGCCGTCATGCCACAGAATTTTGCAAAGCGACCCGCTCCGGCCCCGGAAGACATACAGGTCGCCTGCATGGACGTCCTTGTTCAGCGACTGCTGAACCTGCAAGGCCAGCGACCTCATTCCCCGGCGCATGTCTGTATGCCCCAGCGCGAGCCAGACCTTACCGCCGCTCGGGACCGGGATCATCGGATCAGCGCCTTCAGAACAGCGGCAGCCACATCGGGCGGCGCCGAAGCGAAGATGTTCACGCGGCGTCCGCCAGGCAAATCCACCACAACAGCTGGCGCCGATGACAACGGGTTGCCGCCTGCGTCGTCAAGCACGACGGCTTCGACGAAGCCGATCTCCGCCGGCGCCGCAGCGGCCTGCACTTCAGCTTTGCGGCGCCAGGTGTAAACCAACGCCGTCGACACATCATGCTGCCGGGCTACCCGTGCCACGCAGGCACCGGGCGAAAAGGCCTCGGCCAAAATCTTCGCCCGCTCGTCCTCACGCCAGCGTCGCCGACGCTCAGGCCCGCCGAAAACCGTGATCTGACCCACAAAACCGCTCCTACGACCGCTCTCAAGAGCGAACTTAAGAGCGGTCCATCACGCCCGGGGAAAGGCGACCCTCAACGGAGGCGTACTCTCTATTGACCGGAGCGCGCGCCGCTTGGAGCGATGATGCGTTACGCTCCGATCGACGTGCCACGCGCCGTAGGGTGACGCCCGTGCACGCCACCGTTTGCAAGCTGTAAGCCAAAACAGATCGATCTGGCACCCGAGGGGGTCAACGGGAGTAGTAGGCTTCCAGTGCCTCGTCGGAGAACCCGATGCCTCGGCAGCAAAACCACACGGCGTCCCGCACGACCTCAGACGGGTCCCCATCATATGGGAACGCGTCGGTTCTTAGCGACTGGATCGCATTCATCATTGTTCCAACATGTTCGATAAACATGGTGGTGTTGCGTTCGGTAATCGCGACGCCAACAATGTCTCCGTCGATCCGCGCAGTCTCGAGCGCTGCGCGGATCCGCCTACCCATTATTCTCCGCGACCGCCGGTAGACCAGGGTTGCAAAACTGCCGTCTCCCGCGAGGCTGGCAAGCAGCAGACGAAAGCCCTCCTTAAGGTGGTCGTCGCCGGCAGAGTTCACCAATGTGAAATATGCACGCAAGCTATTGACCAAACCTTGCCCGCTCAGTTCGTGAGGCCCAAGCACCGCATAACTTTCATCCTGTTCCCGTATCGTCTGCCGCAACACTGCGCGATAGAGCGCCTGTTTCGAGGGAAAATGCCGATACATCATCGCCTCGGAAATCCCGGATTCCTTGGCGATGTCCTGCGTACGCGCGGCATCATAACCGAAGCGCGAAAAGATCCGGCGGGCGGACTTAAGGATCAGGAACTTGCGTTCGGTGGCTTTCAGCCGGGTACGGTTCATTCGGTGAAGCCCAAAAGAAAAAAACCCGGCTCAGGGGCGGCCGGGCATCCTATTAGCATGTTAAACGTGTTTCAGGCATGGAGATGGTAAGACCCGTCCTCAGGTCGGCGCGTCTCGTTGAAGAACTCCACGAGGCGCCATGGCCAGGACAGGAAAACGCGTCCCTTTGAGTTGTTGTAATAAGAACTGGCTTTGGGGTGCGTCCAGATCATCTCGGGCATACGCTTCTCGACCTTGCGGTTCCAGGCGTCAAAGGCTTCCTGGGTAACCTCAAAGGCCCGCGCGTCATTCTCGATCGTGCGGTCCAGAGCTTCGATGATCCAGTTGACCTGCGCCTCTGAAATCAGATTTTGCCCGGCAGCGTGATTAGGCGCGCTGTTGGGGCCGACGGTGTGAAAATAGTTGGGATAGCCCGGAATACACATGCCAAGATAACTGCGCGGATCTTCTTCGCCCCACTCTTCGCCCAGGTCGCGTCCGTCGATGCCCTTGATGACCAGGTCACCGGTCATTTTCGCGACGTTGAACCCGGTTGCGCAGACAATCACATCGCAGTCGGACACTGAACCATCCTTGGCTTCAATGCCGCTGGAAAGGATACGCGCGATGCCTTGGTCCTCTAGGTGAACGTTCGGGCGGTTGAGCGCGTCGAACCAGCCATTGTCGAGGATAATGCGCTTCGAAAAGATCGGGAAATCCGGAGTCAGCTTTGCAATCAGATCCGGTCGATCCGCGAACTTCTGGCCTAGGTACCAGAGAGCGTACTGGCGGGCTTGCTCGTTGTACTCCGAGACGGCAAGATCGTTGCCTTCCCACGCGGGATCCTTGAGCACATTGGCGAACAAGCCATCGGCTGCGGACCAATATACGCGGAAGCGAAACCATTCCTTGAAGCTAGGGATGTTGGCGAGAGCCCATTTCATCCCGTCGTTCACTTCGTGCGCGATTTCCGGATTGTGGATCACCCAATGCTTGGTGCGCTGGTAAACGGTAAGCTGCGCAACTTCCGGGGCGATCGCGCCTGCAAGCTGAGCGGAACTGGCGCCTGTCCCGATGATGGCGACGCGCTTACCCTTCAAATCGAGGCCCTCCGGCCACGCGGCCGTGTGGACAACGGTTCCCGAGAAATCCTGGAGACCCGCGATATCCGGCCACTTGTAACGATTGACCGGGCCATGACCATTGATGACGGCATTGGCGACAATCGTTTCGCTGGACCCATTTTCATTGCGAACCGTGACGGTCCAGTTGGCATCCCTTTCGCTATAAACGAGGCTCTCCACCTTTGTATCGAAGCGGATGTTTCCTCGCAGATCATACTTGTCGGCAATCTCAACCATATACCGCTGCATGTCCGCGCCTCGGGGATGGTAGTGCTGCCAGTCGGGCCAGATCTCCCAGCTATAGCTGTAGAAATGGCTGGGAGTGTCGACACCGACACCGGGATACCGGTTCTCGAACCATGTCCCCCCGACTTCTGAGTTTTTCTCGACAACGATGCAATCGTATCCAGCTTCGCGAAGCTTGATCGCCGCCGCCATGCCCGTCATTCCGGCCCCAATCACCAGAACCTTAAAGCCGGACGGGGGAGCTCGGCGTTCTTGGATCGCAGAGCGGTCGATCCACGGCCTGAAGCCGCACTGGTCGTAAACAAGTTCGAGAAACTCGGATTCGACCGGTTCGCCGGCCGTCACAGTCATGATGCGTAGCATCAACTCATCGCTGGCGCTGCCGCCACCAAGCCCGTCGCCTGTGGTGAGAAGCCTGTGCAGCTTGCTGCGCAGTTCCGCCGCTAGGTCATCCGGGATTGCGGTTGGATTATGGGAGAAGGCCGGCCGAATGAACGGTGCGAATCGTTCCAGAAACGCGCTGTCCTGCGAAAGATAGGCACAGGCCGCCAGAAGAGTCGGAAGGTTGGCTTGTGCCAGGGCAGCGGCTAATTCGGGCGATTCTGGGAGCGTCGACGGGCGTGGCGCCTCGAGGGTTTGTGTCATTTATGGTCTCTCCCGGCTTGGTAAGTCTTAACTCACAATATTCGATCGCGGACGAAACTCCGCCGTGTTTTACGCAAACCGTTATGCATGCGTAGCGGATATCGCGCTCTGCGCGTCAAAATAAGGGGTTCCATCCGCGATTGCCAGAAATTACGTTGACCTTGGCGCGCGGCGTAGTAAGTGTCGACTAACTTTAGTGCATCGCAAGATGCCGCAAGGGAGACGATGCATGAACGGCTTTCCAGACCGGCAGGCAATTTCCGACATTCTGCGCCCCATTTCGACGCCGCGTGAAATCGCGAACATCTACACGGACGACCAGCGTGAGCGCTTGCTGGATGTCGTACGACAAAAGGGACCTTGGAAGCTTATCATCGCGCAGCATTTCGCGAATGCCGAAGAGTTGATCGCGACCATGTCGGGATCAATGCCCGAAGGATTTACCCCTACGCTGGACATGTTCCTTACCCCCACCTTTCGGGGTTTCTACGCCAACTATTCCGCGGCGCTTTACCCCGAGATCAGCGACTGTTTCTACAATCCACAATTCATCGAGCATGCTAAGTCGTACTGGGGAGCGCAATACGCCAAGCCGCAGATGATGCTTTTCAACATCAACGGGCCTTGCGGGAATACGGATCCAGGCCATCTGGATTCACCCAGCTTCCGCGGAGTGCGCTACGAGAATTCCCCGACTTGGCTCTGCTCGGTAATGGGTAAGTCCGGGCTGTTCCAGGAATACCTAATCAAGATGGCGCAAGTCATAACATGGTTCAGCCATGACGCGAATAGCGGCTTTACATACTGGCCCGAAGGCCCTGCTCGTGCACCGCGCCGGCTTCAGCCCCCGGTCTGGAACCGGGGCGTTGTCGTCCAGAACGAAATGATGATGCATCGCGGCGAAGCCAACGGTCCCGTCGAACTCCAGCGCCCAGCAGGCCTGTCCTTTGACACGGTGTTCACCGGCGATCCGGCAGATCGAGACAATTGGCGGCTCATGAACAGTGACGCCACCATTGCCAACATTCACACGCGAGACCTGCGCTTTCTTGTGCACTGGTCCGCAGAGGTCTTTGAAGATTTCGCCGAGCTGAAGATGAACATGGATGGCACCGGGGACCTCACCTACGATCAGGTCTTTGATACGTTCATCAAGGATTTGCGCGCCCGAGGAATCGCGGCCGAAACGCCGGTCGATCCTTTGCGCGATCCGCAGTTCATCCGCACATTGATCGCCGCCTACGACTGCGGTTCGCCCGTCAGTTATCCACCTGAAGCACCGGTGACTGCACTCTATACTTCGGCCGCCTGAGCGTTCGATTTTGTAACGATAGGGCGCGCCCGTCAAACGGGGCGCCAAAGAAAATATCCTAAGGGGAGGACAAACATGAACACGCCCAAGAGAACACGCCGCAACCATCTGCTCCTGTGCTGCGCCGTAAGCGCAGTTGCCCTGCCACAGTTGGCACGAGCTCAGGAAAGCGGGGCCTCTCAGGCCCAGGCGGCGAGTTCCGCCAACGAGATCATCGTCATGGCCACGCGGACTGAGCAGACGCTCCAGGACACCCCGATGGCGGTTGACGTGGTAACAGCGGAGGCGATCACCAAGCTGAATGTTTTTGATGCCAAAGAAATCCAAAACCTGTCGCCCGGCCTTCAGCTAACGAACAACGACGGGCGGTCGAACGTGGCCACCTTGCGCGGCGTCACATTCGATCCTGATTCTGGCAGTAGCCCGGCAGTCGAAATCTTCCTGAATGAGGTGCCCACTGACGCACAAACCGTCTTCACTGCCATCTACGACATTGGCCAGATCGAAGTTCTGCGCGGTCCTCAGGGTCTGTTCCGCGGTCGCACCTCGCCAGCAGGCTCCATACTGCTCGGTTCGCAAAAGGCGAACGTCGACCAGTTCACGGGCTACGCGCAAGGCACTGCGACCAACCGTCACGCACTCAACTTCCAAGGCGCCGCAAACCTTCCGCTAATTCCCGGCGTACTGGGAATGCGCGCTGCCCTGCTGTATGATCAGAACCGCGTTGGCAACGTTACCAACGTCGATGGTCGTCGGTCGCACAGTGACACGATGAGCGGACGCGTGAGTTTCGCGCTGGAAACTGGCCCCTTCACCGCAAACCTCATGTATCAGCATCTGAATGCCGATACGACGCCCTTTACTGCGGTCGTTGGGAACGGCAACCAGCCATCCCTCGCTCTCGGCGATCCCACACCGACGGGTCCCGCTATCTCGCTAAAGGATCGCAAGTCCGTAATCGAAGGCGCGTTTCGCTTCCAAAACCGGACGGATTTCGTCACGCTAAATGGTGCATATGATTTGGGTGGTCCGCGCCTCGTCTACAATGGCGGGTACCAGGACAGTTACCTACGGCAGGCCCGGGACCAGGATGTTGCCAATGCGGTTCCGAATTACCCTCGCCCCCAGCAGCTGGATGTCGGCTACAAGACATGGAACAACGAGCTGCGGCTTGAATCCGCCGCCGGCAGCCGCTTCACCTGGGCTCTGTCCGGCAATTATCGCGACCAAAAGAACTCGGTCCCTTTCAACCAAAACAATGATCAGTTCTTCGGGCTCATGGGTGTCGGACCGATCCCACCGTCCGTGACCTACGTGCCTATCCTTGTCAACGGGGACATCTCGATCCGCACTAAGGAATACGGCGTGGCAGGTACCCTTGGTTATGAGGTCGTGGATGGGCTCAAATTCACCGCAGGGCTGCGTCATACTTGGACCGATGTTGACCGCGTCCAGGCCACGACTGTGACCCTGCCGACGCTCGGAGTCACGCTTCCCACCTCCGTCGATGATTCCTCGCTGAATAAAAAAGCTTTCACTGGCGGCGCGAACCTCAGTTGGCAGGTTACGCCCGATATGACCGCCTATGCGAACTATGGGCACTCGTTCCGACCGGGCGTGTTCGCTGTCGGTGTTACGACACCGCTCGATCCATCCCTGCTGCTTACGAAAGATGAGACCTCTGACGGCGGCGAAATCGGCGTGAAATTCAGTCTGTTCGACCGCAAGGTTTCACTGAACATCGCGGCCTTTTACCAGAAATTCAATAATTATATCTCGTACTTCCCTGCGTTCTACACTTCCGCCGCAGGGAATGGGGTGGTCGATTCGGTCATCTCACCGCTGCCCTTTACCGGTGATGCCGTTTCGCAAGGTTTCGAGGTCCAGTTGTCCGCCCGGCCGACGGACAACATCGATTTCTCAATAAACGCTTCCTACGCCGATGCTCACTACGACAACGCAGAAATTCTCTGCAACACGTTTGACGGCAACGGCAACCCAGTCGTGCCCATCGGGCAGCAGATTTCTACGTGCCAGAGCGACAACCGTCTGGCACAAATCCCCAAGTTCAACCTGACGGCGAACGGAGAGCTTCGCATGCCGGTCGGTTCCGTCACGCCGTTCCTGCGGGGTCTTGTCACGTATCGTCCGGGCTTCACGTCGCAGCGGGACAACTACACCTATCGCGATTACGTTAAGGCCGACCTGTTCCTGGGTCTGCGCGACGAGGACGGGCGCTGGGAAGTCAACGTCTTTGCGAAAAACCTCCTGAACCAGACGCGGGCGCTGTCGGTGGGAGATAGCGTGTTCAGCCAGCCAACAAGTGAAATTGACTTCACGTTTACACCCACCGGAGCGGCCGGCATTCCATTCAGCTCAGGATATCGTACCGCGACGATCTCCCCGCCGCGAGAATTTGGTATCACGTCAATCTTTCGTTGGTAAGATCAAGATGATTCCAGCGACAAGAGCGTCGCATAGAGAGGCCGGCCACAATCGGCCTCTCTATGAAGCCTGCTTCATTTATCCTTATTGGTGTGTAACCGCTGATCCTACCCCACGCATTGGTGGTGGCAGGATTTATATCAGGCTGCTGGCGTCATGCGCGCGAAGGCGCACTGGTCATGGATCAGCGAGATGATTTGCGGGACCATGCGCCACGTATCGGCAATTGCCAGATTGGCGCTCGGATCACCCAGTTGTTCGATCCATGACGGGCCACCTGTAATTGTTCTGTGGCCAAGCAGTGCCGCGAGCGGGTAGCCGAACTCCGGGTCGGCGATGAAGGGCTTCCACGCCTCCATGTCGAGATGCATGGCTGTGAAGAACCCGTTGGCGAAGTCCTCGAGCAGTACCTCGCCTTCCTCGGTGCGCATGTAGATCGGGGCGTACGCCTCGGGCTTCTCGGCGAGCTCGATGCAGATGCGGCTATACCGCTTGAGGATCGTTCGGCGCGCAGGCGCCGAGCGCGCACTTTGAGCATGGTCGCGCAGGATGCTCCTGATCCATACGTCGGGGTCAATGACGCTGGGGCCTGCGGCGACTGCGGCCAGGAAGCCGTCGATCGATGAGACGCCAGCTACGGGGGGATCAAGCTCGTCGAGCCATATCTCGAGCTGTTCGAGCGAGAGGGTCCGGCCCTGCGATGTGCGAGGTTTGAAGTTCATGCCGCCAACGCTTTTACCGGTTCTGCCGCCGGCCGCCAGTTCCAAGGGAGCAGGATGTCCAGTTCGTTGACCTTCACAGCGCCCGTGACCATGCGCTCCAGCACGTCATTCAGCCAGGTATAGGGATCCAGGCCGCCCAGGCGAGCCGTCTGGAGAAGCGATGCCATGACGGCCCAGGTCTGGGCTCCTTCCTCGCTACCAGCGAAGAGGCTGGATTTGCGGCCCTGGGCCACATTTCTCATGCCGCGCTCGACGGTGTTGGTATCGACCTCGATCCGGCCGTCTTCCAGGAACAGCGTCAGCCCCTTCCAATGGTTGAGCGTGTAGCGCATCGCCTTGGCCAGATCGGACTTCGGCGACAGACGTGGAAGCATGGTGTCGATCTGCGCCTTGATCTTCGCCATGACGTCGGCGGTTTCGGCGAGACGAGCCTGGAGGCGCTGTGCGGCGGTGCCTTTGCGCACACGCGCCTCGACCACGTAGACCTGACTGATCAGGGCGATGATTGCCGCGGCCACCGGCGATGGCGATTTGCGGTAGGCATCGACGAACTTGCGCCGGGCGTGGGCAAGACAGAAGGCGAGTGTGATCTTACCTCGGCCCGGACCACTGCGCACAAGCGCCTTGTAGGCACCATAGCCGTCGACCTGGATAACGCCCTGGTAGCGGGCGAGTTGTTCGAACGCCTCGGCATGCCGCCGTCCGCGAGCATGGATATACACCACTGCCGGATGGGCCGGGCCTGACCACGGTCCGTCATCACAAGCGTGCGCCCAGAACTGTGTCGTGCGGGTTCGTCTTCGCCCTTTTTCGAGGACCGGCATGCGGGTCTCATCGCAGAAGATCCGGGACTGGCTGTGGATGTAGGCAAGCAGGCGATCATAGAGCGCCTTCACCCACCATGCGATCTTACGCATCCAGCGGCTCGGTAATGCCCGGTCGAGGATGACGCCCTGGCCTGCGAGCATCTGCAACTGCCGATTGAGCGGGATCGACCAGGCGAAGCGCGCCGTCGCCATCCAGGCCAGCGTTGAGGTGGTGACCATCGAGCCCGGGATCGCGCGGCGCGGTGCCGGCGCCTGAACGACGCCCTCCCGGCATTTTCGGCAGGCATAGCGAGGACGCACTGTGCGGATGACGCGAACGATGGCCGGCACCCAGTCGAGTGCTTCGCTGGCATCTTCGCCGATCCTGTGGAGTGTGCCGGCGCAGCAGGGGCAATCCAGCGTGTCGGGATCGATCACGCGCTCGACGCGCTCGATATGGGCCGGCAGTGCCATCACGCCTCGCTTGCGCCGTGGGCGAGCGACGGCAGGCTTGTCTTCGGCGTCGCCATCGTCGTTAGCTGCGGCAGCCGGCGTGGTTACGAGGTCGCCGAGATCAAGAATTCCCTGGTCGCCCAGGATCGCGCTGGCGCGTTCCGAACGGCTGCCGAAGGCCTGATGGGCCATGCCTTTGAGCAGCGCGCGCAGCTGGGCGTTTTCTGCCTGGAGCTCACGCACCAGAGCCGCCATTTGCTCCATATCTTCAGGGAGATCGTCGGCTTGGGCGGGCATGGCTGACTATACCACACCGGCTCTTTGCCGCTACAGAAAACCGCAGATATCAGCCAAAAATAAGGGGTCTGCGCGCTTCCTGGGATGGCAATTTCTTCCAGTCCAGACCCGACAACAATGCCGTGCATTGCGGCCCGCTCAGGACCATCGTGCCGCCTTGCATGGGTGGCCAGTAAAACCTCCCACGGTCGAGCCATTTCGTCGCCATAACCGCGCCTGACCCGTCATGACGGACCAACTTCACCTTATCCGCGCCCTTGTTGCGGAACACGAAGACATCGCCCGCACAGGCATCATGCCCCAGCACGTGCGTCACCAGCCCCATCAACCGGTTAATCCCGGCTCTGAAGTCGACCGGCTGTGTCGCCACGAAGATCCGTACGCTTCCGTCGATCGGGATCATTCCCGGATCGCCGCCAGTACCGCGCGCAGGTGGTCCATCTCGACCGCGCCCATGATCCGAACCGTCACGTCTCGTACCACCAACTCCAAGCCGCCAGGTTCGAGTTGCTTCTCCTGAGCCAGCGTGACGGGTACGAACCGCAATTCCTCGACGGCTCCTGCTGCTCGCGCTTGCCGACGCCAATAGTGCAAAAGGCCAAGGCCGACGCCGTTATCGCGGGCGACCTGCGCCACAGTCATTCCTGGCACAAAGCTCTCAGCCAGAATGCGGTCGCGTACGTCATCCGGCCAACGCTCGTAGCGCCGACGTCCGGGCGGCAAACTGACGGTCAAACGCGCAGTTGTACTGTGCGACGCACACGTCAAACCGCCGTTTGCCCCTGCATCAATTTCATCCGACATTGCCCGATCTCCTCATCGTCTCGGGCGAGCCTAACCATCAGCAAGCTCTCGGAATACGTGGGGCGGGTGCAGCGGCTACATTGGTGTCGGCGGGAACGCCATAAGGGACCTGGCCCGGCGGTGCGTCAGTTCACGTCATCGATGGCGATCTCGGAGTGGCAACGCTCAGTCGTTTTGGACATCCCATGCCTTCTGATGAAGAAACGGCATGTCATACGCGGAACGTCGCGGCAATATTCTTCCGCGGCGCGGTTGGTGCTACCCGACGCGAAATCGGACCTGGTCTAAAATAATCGGACGCGGAACATTTGATCGGCGGCGCTCATAGCTAAAATCACCTCGCTCGAGACGTTGGCCGGTCGTCGCGTTCAGCGTCGCACAGTTCTGTCGACATCTTGCCCGCTCAAGCCCCGCCATTCGTTTCGCCCGTGAATCGATGCTAGCCGACAGCAGACTGGGTCTTGGATGGGTTCGCCCAAGCCTTGCCGCCATCACTGGGCCGCGAGGAAAACATGGCGCTTTTATAGGGCACCACAATCCTGAGGTGCATTTGCCGAATGCGACGGCCTGCCCCTCTCGGCGACGGTCATAGATAGCTTCGCCTACAGTCCTGCGTGGACGCCGAACCGTCGACTCTAAAACAAGCCTATCGCCCAAAAGGAGGCGGCAAGAAAGACGACAGCGGGCAACGCGAGGAAGGCCGCGCTCAGATCGGAGCACGATGCTCCATTGCGGGATGCTCGGGCGACAATCCAGGTGCGCATAGAACTCTCCTTATCTTCGCAGTCTTCGCTGCCTAAAACGTAATAACGATCGTCTAATGCGCGGTCAAGTGCGTCAATGCCTTCGCAAAAGACGACTGCACGTGCGAGCTGACGCGTTGCAGGTGATGAAGCGGATCCTTGGCCTACGTTCATGACGCCGAGCCCTTTATGGCGAATTGGGATCGCTTATGGGCGGCAAACAGGGCCGCTTCACCGTCATCTTGTGACCCGTCCACAAGCCGGCCAGCGGTTACCCACTGCCGAATGGGCGCACGCACTGATGCCCGTAATCAGCCAAGCGATAGGCGCCCGATTTCTGCCATCGGACGCTATGTCCCAACACATTCTTACTTCATGATGTCAAGGTGAACAGGTCCAGCAAGCCCCGCGGGAACCGTTTTGAGCAGTTTGTAGCCGGGTAGTTTCGGATCAATCATGGAATTTTGAGGGGTGTTGGACACCACTACCTCAAGCTCGTTCATCCCGGCGTGGACAGCGTCCGTGATATCCACTCGGTATGGCGCAGTGATAAGCGGCTGCAGAGGTTTCCCGTTTATGGAAGCCGTGGCCATGTCATGCACAGTGCCTAGGTCGAGCACGATGCGCTGCTGGCCGGTGAGCCAAACAGCCTCGATCTGAATGGGCCGCTGGTACGAACCTGTCCCCGAGAACGACGAGAGCCCGTCGATCGAGCGCCAATCGCCGAGCGCAACAGCGGCGACATCGCGGCTGAAGTACTGCCTGCTGCTGTGCCCAACCGCCCTGAATTTCCATCCAGACGAGGGAAGACTAACCTGCCGAACGGTTACCGGGGGCGTCACCGTGCGGGCTTGGGTCGCGGGATCCAGCAGCAGTAGCGCGCTTTCGCCTGCTGCCAATCGGAGATCGATACGTGTTCCAAGCGGATCGTTCTTGGCTCCAAGGGGGCTAATTGTACCGTCCATGGCATTCCAGCGGGTGATGCCGCCGCGCGCCGGAAGCACCATTCCGGCGTCGCGGGGTTCATTCGCGAGATTATGGACAAATGTCACCATCCGGCTTCCTACTTGTCGCTGGACGTAGACTACATCCGTCAGCCCGGGCGTGGTAAAGGTCAGATTTGCCGGTACTGCGGCCGCGCGTAAAGTCGCCACCACTTCCGCAAGAGGCGTAATCCGCGCACCGGCTTTCAAGGCCGCTGCCATTGCAGTCCGTACCCGGCGATCACGCTTTGCGGCATCCGCGAGCCCTTCATCGCGGTCCGGAACGCGATCCGTAAATAGCACCTGGAGGCCAGCTTTGGCAAAGCGTGCTATGGCTTCCGCTGTCTCGGCCCTGATGCCTTCTATCGGAGGCAAGACGAGAGCGGGATAGCGTGCCCCGCCGGCTGCCACGAGCATATGGTTCTCCACGCGCGCGCTACCGATCGAATCGTGATTGATGCGGTCGTAGTCATAGCCACCGGCGAGAAAAGCCTTTTCGGCGGCCTGCCTGCCGACGCCTCCATCCTCGATGCCAACATAGTAGCCGGTTTGACCGTAGAAATAGGCCACCGGTACCACTGGCTGGCCTTGCTGCAGCACCGACTGCATTCGCCCAAGGTAGCGTGCAAGGGTCGGAACACCGGCCCAGATCGGATTGGTTTCAGTTACCATTGTGCTGAAGCCCAGAGCGAAGGGACTGGGCTGAAAAGCGTGCCAACCCGGCCACCCAGGATCGGTCAACTTGTAATCGTGGCCGTGAACGATCATACTGTTGACGCCGCCCGCAAAGATCAGATCGGCCCGGCGACGCAGTTCGTCCGGTGTCACATTGTAGGGACGATCCTTCCATACCAGGCTTTCGGCGGAGACGATCCGGCGTCCATACAAATCCGCTCCAGAACGCGCGAAGCGCATGAAGTAGGGGTCTCCCTCATGAGGAAGATCCTCGGTTTCGGGAATGTCCACGATGCCATAGCCTCGAACGATATCGATCGCTCCCCCGTGCGCCTGGAACTTGGCCTTCAGTCCGTGTGCATGGTTCCACGCGACAAAAGGCTTGATGAAGCCGTCGAACATCATGTCGGAGACGGTTCGTCGATAGTCGGTGCGCACGCGATCCGCCGTGCTGTCGCCCGCTTCGAAGTAAGGTTCCGAGAAATGTTCGCTCCATGCCTGCATCCATCCTGGCTGCAACGTGAGCGGAAGGTAGCGGGTCAGATCGTAGCCGCGACGTTTCTTGAACTGTGCAAGGAAGTCGCGTCCCCACGGAAGATCCTGCATCAGCTCCAGACTGTCGACAAAGGTGGCGCGAATGCCCACCGGGTCCTTGCCAAGCGGATCGCCTACTCGCGCCGCATGAACGGCGAAGGCGGCAGCGTTCATATGATCGAGTATGAGCTGCGGTCCTCGGCCGGCACTGCCGAGGACGCCCATGTTGGAGGCGTACTGCTTGAAGGCGAATATCTGCCAGGTGCCAGGGGGCGGGGTCCAGTCGAGGGTGCCATCGGCCTTGAGCTTGTCGGTCAGCACTATAGCGCTCGCCGTTTCCAGCCTGCCTGAGGCTATCACGTCCTTCCAAGGATAGAGCTCCAGCCCCATCGTCGTGCTCGTTTCGGTCTTGAGTTGCGGCGCCGATCCCCGCATCGCGACGACGGCGACGATCTTTGCCTGCGCATCCATTCTGGCGGGCCAGTCTGCTGCCCTGGGATCCTTTACCCGTGGATCGAACATTGACAACGCGCCGAGCCGTTTCGTTCGCGCCGGGATGGCGAGCTTGATGGGTCCACTGTAGCCGTCGGCCACTTGCGTGCGCGCCATCGTCAATTCCACGAACGCATTTTCGGGCGTGATCGGCCAGCCGCCGCCGGAAGGCCACGCAGAGCCGAAGGTATAGTCCAGGCTGAGGCCACGTGCCCTTGCGGCGGCTGCTGCCGTGCGAACATGGCCGAAGAAGGACGGTTCGGCGTAATCATCCGTCCGAGCTTTTTCCTCAGGCGACAACTTAGCGAAGCTCGCACCCATAGCCTGAATTTCGGCTCCGCCAAAGCCGGCGGCATCCATCAGAGCTATCTCCCGCTCGAGTTCAGCGTCATTCACGGCGTCACCCGGCCACCACCACCGCAAGCGGGGCCTGGATTCTTTTGGCGGATTTCGAAAACTCTCTTCCAGCGACTGGGCTGTTGCTGCGGACCCGTATATCGTCAAGGCAGCAGCACACGCGCCGGTCATCATTCTGCGAAGCAGCATATTCACTATCCTCTATCAGACCTCAACATCTGGGGAAGCCAAGCCTACGTCTTCGGCGTGGTCTAAGCTGCCAAGAGACCGACCTCGATGTGGCACAGTCGTGCCTGCAACGCCTTCCGAAACGCCTTTCCGCTACGAGAGGTCCAGCTCTGATTTTTCCATGGTCGGCGAGCGCAAGCCTAAAACCTTCACCGCGGCTGTCCATGCAATCTACCGTTCGCATGGTGCCGTCCTGCATGATCGTCATCAGACTGCCTTTTCCCCGCACACCGATATGTGAGCCGGCACACCTAAAATCGAACGCTAGCGTTTCATTTTTGCATTGCCAAGATTTATCCGCATAGGGCGCTGGGAAAAGCGCTGCGACCGGGCCTACGGCTTGCTTGGTACTACAGGCCGCATCACGGCCTGCTCGGTGGTAGCCGCGCTTCCTGTCGAACATTCGATTGAGCCAGCAATAAAAAACGGCGGGCCATCAGCAGGCCATCAATCAGGCAGGCGGCGTCATTTGACGTATGTGTCCTATTGCGCTTGGAAGGGCCGCCGCGCTGGAAGACGAAATGCCGGTCGCTCTGCCGACCCTGCCGCGTGAGAGTCAGGTGTTGCTGGGCACATTCTTGGGCCGAGGGCTCGCAGAGGCAGCCGGCCGAGAGCATGTATCCGAAAATTGAAATTCGCGGCCCGCAGCCCGCGAGAGAGATCGGTGGTTTCCTAACGATGCAGGTTGCTTGGGCGCTTGGTCAACGGCGATGCTGGTCCAGCCGGAAGAATAGACCTGTAAGAAATCTTTTTGCAAACCTGCGTTTCGCCGTCTAAGTTTCCCACGGAACCGCGTATCGCGTATTTTATGTTGATCTGCGCTACGATATATCGGGATGGCACCTCTTTTGCCGCGCCAGGAGGCATTAAAATGGTTGCTCCATCAAGTCAGACTTCTGCGGCAAAGGCGGTATCCAAAGAGAGGACCGAATCCACCGCGTTCGAGGCGGTAGGGGGGTGGGACAGACGCAAAATGGTGATCTGCGCATCGCTATCGCAGAACGTCGTGATCGGATCGGCGTTTGGGGGCTTTGGTGTCAGTCTAATAGCAATGCAGGAGCGGTTCGGGGCGGGTCGCGGCATCGCAGCGCTCGGCTTGGCACTGGCGGTGCTCACGATGTCTCTTGCGACGCCGCTCGTGGCGACCCTAATACATCGCATCGGACTTCGTGCAACGATGATGGCCGGAATAGCTATGTCCGGCCTGGGATACGTCATGCTGGCCCTCGCGCCTAATTTGATAGTCGTACTAGTAACGTTCTTCGGCCTCATTGGCCCCGGCATCGCACTGGCCGGTTCGTTGCCGGCGAGCCTTTTGGCAGGGGGCTGGTACCCCCACGCCCGTGGGCGGGCTGTAGGAATTGCGACAATGCCGCTTATGGTCGCTGCCGTTCCGATCATCGGCCTCGCGCTCATATCTGACTACGGATTGACTGCATTCTACGCGGCCTTGGCGTCTCTGCACCTGGTCTCGCTGCCGATCCTGCTGGCAGTTCGTGACGCGCCTGCCGCAGGGCCCGCGGATGGCAACGCGGCGGTACGGGTCGACGAGCCTGCAGGCGCTGTTCCTATTCTGGGTCGAGGCCTGTTCTGGGCGCTCGTTCTGGGAGCAGGCACACTCAACGCCATTGGTATCACCGGGGTCTCGCAGATTGTTGCAGTGCTGGTTGAACGCGGCATCTCCGCCGAGCGCGCCGCCGGCCTTGTGGCACTAATGGGAATGGCGAGCATCGTAGGGGCTCCCTTGGGTGGATGGCTGGCGGATCGACTAGGAGGCCCCCGCACTCTTGCCTTGATCGCGTGCGGATTTTCTGCGGCTTGGGCCGTAATCGCGTTCGTTGTGTTGCCGCTGGCTCTGACGCCCGCACTGGTGGTAATTGGCTTGTGCGGTGCGGGCGTGTTTCCCGCCGTGAATCTGGCGTGCATCGATGCGTTCGGTCTTCCGCGGCTCGGGAAGGCGCTTGGCCTCTTCGGGGTATTCGCACTCCCGCTCACCTTCCTTCTGCCGCCGGGCGCGGGCCTGCTACGCGACCAATCCCAGAACTATTTACCCGTGATGGCGGCCATCGTTGTTTGCTGCGGCCTAATCGCGGTCATGTTCCTGTCACTTTACGCTCGCGAACGCCTCGTCGAGAGGTTCGTACGATGACGCTGACTGCTCCCATTCCGCCGTGGCACTCGGCCCAGAGAGAGATTCGTCTCACCCGTGGCCCGTGGGGCCCGGGTTGGCGAACAGCTCGTGCTCGAGCGGCTCAGCTCATCCATTCAGCGGAAGTTGAGATCGTCGGCATAGACGTGCAAAAGGGGGGAAGGTAATGACACTTAGCTGTAAGACGATGCTTCGCGTCGCGGCAACCGGCACGGCAGGCCATGTAGCCGCCCCGGCTACGTCGCCGGCGCAGCCTGACCCTCAAAATACTGCTATGCTCGACACATCAGACAACGTCCTGCTGAACGCCAGCGCGCAGTACGATACCGGCAGGAACGGCCTGTCCCTGAGAGGCGCTGTAGACAATATCACAGGCAAGCAGATTGTGGCGGCAGGCGTCGATCTGCGACAGGCGATCGGATTTGTGGAAGGGTACTACACGCAGTCGAGACGCTACTGGCTCACTTTGGCTGACCGCCCGTGACGGCGCCTGATCGGCCGAGCGGCCCGACCTTCGGTTCTGCTCACACTACGTTCCTTATCCGATGATTATCACAAGTTCCGAGCAGTGCGATGACCAGCGCTGCGGACTTAGGATTTAGGGATTAATGAAATAAATGCTTCTTTCGCAGCGGCGCCTAAGCCGCGATGGCGCCGCCCATAGCCATCTTCAGGAAGGTCGCTGCAGCGGTGCGTTCGAACGAATATTAGTACAATGGCTGAGTATGCACAGCGATACGTCATAGTACAAACATAGAGTGGCTACTTCGCGGCTGCCGCGAAAGCTGGTTAGTATCGGAGTTTTCATGGACGTCGATGGGTTACTATCACAACTATCAGAAGTGGGTCGGATCGAGCGGGCGGACCTCTCTCAGTTTGACTTTTCCATTCTCGGAACCGAAAAGTATTATACGTTTGTCGGGTGCAGGATGGACGTGAGCCGGATCACGGGTGATGCATTGAAAGGGTCTACCTGGATCGACTGCTCGTTTCTGGACTGCGTTTTCGCGTCATGCCGTCTTGCCGACGCCACATTCGACAACTGTCGCTTTTTCGACAGCGAACAGGGTAAGGGAACAGCGTTCCGGTTCGCTGATCTGCGCGGAGCGCTGTTCAAAAATTGCGATCTTTCGCTTGGAATTCTTCTGGGGTGCGAGGCCCACGACATCGCTTTTGCTGATTGCCGAATGCGCGGTTTTACAGCGGAGCGGACAACGTTTATGCGCAAGATCGGCCGTGTGGAACGAAACGCCGCTACTTTCGAAAACTGCAACCTATCCGACGCGGTTATGCGTGAACTCAATCTTTCGGACTGCGCCATAACGGGTTGCAGTATGAGGGATGCCGATATTTCATCATCGAATCTCGTGAAAGCTGAAATCGTTGATTGTGATCTCGATGGCGTTAATTCTGAGGCCGCTGATCTTTCGATTGCCGACCTGCGGCGATCCTCTTTGGCTGGCATGAATCTCACCTCGCTACAGGCTTATTCCGGGATGACGGTTTCGGCGCGACAGCAGTCACACCTGCTCAAATCGCTCGGCATCGAGGTCTGGCCTGAAGACTGACGCTGAACATTGCTTTGGTGCGAGCGTCAGTTTTTGCCCAGGGCGGCGCGCGAGGATCGCGTCGTCACTGACCTGCTTTCGATGCCGCTTCCCCCGCGAGTGATGGGCACCATGTCAATGTCCCCAGCAGCGGACGTCAAGATGCCCTCGAGGCGCATCGCTTTGACCAAGCGATCCTGTAGCGTCGCATTGGCGCGCTCGACGCGGCCCTTGGCCTGCGGCGAGTTCGCGCAGATGATCTCGATGTTCAGTGCGTCATGCCGTCGCCCTTGGCCGACGCCGTGTTGTTGCGGAACACGCAGTGCTTGTCCGAGTAGAACGTCAGCGGCTTGTCGTGCATCTCGATTCAGGTCGGCGTCGCTTCCATATAGGCGAAAGTGCTTTCGCTCTCGACCATCTTGAGATGCATCAGTTCGCTGGTCGCATCATCAATATAGACGAGCAGCCTGCATTGCGGCCCGCGATCCTCAAACCACCACTCCTTCGAGCCGTCGATCTGGATCAGCTCGCCCCGCCCTGCCGCTCAGACTTTGATCGTCGCGGGATGGCAATCCTCACTCGGTTTGATGATCGCGGTACAAAGCGAGTAAGGATTCCGAAGAGCGGCCCATCGCTGGCGACCAATCTAAGCGTCGAACTGCACCGATCAGCCACGCGGATCAGGCCGTGACGCCGCCGTCCGCACCATAGCAAGCATGCGCCCAAGTGCGCCGCCGGTCTGCACTCGCGGGGACTAGAGGCGGGCATATCTGGTGCGGATCATCGCAATGGGAGCCATGGCCCAGGCCGAGTAGCCAGTGGATGACTGATCGTAGCGTCCGGGTGCCTGACCCTATCAAACTGCCCGATGACATCCGATACGCCGCCGCATCGAGAGGTCCGTCCCGATCCTGCAGATGTTTGGTGGAAGCGGGCGCGCGGAGATGTGATTTGCGAGACCACGTACCAATGTCTCGGTTCACCATCAGCCGAGGTCACCCTAGATATTTCGCTGCGTGGCCGGCGGTGTTCAAGAATATGTGAGGCCCTCCACTATAGCGCACTTTAGCGCCGCAACCGGTCCGTGCCCGGCGGGGCAGTATCTTTGCAAATCTGATTTGCGGGCCGGGAAGAGGCGTTTTTTTTGAGAAGCATGGGAGTTGAAATGTCACCGGAACGTTTGATGACGCGCCAGATCGGAGCAGTCGAGAACCTGTTCCTTGCCTATTCAGAGGCGAATGCCATGACCTTCGCCCTGGTCGCCGCCTTTGATCGCGAGTTACCAAAAGGTGCGCTAACTAGTGCGCTCCGGACGGTGCAGGCGGTCCACCCTTGCTTACAGGTGAGCATCGACATTGGCGGTGATGGCCGGCTCGGTTTTTTCCGCTGCGACAGGCCCATCGACCTGCAGGTGAAAACTGTAAGGTACATCGATCATGAGCAAGAGATCGCAGACGCTCTCGTAAACCATCTCGACGCTGCGCAAGGTCCATTGATGCGGCTTTCCGCAATCTCGGATGGGGAGCGAACCTGCGTGATTGGCGTGTGGCACCATGCAATCGCGGATGGGAAGGGGGCTCTTAATATTCTGAAGCAATTGGTTGAAGTGATTCATGGTGAGCCTGCCCCCACTTCAGTTGAGCACGATTACATCGATCGCTATGTCGCTGATTCGCTGCCGGAGCTGTTTCGCACCGCCATAATTTCGCCTTCTGACAACCGCCGGCCGATGATCTTAATAAATGAAATTTCAAGCTCCGTAACAGCCAGTCTTCTGGATCTTGTCAAGCGTCACCAGTCCACCCTGAACTCTCTACTGGTCGCAGCGGTCGCACAGGCGCATCAGCACCCTATTGGCGATGCCGCGGCAAACATCATGACCCCCGTCGACGTTCGGTCGTTCTTCGGGACGGAAGATAACGACGGCGTATTTCTCACGACGGCCGTAACCGCACGGCTGGAGGGTGAAGGCATATGGAGCCACGCCTCACGGGTCGCGGATGCAGCTAGAAGTGCACGTGACCCGAAAGCCGTTGGAGGTTTCGTATCCGCGATCGGAAGCCGATTTTCGGCGGCCGGCAACTACGACGCCGCTCGGGATCAGATCGTTATGCAGGGCCCCTTCGATACTATCGTCACGAACCTCGGTGTCATCGAATGGCTTCAATACCCTCCGACTTCCCGCGCTCGCATATATGGGCCAATTTTGAAGCCGCTTCCGGGACACGACATCATCGCGGCGTCGACATTCGCCGGCAGGCTAACCCTGATCCAAAGCTCCGTAAATGGAGACAGCACGCTCCTGCGCCGCGCTGTTTCACTCCTAGAGGGGCTGATATGACGGTGTCCGTAACTGAAGACGCGTCCCGCATCTTTGCGCGGTACGATCGGCAGGCGGCTGGAAAACCGGCAGTTTGCGGGTTGGGTATGGAATCCAGCAACGTTCAGGAACAAGGCTAGGGGCGCCGGCACATACGCCCTGATCCGCGACGGTATCGGCGAATACGCCGCATGACGGCAGCCCGAACCCCGAGACAAAAGAAAAAGACCGCCGGGTCGGCATCGGTAATCCGCATCAAAGTTATAACCCGCGAAATAGCCAAAACCGAATCGCGCCCGCGACGAGGGCTACGACTGCAACGCCCCCGGCCCACAAGCCGCCGAACCAAGCAAGGCGTCCCCAAAGGCTGCCGTTTCGCTCAGTGATAGCCTTCATGGCCGACCTTTCCGCGAAACACCCAATAGGCCCATGCCGTATAGGCTAGAATGATCGGCACCATGATGCACACTCCAACCAGCAGGAATTCCAGGCTGCTCTTGGGTGCGCCTGCGGCCTGGATCGTAACGACACCGGGGATGATATCCGGAAAAATGCTTATTCCAAGGCCGATGAAAGACAGAAGGAATAGGCCCAGGGAGATCAGAAACGGCATACGCTCCTGGCGCATCGTAAGGCCGCGAAAGAGGAGCGCGGTTCCGATTACAACCAGCAGCGGCACCTGTGCGGTAGCAAGCACGCCCGGCATCGCAAACCAGTGCCGCCAATATTCCATCTTCAAAAACGGCGTCGCCGCGCTCACTCCCGCGAGGCACAATACCACCGTTATCGCCAGCCACCGGGCGAAGCGATATGCCCGCTCCTGCATGGCGCCCTCGGTACGCATAATCAGCCAGGTCGAGCCCAGTAACCCGTATCCTGCCACTGTACTGCCGCCCGTCAGCAGGCTGAACGGCGTCGCCCAGTCCCACCAGCCGCCGGCATAACTTCGGCCCGCCACGTGGATCCCCTGTAACAGCGCACCGATGATCATGCCTTGTGCTAGCGCTGCTACTATTGATCCGGCGAAAAAGCCCAGATCCCAGAAGGGTTGGTGACGGGGGTCACGCCAGCGAAACTCGAACGAGACACCCCGAAAAACTAGGCCCAGCAGCATAGCAGTGATCGGCGCATATAGCGCAGACATGATCAGCGAGTATGCCAGAGGAAAAGCGGCCATCAGGCTGCCGCCGCCCAGTACGAGCCAGGTTTCGTTTCCGTCCCAGACTGGTGCAATGGAGTTCATCGCGCTGTCGCGGGACCTTCCCCGCTCCAGAAACGGGAACAGGATCCCGACCCCGAGATCGAACCCGTCCATGACGACATAAGCGAAAACGGCAAAGGCGATGATGAACGCCCAGGTGGTTGTAAGATCGGGACTATAGCTCATGGCTCGTGCTCCCCGTGTTAGCTGCCACGATCACCGCAGGCGCGGGCGTAATGCCAGCGGTACGGATTGGACCTTTGAGGCCTGCAATCGCAGGCTGTTCGCCTGCTTCCGGTGTCCTGTTCATCATTTTAAGCAGATACCAAAGACCCGTTCCGAAAACGACGAAGTAGACGATGGCGAAGGCCACAAGGGAGGCTGCAACCGCCGGCGCTGCGAGCGGCGAGACTGAGTCTGCTGTCCGCAGCAGGCCGTAGACAGTAAATGGTTGGCGTCCGACTTCGGTCGTTGTCCAGCCCGCCAGGACGGCCACGGTCCCGGCTGGTCCCATTGCCAGGGCGAAGCGGTGCAGCCAAGGCGATGACCAAAGTTTGCCCCGTGTGCGCGCTATCAAAGCGGCAGCGCCGAGTGCGATCATCAAAAGACCTAGTCCGACCATCACCCGGAATGACCAGAATACGATCGGTACCGGCGGCCAATTCTGGCGCGGTACCGTGTCAAGGCCGGCGAGGGGGGCGTTTGGGTCGTGGCGCAGTACGAGCGATGACACTTTGGGAAGGCCGATCGCATAGCGAAGCTTGCCAGCCTGCTGGTCAGGGATCCCGAACAAATAAAGCGGCGCGCCATGGGGGTGGCTCTCAAAATGACCTTCCATAGCCATAATCTTGGCAGGCTCGTGTTCGAGGGTGTTGAGGCCTTGGGTGTCGCCGGCGATCGCTTGGAGCGGCGCAACGATGAGGACCATCCACATTGCCATAGAGAACATCACACGCGCGTGCGGCTCTGCGGCGTCGCGCAGCAGGTGCCAGGCGCCGACCGCGCCGACGATTAGCGAGGTTGTCAAATAAGCGCCGAGCACGGTGTGAACGATCCGGTATGGGAAGCTTGGGTTGAACACGATCCGCCACCAGTCGACTGGTATGAATTGGCCTGCGGCGTTCATCGCAAAGCCTACCGGGGTGTGCATCCAACTATTAGCCGAGATAATCCAGAAGGAGGAGATCAACGTGCCTATTGCGACGAGAACCGTGGCTGCGAAATGCAGCCGAGGCCCGACCCGGGTCATGCCGAACAGCATCACTCCGAGAAAGCCGGCTTCGAGGAAAAACGCGGTCAGCACTTCATAGCCCATCAGCGGACCGATGATGCTTCCCGTCTTATCGGAAAATACGGCCCAGTTGGTACCGAATTGATAGGACATCACGATGCCGGACACGACGCCCATCGCGAACACTATTGCGAAGATCTTTAGCCAAAAGCGGAACAGTCCAAGATAGACCGATTGGCCGGTCTTCAGCCAAATACCCTCAAGAACGGCCAAGTAGCTCGCTAACCCGATTGAAAAGCTCGGGAATACGAAATGGAACATCACCGTGAAGGCGAATTGTGCGCGGGACAGCGTCACGGCGGTTTCAGTGTCGGCCATCGCTGCCCTATCTCCCTGTTATATCCGCTAAAGCGAATTCGCTGCCCGATTGGCTGCCGCTGCCGTGAGGAAACCGACGGGTTCGTCCGTCGAGTCGGAAGCGCTTGCGTGTAACAGGTAATATTGTGCGGCTCTTCTTGCGGCCATCATACGGGTGTATGGGCTCCCCTGGGCTGGGGGCGAGGAGCTTGAAGCGCTCCGCTGTAACGCTAGCAGATCGCCTACAACGGATACCGCTGCGGAGCCAGCAGAGCGCTCAGGCACCATACTACCGTATCATTCGAGCCCGACCAATGCGTGATGGCCCTGGTACGCGCGGTAGGCGATCCTTCCAGTCTCGCTCGGGGACGCGTCTGCGTCCACGACACTCGAAGGAACAAGTGAATGCGAAAACTTCTACTCGCGCTTTTTGCGCTCACGGGCGTCGCCAGCAGTCTACCGGCGGTCGCTCAAGACGCGCCCCGTCCGGTCATTGTTCTCGTGCACGGCGCGTTTGCAGGGTCGTCCAGTTGGGCCGGCGTCATCGCTCGACTGGAGAAGTCGGGTTACAGGGTCATCGCGGCCGCCAACGGGCTGCGCAGCGTCAAGGAAGACGCAGCACCAATCGCGGCACTGGTGCATTCGATCCAGGGTCCGGTCGTGCTCGTCGGCCATTCGTACGGAGGCCCGGTGATCACGGCGGCTGCCGAGGGCAATGGCAACGTAAAGGCTCTCGTCTACGTCTCGGCTTTTGCGCCAGACGTCGGCGAAAACGCGCTGGGCCTGAGCGGGCAGTTTCCCGGAAGCACTCTGGGAGACACCTTGACCAGCGTTCCGCTTCCCAATGGGGGCGAAGATCTCTATGTCGAGAGCAGCAAATTCCATCAGCAGTTCGCAGGCGACGTTTCCGATGCGACGGCCGCAGTCATGGCAGCGACGCAACGTCCCGTGACCAAGGCCGCGCTGAGCGAGCCGACCACGACCGCAACGTGGAAGACGATCCCGAACTACGCGATCTATGGGACGGCCGACAAAAACATCCCGCCGGCTGCGATGAAATTCATGGCAGAACGCTCGCACGCAAAAAAGACAGTGGTGGTACCAGGCGCGTCGCATTCCATCATGGTGTCGCACCCTGCTGAAGTCGAATCGCTGATCGAGGCCGCAGCAACGGCGCGTTGAGTAGCGCCAGCGCGTCAATCTCGTCGCACCTAAAGCGTTGCAACATGTGAAGCGTGTCCGTGTCGACGGGTACGCTTCACTTGTATTAGCTGTCAAAGCGGACGTACTGTATAAATATACAGACCGGCGGGACAGAATCCGGAGTGATGCGGGCCGCCATCCGATAACAAAAAAGGGCCGATCTTCGATCGGCCCTAGTTGGGAGAGGATGCCCTTGGGGCAAAGCCGGTGTGGCGCACTGCCGGCAACGCGTCTATTCACCGATGGTCGGTACTGTTCGATACGTTCGTAGGGGATCGGGCAGGTCAAACAGACCGGAATGCCTAGCCAACATTAAACTACCCTTGCGTCTTAGAAGCGCTGGCTTGGATCGACGGACCGACGATTGAAAAATTGCCAACCGCATGCGCGACCAACCCGCCGTCGCGACTTCGAACATCGCCGCCGACATATACGGTCCTTCGACCGAGATTGATCACGCGGCCGGTGGCGACGACTGGCGTTTGTCGTGCAGTCGTCGGTCGCATATAGGTGATCGTCAGGTCGAGCGTGACGACGCCAGATCCGGTGGGAAGAATAGTGCTCGCGGCACCCCCCATCGCGGTATCGAGCATCGTGGCCGCCACACCCCCGTGGGCCATGCCCATCAGGTTTTCGAGCGACGGATCATAATCCAGGCTCATCGCGACTTCTCCCGGCTCGGCGGTCACGCATCGAAATCCGATCAAGCAGGCCATGGGCGGCGCCGGCAATGTACCGTCCCGTATACCGCGCATCATTTCGAGCCCTGAGAGTCCGTTTCCAAGCGAAGCGGCGTGGAGCGGGTCGTGCCAACTCACCGTACGCTCGCGTTTTCCCTCACCCGGGGTTTCATATTCAGTCCGCATCAACTCTCCACCTTCCGTATTTTCCCGGGCCTCCGCCGGTCAAAGCCGCCGTCGGCCCGGGATGCTTAAGAGGTTTCTGCTGAGCGATTCACCGTCCCGCGTGCAGGAATAGCGCGCAGCGCGGCATCTTTTTCAGCGAACCGGCCGAAATGACCGACATCAGCAAAGCCATGGGATGCTATGACAATAGACGCCACACGCGTCAGTCGGTCACTCTGCGGTGTGACGCCTCTCAAGGCCGATCGCCGCGGCTACACCCGCTCCATAGGCAGGGTCGGCACGCTCGCAGTTTGCGACGTGGCGCATCTTAACCTCTACGCTCGCTCCTCCAATGGCGCGTGCCGTGTTCGCGAACAGCCGCTCCTGCTCTGGTACACTCATCTTTCGGAACAGGTTTCCCGGCTGCTCATAATAATCCTCGTCTACCCGATGATCCCAGTGGTCGGCGAGGCCGCCAATCTCCAGCGCTGGTTCCTTTAACTCAGGGTGGTCAGCCCATACTCCGTTGCTGTTCGGGAAATATGAGGTGGTCGCACCCAGATTGCCGTCGACCCGCATCTGGCCGTCACGATGATAGCTATGGAAAGGGCAGCGCGGCGCGTTCACCGGAATACTGTGGTGATTCACGCCTAGTCGATACCGTTGGGCATCGCCATAGGAGAACAGGCGTGCCTGAAGCATCTTGTCCGGCGAGAAGCTGATACCAGGCACGACGTTGGCTGGGGAGAATGCCGCCTGTTCGACGTCCGCAAAAAAATTCTCCGAATTTCGGTTGAGCTCTAGGTCGCCAACAGGGATCAGTGGGTATTCGGCCTTGGGCCAGACCTTTGTTACATCGAACGGATTGTGACGGTGCTGACGGGCCTGTTCCTCGGTCATTACCTGAATGTTTAGCTGCCAACGCGGAAACTCACCGCGGTCGATCGCTTCGAGCAGATCGCGGCCATGGCTTTCGCGGTCTTCGCCGATGACGGTTACGGATTGCGCATCGGTCAGGTTTTCAATCCCTTGCTGGCAGCGGAAATGGAATTTGACCCACACGCGTGCGCCGGCCTCGTCGATCATGCTATAAGTATGGCTGCCGAAACCATGCATATGGCGATAGCTGCGCGGAATCCCGCGATCGGACATAACGATCGTTACCTGGTGCAACGCTTCGGGCAGCAGCGACCAGAAATCCCAATTATTTTGCGCGCTTCGAAGGCCAGTGCGCGGATCGCGTTTCACAACATGATTGAGGTCCGGGAACCGCAGAGGATCCCGGAAGAAGAAGACGGGGGTGTTGTTGCCCACGATGTCCCAGTTGCCCTCCTCAGTATAGAACTTCAGTGCCCAACCGCGAATGTCACGCTCGGCATCGGCGGCGCCCCGTTCGCCGGCGACGGTCGAGAACCGCTGAAACACCTCGGTCTTCTTACCGATCTGCGAGAAAAGCTTAGCCTTGGTGAATTGGCTGATGTCGTGCGTGACGGTAAAAGTACCGAACGCGCCGGAACCTTTTGCATGCATGCGGCGCTCGGGGATCACTTCGCGATCAAAATGGGCGAGCTTCTCGAGCAGCCATACATCCTGCAGTAGAGCGGGCCCGCGCGGCCCAGCGGTCAAAATATTCACATTGTCGGTAACCGGAGCGCCCGCAGCGTTCGTCAGATCCTTGCGTTCCATATTACATCTCCATGCTCGGCTATGGCGTCACGAGCTCGGTCAACGAGTAGAGCCGGACAGGGCCCGTGGGCGATTGGGATGAGTGTCTAGGGTATGCCATACGAACGGATGGGAAGCGCTCGACCACGCAACGACTAGGGTAGATCTGCGCAAGCTGTCACCCGCGGTGCATGCTCGACGCCGCTGTCGGCGGCGCGGGGTTGGTACCTACCGCGCGCTGAGGAGGCCGCATTTGCCGCTTCGACGAACATCATCGACAAGGACAAAAACACGATGAAGACCCGGATAGCCGCTGCGGAATTGGCCGCGCGTGTGATGCCCGCAGATGCCGCAGCATCACTGATTTCGAACGGCATGGTCCTTGGGATGAGTGGCTTTACGGGGTCCGGCTATCCCAAGGCAGTGCCGGGCGCGCTTGCGGCCCGTATCCGCGCAGAGCGCGAAGCGGGGCGGTCTATGCGCGTGAGCATCTGGACCGGTGCCTCGACGGGTCCAGAACTCGACGGGGCACTTGCCGAAGCTGATGGGATTGAACTGCGCCTGCCGTACAACTCGGATCCCGTGGCCCGCGAACGTATCAATAAGGGCGAGATGGATTATCTCGACATGCACCTAAGCCAAGTTGCGCCAATGGCATGGCAAGGCTTTCTCGGGCATCTCGACGTCGCAGTAGTCGAGGTCACCGGTATCCGCTCGGACGGAACCCTCATCCCGTCATCTTCGGTAGGTAACAACAAGACATGGCTTGAGCGAGCCGACGCGGTAATCCTCGAAGTCAACCGTTGGCAGAACCCAGCGCTCGAAGGCATGCACGATGTCTATTACGGAACCGCGCTTCCCCCGCACCGCGTGCCGATCCCGTTGGTTCGACCGGATGACCGGATCGGACAGCAGACCTTGCGGTGCGATCCCGCCAAGATTGTGGCGATCGTCGAAACCGATGCGCCGGACCGCAACCTTCCTTTCGCGAAGCCCGACGCCAGCGCGCGCGCGATCGCAGGTCATGTCCTCGAGTTTCTCTCCCACGAAGTCCGTCGCGAACGGCTACCAGCGTCTCTGCTGCCGCTCCAATCCGGCGTAGGAAACATTGCCAACGCGGTGCTCGCTGGCCTCGTAGATGGTCCGTTTTACGACCTCACGGCCTATACCGAGGTCATCCAGGACGGAATGTTGGACCTGCTCGACAGCGGTCGGTTGCGGATGGCCTCGGCAACCGCGTTTTCGCTCAGCCCGGAGGCGGCGGCGCGGATCAATGCAGATATGGGCCGCTATCACGACCGCATGATTCTTCGGCCTCAGGAGATCAGCAACCATCCTGAACTGATAAGGCGCCTCGGCTGCATCGCGATGAACGGGCTGCTCGAGGCCGACATTTATGGCGCGGTCAATTCTACCTGCGTAATGGGCTCGCGGATCCAGAACGGGATAGGCGGCTCGGGTGATTTCGCCCGCAACGCGTACATCTCGATCTTCATGACCCCTTCGACCGCCAAAGGGGGCAACATCTCCGCGATCGTGCCGCAGGTTTCCCATGTCGACCATATCCTGCAGGATGTCGGTGTCTTGGTGACCGAGCAAGGCTTGGCCGATCTACGCGGCCTGAGCCCACGCAAACGAGCCGACCTGGTCATTCAACAATGTGCTCATCCCGACTATAGGGATGCCCTGCGCGACTACTATGCACGGGCAATGGCAGGGTCGTTTGGTCGCCATGCGCCGTCCCTGCCAGGTGAGGCTCTATCTTGGCATCAACGCTTTATGGACACCGGAACGATGCGCGAATGAGGCGCGCGGTTCGGTTCTTTGGGAGAGGTAAGGCGTCTCAGCGCTCAGTCTGCAGGCAGTCTATCCGATGACCGAGGTGGCTGGGCGCTTTGGCGCGGGGCACCAAGCGTCGACAATCAAAAGGGTCAGTGGTTGGCTTATGGGAACACATACTTTGGTCTAGTGATGTTCGGCTTGGAGGTCGTCTATCCTCAGCTCATGCTGGTACTTCCTTCGTGGCAAACGGTGACCTCCTTTCGACAGGGCCAGTTCCTCTCCGGTCGCTCATGCAGCCGCCTGAGCACAATGGAAAGCTAGCGTGACACCCACGGCCAAAAAACAGCATCACGATATCCGCCACGACCGGAGCACCGCCATAGGAGTTCAGGCTCATCCTCAGTTTCGGAAAAGGTTGATTGGCCGGGACGAGGTCGTACGCCAAACCGTTGCTCGTTTGCAGAAGGGCCGCCTTCTGACACTGGTCGGATATGGCGGAGTAGGCAAGACAAGCGTCGCCCTCGCGGCCGGCGCAGTCTGGGAGCGTCTTGCTCAAACAGAAGTCCTCTTTCTAGACCTTGCTCGGATATCGGACGCTGATTTTCTCTGGACGACGGTTTTAGCAACGCTGGGGGTAACACCGCTTGGCGATCCGCGCGAAACCGTGATGCGGCTGCTCGCCGACAGATCGACTTTGATCCTCCTCGACAATTGCGAGCATGTCGCCGCTGGGTTGGCCAGCGCTGTATCGGCCATCCTGGAAAATGCTCCAGCCGTCCGCGTTCTGGCTACGAGCCGCGAAGAACTACGCGTTGCGGGCGAGGAATTGATCCGAGTTGAGCCCCTAGCTGTTCCCATGTCAGGTTCCTGTCTCAGCGCTGCAGATGTTGCCAAACACTCGGCAGTCGAACTGCTGATCGAAAGGATCCGCGAACGAGATCCCGAGTTCGTGATGGCGGATGCGAACGCATCGGCTGCCGCCGATTTGTGCCGCCGGCTCGATGGAATACCGCTCGCGATCGAGCTTGCAGCGGCGCGCGTTGCCGCCACGGCTATTGAGGACGTGATCGAGCAACTCGCACAGCGGTTCGAGGTGCTCGCGGATGTCGACCTTCCAGTCTCAAGCCGGCATGCCGGGCTCCTCGCTGTACTGGACTGGAGCTACGGGTTCCTCACGCCAATCGAACAATCCGTACTTTGCACAGCCTCAGCATTTTCGTCCGACTTCGAAACGGCCGACGTCGTGGCATTGACCCCCCTGACGTTGTCGCAGGCCATGATCGGCGCCGCGCTTAATGGGCTCTTGGCGAAGTCGATGATCCAAGAAGCCGGCCCCCGGCGATTGAGAATGCTAGAGACGACGCGGGCTTATGCGCTTCAAAAACTGGACGCGGGCGGTGACCGTCAACAGACCTTCGATGCACTCTCGCGCCATGTCCTCGAACGCCTGCGGGAGGCTCAGGGCAGTGATAGCGCCCATACGCTCGCGCTTTGGGATCGTATACGCAGTGATGCTGCAGTGGCGCTCGAATGGACACTGCGCGGCAATGGTGACCGCACCTGTGGCATCGATATTGTCGCTGTGGCGCTCCCGACCTGGCTGCTTCTTTCCGAAATCAGCCGGTATGCCAGCGAATTGAGTGCCGCGATTGCGGCGGTCCATACGTTCGCTCCTGAAAGACGTGCCGACGAACTCCAGTTCGAGTTCAGCCGCTCCATCGCTCTCTATTTTGTCCGTGGTCCCAACCAGGACGGGATCAACTGCGGCAAGCGTGCGTACGGAATCGCGGTCGACACAGAAAAACTCGACAGGCAGTTGGATACCGCGTGGAATCTGCACGCGCAGACGTCCCACTGGGGAGACCATCGGGAGGCGCTGGTCTTCGCTCGTCGTTATCTAGAAACTGCGAAACGTCTGGGGGATCCGGTGCTGATCAACCAAGGCTGGCGCGTGATTACCCGTGGCTACGACGATCTTGGGTACCACCGTCGCGCGGAGCGTATCTTCCGTGAAATCGTTCAGCCAAACGCCGGAGCTACCGCACGACCGGTGACCGCGTGGGGGGCCGACGAAAAGCTAATCCGAATCTGCATGGACAGCAGAGTGCATTGGTTTGCGGGTAGACGGGACGTCGCCCTCGAGATTGGCGCTCATGCGGTTGAGGTCGGCGAGAACGAAGGCCAGGCTCACACCTTCTGCTGGATGCTTGCGCAGCATGTGATCCCGATGGCGTTATGGGCGGGCGCAACAGAGCGGGCTGAGCGTTACACCTCGATCCTTATCGATGTGGCGAGCCGCCATTTCGAAAACTGGGCGACTTGGGGCGAGATGCTTCGTGAGACAATCGATGTAATTGCCGGTGCATGCCCATCAGACCGTTTGGTCGAGCGTATCCGAACAAGTTGGCCTCAACGTCAGGACATATTTGCGACTTTGCACCCATCGCTGGCATGCAACGAGGCTGTTGCGCGCGCACAAGATCCCATGCACCGATGCTGGAGTACACCCGATCTGCTACGCCTCATTGCCGAGCAATCGTTCCTGGTGGGTAATGTCGAGAGTGCAGCGTTGCTAATCGGCCGTTCTCTCTCGCTTGCAGAAGTTCGCGGTAATCTGCCAGCAGCGATCCTTGCCCAGCGAATGCTTCAAGAGATGGGTTTGCGCTAATTCGCCTCGCGACGCCTCGGCAGATGGAAGCGGAAAAGCGCGCCGCTGAGCGCTGACTGCCCCTCAACTGAAATCTCGCCCGAATGAGCATGGATAATTGATCGGCAGAGTGCCAAGCCTAGCCCGGTCCCGTCCGGCTTGCTTGAGACGAATCTCTCGAAAACATGATCGAGGCGATCGATGGGAATACCCGGCCCGCTATCGCAGACCGTACATTCAACGCATTCGTGCGTCACAGCGACGGTCACTTCGATCAGGCGCGGGCCTGTCTCTGCGCCGGCTATCGCCTGGATCGCGTTGATAACCAGGTTCACAGTGACCTGCTCGATCTGCCTGCGATCGACGTCGACGAGGTCGCCGCCGCTCGGCCCATCGAAAACCAGTTCGATACGATGGGATCGCGCCTGCGCCTCTATCAACTGAAGCGCACCTGCTACGACGTTGCTAAGCCGCTCCGTCGACATCACCGGTGCGCGACCGGATGCCATTTGCCTTACGCGGGCAATAATACCGCTCGCTCGCCGCGCGGAATTTACGATCCGGTCGAGCGACGTACGCGCCTGCTCGATATCCGGTTCCAAGCGATCGAGCCAGCGTAGGCCGGTAGCGCCTGTTGTTGCGATCGCTGCTAGAGGCTGCGAGATCTCGTGTGCAATCGAGGCCGACAGTTCACCCAGCAGGGATATTCGCGAAGCATGAGCGAATTCCGACTGCAAGCGTCCAAATGCTTCCTGAGCTTCGAGGCGATCGCCGATGTTGATCATTCCAATGACTGACAATCGCCGCCCGTTTTCTTGGATAGTGGCGCTGGAGAACAGTACATCGACAATCCGTCCGTCGAGCGTGTTCAGTTGGGTTTCTTCCTCAAAGGCCGTTCGGGCTACGCCGGCAGCGAGAATGCGGGCTAGCGTATCGGGTCGATGCTGCCAGGCGAAGCTGATCGGCACGCCGGCAAGGTCATCCCGGTCATCGGCTCCCAGAAGAACGGCAGCTTGGGGATTTGCTTCCTCGATAAAGCACATTTGTCCCACGCGCTCGAGGACGGTCGGATGGGCGAGCAGGAAAGCCGCAACATCCGTGCCAGGAGCAAGCCTCAGTTCCTGGTAATAGGCGTTAAGCGCGTCACCGTTAACGCGAAGGAAGGCCATGGGCATATGGTGAAATAGAGCGCGATGATGTTCGCGGCTTCGTTCGGCCTCCGCATTGGCATGCCGTAGCTCGGTCGTATCGACAATCCCGATCAGGACCCGGTCCTCGCCGACCCCGTCTGGTGCCAGACAAGCGGTCAAAACCCCATAGAGGTCGTCGCCCGATCGAGTTCGCAGGTGAACTTCTCGCGTAAGACGGGGAATTCCTTTGGAGCGGGCCAGCAGTGTATCGAGAAAAACCGCGTTGCTGTCCTCTGGCCAAAGCGGGGCTAGCGTTTCAAGGCCGTCTTCGCTTGTGAAGCCGAGGATCTGCGCAACGCGATCATTGACTTCAACGATCCGCGCGGCCTCGATCAAGCGTTTGAACACGGGAGGCCTTTCAAGTACGAACGAACGTACATCGCCATCGGCGGCCGCGCTGATCTCGGCGAGCAGATCGAGACTGTTGGAAAGGTCGATGTCGAAAAATGCTGCGGTCATCGCATGGAAGAGGTTGCGATAGCGCTTTTCGTCCTCTCTCAATGCGCGGTTCGATCCTCGCTCTTGAGTCACATCGCGAGCGGTTTCCACGACATAGCGCAGGTCGCCGTCCGAGCCGAACCGGGCCTTGAACTCAGACATGACGATCACGGTTTTGCGTTCGGCCGACAGACGTGCAACTTCCAGGCTGCTTTCGCCATCGCCGCCCAGAGTACGCACGTCAAAAAACGGACGGCTGTTCAAAAGTTCATCGGCGTGATTACCAACCGCTTCGATGCGAGACCAACCGAATAGCCTTTCGGCGGCGCCATTCCAGAACAGAATTGTGCCGGCTTGATCGCGCACAATCACAGCGTGCTCCACTAAGTCGAGGACGTCTGCTGCGACAGGGGCAAGCACGAAGGGGGCAGAAGGAGGCAAAGGTTCGCAAGAGCTCCGCTCTAGGGTGACAGACAGCGGATCGTTCGGGCCATCCGGCTACAGACAAGTGGCGGGGGTGGGTCGTACCCATCCCGCTCCAGTCCTTGGCGAAGTCCCCGCGCACGCGGCAAAGAAGTATAACTAGGCTCGAACCCCTCGGTTTGTCGCCCCATACCCCGGTATGGCCTACCGGCGATCTGGTGTCTCGGAACCCATACTGATGGACGGGTAACGCGTAGTCGTTTTGGCAATTAGCCTGCCTGGCGCCGTTCAAGGGTCGGGGGAGCGATGGGCAAGTCATTTTCAGGATACAGCGTTTTAGCGGTCGTGGCGGCGGTTCCCTGCAGTGCCATGGCACAGGATGCTCCACCATCTGGGGATATCGTTGTTACGGCGTCCAAGGTCGGGAATGATGCTGCCCAGGAAGGTCGCTCGGTGCAGCTTCTCGAAGGCGCAGATATTCGGGCACGAGGAATCACCCACCTTGCCGATCTCGCAAGGACGGTTCCGGGGCTCACCTACACCCAGGCCAGCTATGGAACGCCGATCTATACGATCCGCGGTGTAGGTTTCTACGATTCTAGCCTCGCGGCGCCCCCTGCTGTGAGCCTGACTATCGATGAGGCCCCACTGCCCTATCCGACCTTAGCAGGTGGCGCGATGCTGGACCTGGAACGCGTGGTTGTCCTCAAGGGCCCCCAAGGAACACTCTATGGACAGAACTCCACCGGCGGGACGATTAACTTCGTTGCCGCCAAACCCACAGACCAACTCGCCTTCGGCGCCGAGGAGTCGATTGCGCGCTTCGGAGAATCAGACACCGAAGCGTTTGTCAGCGGACCTATCACGGCGACAGTGGGGATGCGCTTGGCGGCACGCTATGAACGTGCTGGCGCATGGCAGCGCAGCGATACGCGGGATGACAGCCTTGGTGCGCGAGATTTCCTGACGGCTCGACTGCTGACCCGTTGGACGCCCTCGGCTAGAACAACGATCTCTCTGAACCTCAATGGTTTTCGTGATCGCTCGGACAATGAGGCCGGCCAACTGGTTGGCATTTACACTACCAGTCCCGCCGTTGCGGCGTCGCTCGTAAATCACCCGATCGGCACGCGAGGTAATCGCGTTTCAGACTGGGGGCCGCGCCGAACCTATGGTCGCCATGCCGATTACGGGCAGGCAGTACTCCGGATCGATACGAGGGCATCATTTGGTACGGTGACATCGATATCAAGCGCGCAGAACTTGCGGCGCGACGATAAGACTGACAGCGATGGGACAAACCTCCAGTTGTTCGAAGCTGGGCTGCCCGGCCGGGCGACGATTTTGGCGCAGGAATTGCGGGCTTCGGGCGACCTTGGCGCCTCGTTCCATTGGATTCTTGGAGGGAACTACCAGCGTGAATGGATCCGAGACGGGCTTGATGCACGATTCGCGGATGGAAATTTCCCCTTCGATGGTACGAACGTGCGGACCCGCCAGAATGTGGGCACCTGGGCGCTCTTTGCCAACGGCGACTATGCGCTAACGCCTGAACTGGTACTGGAAGGCGGCTCCCGGTACACCGACGAGATACGGCGCTTCGAGGGGTGTTCCTACGACGATGGCGACGGCACAGGCGCGGCATATGTCTCAAGAGTGGCCAGCCTCCTATCCGGTAGCACGGTAACGATCGCCCCCGGTGGGTGCGCCACCCTCGGTGCCGACCTGCGGCCGGCCGTCGTTCAAGATAAGCTAAAGGATCGGAACTGGTCTTGGCGAACCGGCCTGAAGTGGCGGGCAGCCGACGGCCTCCTAATTTATGCGAATATCAGCCGCGGCCACAAGAGCGGCGCCTTCATAACTACCGGAGCAACCTCGGCGGGGCAGTTCGCGCCAGCTCGACCGGAATCGGTTCTGGCATATGAGGCCGGCGTCAAGTTCTCGGACGAGGCGCAGCGGTTCACGGTCAGTGCTGCTGGATTTTATTATGATTATGACGATAAACAGCTAAAGGGGAAGGCAATTGACCCGCGCCTCGGCCCCTTGTCCGGTCTCATAAACGTTCCCAGGTCGCATGTGGTTGGAGCTGAGATCGACCTTTCGTGGCAACCTATCGCGGGCATCGTCTTAACGGCCGCGGGGAGCCGAACACGCTCGCGCATCGACGGCGATTTCCTCAATTACGATGGTCTCGGACATCGCACTGACTTGTCCGGAGAGCGGTTTCCGCTCACCCCCGGTTGGCATCTCACAGGAGGCGCCGACTATCGGCGGGAAATAAACGAAGACTGGAAGCCATTTTTTGGAGCCCACGTTTCTTACCAATCGAGGACAAACGCGGGCCTTGGAAATCTACCTCTGCTTGCCATGCCGGGTTATGCACTCATTGACGCCCGAGCAGGTGTGCCGTGGGGGCGGTGGGCCGGCGAAATGTTCGTGCAGAACCTCGGGGGTGCCCGCTATGCTACGTTCATCAGTGCAGTCTCGCCCGATACCGTCGTCAGGCTGGCTGGCCGGCCGCGAACCTTGGGCCTTCGGCTGTCATACCAACTGTAAAAAGCTCGAGTTTGGAGGTCTTCAGCCGAACTGCGCAGACAGATGATCGATCAACTCTTCCGAATCAAATGGCTTGATCAGCACGCAGCGTACGCCGGCTGCGGAAGCCCGCTGCTGAACATCATGCGTCGGGAATGCCGTTATAAGAATGACGGGTTTTTCGTGCCCCTGGATTTGCTCGGCAAGCTGGAGACCGCTTGTTCCCGGCATCTGGATGTCGCTGATGATGCAGTCGACGTCGTCGACCGCCTTGGCCGCGAGAAAGCTGTCGGCGCTGTCGTAGAGCTTTGACCGATATCCCAGACTCTCCAAGAGTCCATCCAGGGCGGCGCGGACGTCTTCATCATCATCCACGACCGCAATTACATCGGACTTCAATGATTCTCGGGACCTTGCTGACACGAACTCTGGGTCTCCAGCTGATTTGCAATCCATGACCGAGTTGGGTCGTGCCGACAATGGGTACAAAGGTAGTCACTTGCGCTTCACATAACGAAGCGCGTGAGGGGCCGGACTGGTTCCCTCCGGCGAAGCGAGGAGCGCGTATCCCATACCATCGTATCGGTCGGTGGCCTTTCAACCCAGCAGCGCTGGGCAAGGATCGATGGGATGGGCAAATCACAGGCGGACGCCTTAATCGGACATGCCACACGCCGGTGGGCGCGGCAATTCGATCGGGTTTAGGCGTAAATCACGTTCGCTGTTCTTTCTCTTGAACGAGGTGTGACAGGCATAACGCTGTTGGCTTCGACGTCGGGTTCCTGCGCATCCATCATACACTCACGCGGACACAAACTCTCGATCATGCGCTCAAACTGCGCTTCGCTCCAACCACCAAGCAGAAATGCTCCAATATCGGCCGACGGTGTCGCCCAGCCATAGCGACGTGCAACGCTGGCTGTGCGGCGCAGCATTTCCAGGCATGGCGAAGTGATCTGTTGCGGGCCACCACCCATCATGGCCAGCAGCGACCGGCCAAACGGCGACCATTGCAAAGGGACGCTTGTATCTTGCGCTCCAATGGCGATGACCAGCCACTCGAGGCTGGTGAAGTGTTCGCGGGCGGTGCCCGCACACGTCTCGACGAGAGGTGCTTCGGGTTGTGTCTGCATGGTATCGCTCCCGCATATACCGCACATTGAGCGGCAACCAGAGGGTGCCGCTGACGTGGCCTTTATACCATCCTACGCTTGCCGCAGTAGGCCCCTACTCCGGTATGGCTCTCAACAATTTTCGTACCGTGCGGGCGGAATGGTGCTGAAGCCCCAGCCTTGCGGCTCTATTATCCTGCCCCAGACGAGGTATCCTTCGGCTTCTGTCAGGTGGAAAAACGGCGATCAAGACGTAGCAATTGGCGTTGAAGCGAGTAGCTTGTTGGGGCGGGCGCTGCCGGAGCTACGCTCACGGTTTTCTTGGCGGAACGCCTCAATCGTGGCCAAAATCATCGGGCCATAGCGCTTTTCAAGCTCGGGCCAGCGCGTGACACTCAACAATCCGGGTCCCTTGCGCTCGCTGCGGATTAGTCCGGCCTCTCGCAGGATCACGAACTGCTTCGACAAGGTTGATTTTGCTACGCTGCGACCGCCGATCTGCAAATAGGGCGCGCAGCCCATCGGAATGTCCGCGTTCAGTAGATCGGTGAAAATTCTCAGGCGTAGCGGATCAGCGAGCGCGTGCAGGATTCCGCTGACGGAAATGTCTTCCAGAGCCGGATGTACAAGCGCTCGCATGCCGTAGAGATAGTATTCCCCTATCCTGGTGTCGAGAGGCGGGAGCCGCTCAGTTGCCGGCGACCTGGACCAGGCCAGGACCCTCTGCGGCAAAAGCCGCCAGCACGCTTGCCCTTTTTCCGATAGTCGAAAGATAGGATCGGAGGTTTGGCATCTGCGACAGATCGAATTGGAAGAAGAGCGACCAGCTTGCGATCACGAAGAGGTACGCGTCGGCAGCGGTGAACGTGTCACCGGTGAGATAAGTGCTATCCTCGAGGACCGCGTCGATCATTCGTAGGCGCTCTTCGAGGCGAGTGCGCACAAAGGCCTTGGCCTCGTCATCGATAGGCCAAAAGAGCGGGCTGAAGCCCTTATGCAGCTCGGCAGCGATATAGCTCTGCCATTCCATGACCCTGTATCGATCAATGGTGCCGGCGTGTGGCATAAGGTCTTCGCGGCTCGCCATGTCGCAGAGGAATTGGGCGATCACGACATTCTCCGTGATCGCCGATCCATCGTCCAGCTCCAGGAGGGGGACAAGCCCACGCTCGGCAACAAGTCTATAGTCGGAGCCATCGGCTCGCATCTTGGTTGTGACGTTCACGATCTCGAGTTCAAACGGCAATCCGGTCTCATGGAGGAGGATATGGATTGACATAGAACTGGCGCCGGGATGAGCAAATAGCTTCATGGTCACGTCTTTCTTGATGGAGAGTCGTCGAAGCCGACTCTGAAAAGGAGATTGAGAAGTCCAACGAGACCGAAGGCTGCCATTCCGATTGCGACCGAGAGGAACACCCCGGCAAGGCTCACAGCGATTAATCCGCCGCCGATCGCGATGACCGATCGGACGAACGCGCCGACGAGGGGCAATCTCATCCGGCCGGTGCCCTGCGCGGCGCAGTACAAGGCGAAGCCAGCCCCGAAGAAGCCGAAGAAAGGGCCCGTCTGGCGGAGATACTCGCAGCCCGCGTTTATGGCAGCCGGATCTTGGGTGAAGGCTCTGATCCAGGCCTCAGGCCAAGCGGCTGCGACGATGCCAATCAATTCGGTCAGCCCGGTCGCGATGCACACCCCGAGCCAAGCGGCCTTCAGAGCGCGCCGCGGATTGCCTGCGCCGATATTCGTGCTGACCAGGATCGCCATCGGACCGCCGATACCGAAGGCGAGCGGCACGAGAAAGAACTCAAGCCGCGCACCAGCGCCGTATCCAGCCACCGCGGCCGCGCCGTGCTGTCCAACAAACCCGGTCGTGATCGCGATCGTGAGATTGGTGCTTGCGCTAACAAGGGTCGAAAGTCCGCCGACGCGTAGAATCTCATAAGCCCGACCGATCGTAAGCCGCGGCATGGTGGGTGAGGGTGTCAGGACGCCCTTGTGGCGCCAGATATGCGCGGCGAAAATCGCGCCTCCGCCCGCATAATACAAGAGAAGGGCGATCGCACCGCCGGTTACCCCCAGCCCAGCGAAAGACCCGAACCCGAAGATCAGAAGGGGCGACACAGGCACGAGGATCAGCGCCCCACCGCACACGACCTGCATCGGCAGGGTAACATTGCCAGTGCCCCGCACGACCGACAGAAGCGCATTGAAAATCCATATGAGCGTCGCACCACCGAAGACGACGGTGGAATACGTCGTGGCGGCATGCAGCGCCTCGCCTTCAGCACCCATCGCCACATAGAATGTGCGGCCCAGCAGGAGGACGATCACAGTCGTCGCAACACCGAGCACAAGCGCGATGACGACCGCGTACCACGCGAGTTCCCCAGCATCGCTGCGGCGCCCTTGCCCGAGAGCCCGCGCGATCGCGCTTACGATGCCGCCTCCAACCGCCCCGGTCGAGATCGCCGCGACAAGAGCGACAAGGGGAAAGACCTCGGATACCCCGGCCAGAACATCGAGCCCGAGACGCGAGAGAAAATAGACTTCGAGCATGCTCACAGCCGATTGGGTGAGCATGACCAACGCATTGGGGCCTGAAAGAGCGAGGAGAGTCCCAAAGACCGGCGCCTCGAGAAGGCGCACGGTTCGGGGGTCATGGGAGGTCGAAGCGATCGTCGTCATGAGAAGTTTCGAAACGGAACGGCCGGGAGGTTTCCCTCCCGGCCGTTCCCTCAGGCTCCCTTCTTCTCATTGAGCACACGGCGCTGCGTGAAGTCCTCGATGCCTTCCATGCCATTCTGGACGCCGATGCCAGACTGCTTGGCACCGCCGAAGGGGATATCCTTCGGAAGGACCAGGTGGCGATTGACCCAAATCGTACCAGTCTCAATCTTCGAAGCGACTTCGGCGCCGCGCTCGACATTGCTGGTCCAGATGATGCCACCTAGGCCATATTCAATCTCGTTGGCATACCCAATGGCTTCTTCAATCGTGTCATAGGGCAGGATCGGCAGCACCGGACCGAACTGCTCTTCGCGCACGAGGCGGGCATCATGCGCAAGACCCGTCACGATCGTAGGGCGAATGAAGTAACCGTCGCCCTCGATCGCAGATCCGCCGGCCAGGAACGTGCCGCCCTCCTCTCGCGCGGACTCGATAAAGCCCAACACCTTGTCATATTGGGCCTTGTTCTGGATCGGGCCAATTGTCGTGGCTTCATCGAGGCCATCGCCGACGACGGCCGCGTCTGCGAGCCTCGCGAGCTCTGCTGCTAGTTCATCGACCATCGCCCGGGGCGCATAGATCCGCTTGGTTGCGAAACACACTTGGCCGGCGTTAATGAACGCCGCGAAGAAAATCTTCGGCGCCATGGCCTTCACATCCACGTCGTCGAGCACGATCGCGGCGTCGTTACCGCCTAGCTCAAGGGTGAAGCGTTTGAGCGTGTCGGCGGCCGAGGCTAGAACCCTCTTGCCGGTGGGGGTCGAACCGGTGAAGCTAACATGCGCGATGTCGGGATGGCTGGTCAGCAGCGGTCCAAGTTCATTCTGATCGACCAAGGTCTGGAAGACGCCCGCCGGGAAGAACTCGGCGGCGATCTCGCCGAGAAGGAGCGTGGTCAGCGGCGTCGTCGGTGCCGGCTTCGAAATCACCGTATTGCCCGCGACGAGTGCCGCCCCGATTTTGTAGGACAACAGCGCGAGCGGGAAATTCCAGGGCGTGATGGCGGCGATCACGCCCTGCGGATAGCGCTGCTCGACGATCAACTCGTCGCCATTGTCGCGCAGGACCTTGGGCTGCAAATCCTGGCTTGCGAAGAACTTGAGGGCATCGACCGTCTCGGCGACTTCGAAGCCGGCTTCGACGATCGGCTTACCAACTTCCTGCGTCAGCAGCCTTGCGAACTCGTCTTTGCGCGCCTCGATCGCCTCTGCGAACGCACCAACCTGTTTGGCACGGTCGACAAAAGGCGTCGCAGCCCATGCCGGGAACGCGCGCTTTGCCGCCGCAATCGCCTTTTCGGCCTGCGCCATATCGGCCTTCGGCGATGTCGCAAAGGACTTGCCGGTTGCGGGATTGATCACATCGATGGTGGTGGCGCCGTCGACGAGAGCGCCGTCGATCAATAGTTTCAGGCTCATAAGGTGTTTCCGTTCCGAAAGTTCTAAAGTTCGCATTTAGTGAACTAAGCGGGAAAATGGGGGCCGCATTCCTCATCGCAAGCGGGCGACGAGAATTTCTTGCTGGGGGTCCGCGGTCGTGACTTCAGGCGGACGCGCGGCCCGCCTTATCGAGTTCTTCGAATTCCGCGTCGGACAGCGCGATGCTCGATGCCGCGGCATTCTCTTCCAGATGGGCTACCTTCGACGTGCCGGGGATGGGCAGGATCACGGCGCTACGACGCAGCAGCCACGCGATTGCGATCTGGCCCGAACTCGCGCCATGCGCCTGAGCAATACGTTCGAGAACCGAGCCAGACTCTGTCAGTCGACCCGCCGCAAGCGGAAACCACGGAATGAACCCGATCGCGTTCGCTTCACAATGGTTGAGAACGTCCTCGCTTGCGCGGTCGGCTAGGTTGTAGCGGTTCTGGACCGTGGCGACAGGGAAAACCCGCTGTGCCATCTCGATTTGCGCCACGCTGACTTCGCTTAATCCCGCGTGACGGATCACACCTGTGTCCAGAAGATGGCGGATCGCTGCGAATTGCTCCCCCGCCGGGACTGCAGGGTCGATCCGATGCAGTTGCCACAGATCAATGCGATCCACCTTGAGCAATTCGCGGCTGCGGTGCGCCTGAGCGATCAGATAGTCGGGATCGCCATGAGGTTGCCACTGGTCGGGGCCGGGCCTGCGTAGCCCAGCCTTCGTCGCGATATGGAGGCCTGCTGCATAGGGGAACAGTGCCTCATGGATCAGCGGTTCTGTGACATCCGGTCCATAGCTGTCCGCGGTATCGATGAGATTGATCCCAAGCTCCGGGACGCGGCGCAAGGTCTCCAGCGCCGCTGCCCGGTCACGGGGTGGCCCCCAGACTCCCGGGCCGGCCAACCGCATCGAGCCGAAGCCAAGGCGGCGGACTGTCATGTTGCCGCCGACGGCGAACGTGTCTGGTCCCATGTTCATGCTCGTCACCCTCCCAGCTTCGCGTTGAGGACGCGGCGCTGGGTGAAGTCTTCCATTCCTTCCAACCCGTTCTGCAGGCCGATACCGGACTCCTTCGCGCCACCGAAGGGCACGTCCAATGGTAGCGCCATGTGCTGGTTGACCCAGATCGTGCCGGTTTCGATCCGACTGGCGACCGCAATAGCACGGTCGATATCGCTCCCCCAGATCGTTCCACCGAGGCCGAATTCGCTCGCGTTAGCTTGCGCTATCGCCGCGTCGACGTCGTCATAGACTTGTATTGGCAGGACGGGTCCGAACTGCTCCTCCTGGACGAGGCGGGCATTGTCGGGCAGTCCGGTGACGATGGCGGGCCGGATGAAGTAGCCGGCGCCGGTGGGATCGCCACCCGCGAGGAAGGTGCCGCCCTGGGTCCGCGCGGACTCTATGAACTCGAGAACCTTTTCGTATTGCATCTTGTTTTGTAGCGGCCCCATCGTGGTCGCTGGATCCATTCCGTCGCCCAGAACTGCGGCGTCGGCACGTTTTGCAAGTGCCTGAGCCAAGGGCTCGGCCAGAGCGCGCGGGGCATAAACACGTTTAGTGGCGTAGCAGACTTGGCCCGCGTTGATGAAAGCAGCTGCGAAAATCTTGTCCGCAACCCACTCGATATCGACGTCATCGAGCACGATCGCGGCGTCATTGCCGCCGAGCTCGAGCGTGAACCGCTTGAGCGTCTCTGCCGCCGAGCCGAGCACCTTTTTGCCAGTCGGGGTCGAACCGGTGAAGCTCACGTGGGCGACATCCGGGGCGCTAGTGAGGAGAGGACCGAGGTCATTAGCATCCACCAGTGTCTGGAACACGCCAGCGGGGAAGATATCCGCGGCAATCTCGCCGAGCATAAGCGTGCTCAGCGGCGTCGACGGCGCTGGCTTGGCGATAACGGTGTTGCCCGTGATGAGCGCTGGGCCAAGCTTGAACGAAAGCAGTGTCATCGGCCGGTTCCAAGGCATGATGGCGACAACGACGCCCTGGGCGTAGCGTTGCTCGATGATCCGCTCGTTCGCGTTTTCGCGGATAATATGATCTTCGAGTCGCTGTGCCGCGAAATGGGCAATGGCAGCCGTCGCTCGGCCGACCTCGAAACGGCAATCGGCGATCGGACCCCCGCGTTCACGGGTGAGCGTCTCTGCGATCCGGTCGGTATTGGCCGCCATCGCCTCTGCGAAACGTTCGAGGTACGGGCGACGACCTTCATAGCCGAGAGCTTCCCAGCGCTTCTGGGCGTGCTTCGCCGCCGCTATCGCCTGCTCGGCCTGCGCCTTGCTTGCGTGGGGGGCGTTCGCGAAGACCTTGCCAGTCGTTGGATCAATAACGTCGATAGTCGACGCGCCATCCGTCAGTTGGCCGTCGATCAAAAGGCGGTGGGTCATTTTCCGGTCTCCAGGTATCTTGTGTTGAAATCGATCGAGCGCATGTCAGACGCTGCTGTCTGCCCAATCAGAGCTAGCGTCGCGGGTTCATGGGTAAGGCGTCGGGTCAGGCACATCGACCATTCCGTGTCCTTCCGCGTGCAGCGCTGCGCGCACGGCAACACGGTTGCCGACGAGGGCTAGCAGCGCAGATATCCTGGGACAGGGTTGGAGGGAAATGTCGTAGAACCGGGCCCAACTCGTGATAACGAAGAAATAGGCGGCAGTCGCAGTGAAGGTTTCTCCGGACAGGAACGGACCGGCCAAGTCCTGCTCTGCAACGATAAGCCAACGGTTGATATGGGCCAGCACCAGTGCCGGCATCGCATCGTCGATCTCCTAATTGAGCGGGACAAAGCTTTTATGGAGCTCAGATGCGATGAAGCTTTGCCATTGCATTACACGGTAGCGGGCAATGGAGCCGGCCGGCGGCAGTGTACGGCTTCACGTCCGTGACCCTCAGAAGGAGGTGATCACAGACCGCGCAATGGCGCCGTGCTTCAAATCCTCGTATGCTTCATTGATCTCGCTGATGTTGACTTCGCGCGCGACAAGATCGTCGAGGTTGAAACGGCCCTGCAGATAAAGGTCCGCAAACATCGGGATGTCGCGCTTGATGTTGCTCGATCCCATGAACACGCCTTTGAGATCGATCTGGCGGACAATAACATCGAGACCCGCCAGCGAAAAAGTCTGACCCGGGCGATGGAGACCGATCAGATATACCGAGCCGCCGGATCGAACCATCTGGATAGCCTGCTCGGTGGTTGGGGTGAGCCCGATGACCTCAAACGCATGGTCAACGCCGCGCGGAAGAATAGCTTTCACTGCGGCTACGGCGTCGCCTTCCATGGCGTTGATGAAATCGGTCGCGCCAAATTTCCGGGCCAGTTCTTCTTTTTGGGGCTGCGTGTCGATCGCGATGATGCGGTCGGCTCCGGCAAGCTTCGCGCCAGCGATAACGTTGAGGCCGACCCCGCCGACCCCGATGACGACCGCGGTTTCCCCCGGTTTGAGATCGGCCGTATTGATCGCCGCGCCAGCGCCGGTGATCACGCCGCATCCAAGGATCGAGGCCTGGGGGAAAGGAACCGCGTCAGGCACCTTCACCAACTGGTTTTCGTGGACCAGAGTCTGTTCGGCGAAAGCCGCAGTGCCCCAACCAGTGTAAACGGGTTGGCCGTCGGAGGTCCGTGTCAGGCGATGCCCATGTTCCGCCGCGCGCATAGTCTCGTTCGGGTTTTCGCACTGGTAGGTTCGCCCCGACAGACACGACACGCAGTGACCACAAAATTGCACCAGCGATCCGACGACGTGGTCGCCGACCTTGAGTTCGCGAACGTCGGGGCCGACCTGCTTGACCACGCCGGCGAGTTCGTGACCCAGCACGGCCGGGAGCGGCGTGCCGAAATTGGCTTCAGCAAGATGAAGATCGGAATGACACAGTCCGCACGCTTTCACGTCGACCAGCACTTCGCGGCCTTTCGGAACGTCGATCCTGACGTCCTCGATATCGAAGCGGCCTTCGTTGGCGTTGAGGACTGCAGCCTTCATGATCCAAGCTCCTGTTGCGTCTGACCGCTCGGATGAGAGCGCCGGACAGGCCACCAAGATGCTGGAATTTGACCGATCATCCAGCCGTACGCCGGTATGGGGCGGGGCGCCGGAGGTATGCGGTGCAATTGGCGGGCCACCCCATACCAAGGTATGGGTCGGGCCGACCCGTGTCCGCTAGCGTCACCAGTGTCGCGAAGTTAGGGTGAAAACGTAGCAGAGGTGTATAAGGGGCGGTCGTGACAGCAGGAACGCAGCTCGCTCTTCGAACGATGGAAGACAGACCGGTGGACACTTTACCTCTCGTGCTCGTAGTCGACGATGACCCGGATATCCGAGCGAGTCTCACCGATATGTTCAATTCGGTCGGGATGGACACGCTCGTGTTCGCGTCGACGGCTGAGCTCTTGAAGCATGACATGCCGGACCGCCCGAGCTGCCTTATCCTAGACCTCCGGCTGCCCGGGGCAAGTGGACTTGATCTACAGGCACGGCTGGCCGAAGACGGCGTCAATATCCCTATCATCTTCATCACTGGCTATGCCGATGTACCGACGTCGGTACGTGCGATGAAGGCGGGAGCACTCGATTTTTTGCCGAAGCCGTTTCGTGAGCAGGAGTTGCTGGATGCCGTTGCAGAGGCGCTTCGGCACGACCGGCAGCGGCGCCTTGACGATAGTGAGCGCAATGAAGTGCGGGTTCTGGCCGAAAGCCTGACACCGCGAGAAATGGACGTTCTTCGGGGCGTCGCCCGCGGGCTCCTTAACAAGCAGATAGCCTATGAACTGGGGATCACCGAGATCACGGTGAAAATGCATCGGTCAAGCGCTGGGCGCAAGATTAAATCGGTTTCGGTCGCGGACATGGTTCGCAAAGTCGAATTGCTCATCGGCTATACCGGGGCCGCAGCGAGTGGCAGTGGCCGACATTCTAGCCCGCCGCGTCAGCGGCCCGAGGGAGCGTCCCCGCTGAATAAATAGCTTGGGATTTTCAGTCCACGAACTCGCCCCGAAACCGGCTTATGGCGCGCCGATAAGGTCGATTCATCGATGATGGCCATGCCGCCCTCGATGGCGGAAGCAACACGTTCGCGTTGCCTGAATTCGCAGGAAACACCGCGCCGCGTAGACCGAACCGAGCGCCATTAGGCAGGGCGATCACTGCCGCAGCCTCTTCGACAGGGAAAATTTGGCCCGGACCAAAGCTCTCGTCCCTATCGTCGCGGGTTCGTTTGATAATGCCGACCAGTATCGGAAATGCAGGCCGCGACGCGATCTTCGGCAGGTCCTCGCCGCCGAACGGTAGCTATTAAATCCTAGCGGCAATCGCGTTGTGCGGCACGCCGACCCGGCGGTCTGCCCATGCAGCAAAGTACGGCATCCCATACCCTTGTACGTCTGTTCTCTGCTCTCCTCGGCAGGCTAGCATAGTTGCCGAAGCGGAGAAAATCATGGTCAAAGTGCGGGTAAACGATGAGGTGAGAGAAGTGGCGGTTGACGCCGACACGCCGCTGCTCTGGGTTCTTCGCGACTTGCTTGGAATGACCGGGACGAAATTCGGCTGCGGTATAGCCCAGTGCGGCGCCTGCACGGTGCATCTCGATGGCGTGGCGGTTCGTTCCTGCCGCCTCCCGATCGGCCAAGTTGGCGAGCGTGCCGTTCGGACAATCGAAGGGGTCGGTTCCACCCCCGTCGGCGCAAAGGTCCAACAGGCGTGGCTGGATCTCGATGTGATCCAGTGCGGCTATTGTCAGTCGGGCCAGATCATGGCAGCGGCAGCCCTTCTCGCTGCAAATCCGAAACCTGACGACGCCGATATCGATGCAGCAATGGCGGGAAATATCTGCCGCTGCGGTACCTATGTCCGTATCCGCGACGGCATCAAGCGAGCCGCCCAACATGACTGACACAGGCCTGTCCCGTCGGCAAATCCTTCGCACCGGGGCGCTCGGCGGCGCCGCGCTCTTTCTTGGGGTCAACCTGCAGTCAGCCGATGTTGCGCTTGCAGCGCCAGGCGATAACGCGACCTTCAAACCCGATGCTTTCATCCGCATCGCGTCCGATGGGCGGGCGACGTTGATCATGCCGCAGACCGAAATGGGGCAGGGCATCTACACCGGCCTCGCCATGCTCATTGCGGAGGAACTCGATCTTCCGCTCGGCGGGGTGGTGCTAGAGGCAGCGCCAGCCAGCGATAAGCTTTACGGCAACCCGATTTTCAAGGTCCAGGCTACCGGCGGCTCGACGTCCATGATGGGCTACTGGATGCCGATGCGGAAGGTGGGAGCGAGCGCGCGGGCAATGCTCGTCGCGGCTGCCGCCCGACGCTGGCGCGTCGATCCCCAAAGTTGCCGTACTGAGGCGGGTGCAGTCTTCCATGATCCGAGCGGTCGAAGTCTGACTTACGGAGCGCTCGCGGGTGCGGCAATGCGTGAAACGCCGCCCGCCGAGCCGGTACTCAAGGACCCTTCGAAGTTCCGGCTGATCGGAAAATCACACCGCCGGCTCGATACGCCCGAGAAGACCAACGGCCGAACCAAATATGGCATCGACGCGATGCCCGAAGGTATTCAGTTCGCGACACTCGCCTCCCCCCCGGTGTTTGGCGGTAAGGTGTCAGCAGTGGATGACACGCAGGCGAAATCGGTGCCCGGCGTTCGCCAGATTATCGTCCTTGATGACCTTGTCGCCGTCGTTGGCGACACCAGTTGGGCCGCCATGCGCGGCCTGGCCGCCGTCGATATTCGCTGGGATGATGGCCAGTTTGCCGATGTGTCCACTGAGACGATACACGATGACCTGCATGAAGCAGGACGTTTGGAGGGCGCCGTTGTCGTCGACACTGGTGCACGCGGCAAGCTGACGGGTGAAGGGGTAATCTCGGCTATGTACGAGTTGCCGCTCCTCGCACATGCGCCGATGGAGCCGATGAACTGTACCGTTCACATCACACCGGGTCATTGTGAAGTGTGGGTAGGAACCCAGGTCATGACGATGTCTCAGCGCGCGGCGGCCGAGGAAGCAGGCCTAACGCCGGAACAGGTCACCATCCACAATCATTTGATCGGTGGTGGCTTCGGCCGTCGCTTGGAGGTCGATGGCGTCCGGAAAGCGGTCAGGATCGCGCGCCATGTTGATGGCCCGGTAAAAGTCGTTTGGACTCGTGAAGAGGACATCGGGAAGGCGCCCTATCGTTCGGTCTATGGCGCTTGGCTGAAGGCGAAGCTAGAGAATGGCAAGCCGGTGGCTTGGTCGCACAAGGCGGTTGGGCCAACTGTCGTGGGTCGTTGGTTGCCGCCCGCGTTCGATGGCAAGGTCGATAATGACGCGGTCGATGGCGCGGCTGAGACACCGTATGATTTTCCAGCCAGTTTCGTCACTTGGGTGCGACACGAGCCGCGAGGCGTGCAAACGGCATTCTGGCGCGGCGTCGGGCCGAACCTCAATATCTTTGCCACAGAGAGCTTCGTTGACCGGGTCGCGCATGAAGCGAAACAAGATCCGCTTGCATTCCGCCGGGCATTGATCGGCAAGCATGCTCGTGCTCGCGCGGTACTCGATATCGCGACGGAAAAAGCAAATTGGGACGGCGCCCTTTCACCGCGATCGGGCCGTGGCATTAGCCTGCAGTTCGCGTTCGGAACGTACCTGTGTACGGTTGCCGAAGTTGTTGTCGCCGATGACGGCGCGGTCTCTGTCACGCGCATGACAAGCGCCGTCGATTGTGGAACCCCGGTGAATCCCGATGGCATCGTTTCGCAGATTCAGGGAGGGCTGGTGTTCGGACTATCGGCGGCCCTTCACGGTCGCATAACGCTCGCCGCTGGCCGGGTTCAGCAGAGCAATTATCATGATTATCGGGTCGTGAGAATGGACGAGATGCCGCTGATCGAAGTGCATGTCGTGCGCAATGCCGAAGCGCCAGGGGGCATCGGCGAGCCTGGTACCGTTTCAGTGCAGGCGGCCGTCTGCAACGCAATTTATGCTGCAACCGGTGTTCAACTTACGCGCATGCCGATTGATCGCGCGCTTATCGCCAAGGATGTCCGGACATGACACAGCGGCGACGCACATGGATGCTGCTTGGCGCAGCGCTGTTGGTATTCGGCGCCGCCTTAGCGTGGCGGCTGATGTTTCTTCCATCCGCGCTTGGTTTCGCAGGCGGCCATCAGGTGGACCTCGCGCAATATCAAGGGGCTGGCGTCACCGGGGTTCCCTCCGAACTGGCGAACGCCGAGCCGCTCACAAAGGGGAAGTATCTCGCGGAAGCGACGGATTGTGCTGCCTGCCACACTGCTAAGGGCGGTAAGCCATTTGCGGGCGGTCGTCCTTTCAAGCTTCCCTTCGGAACCATTTACACGCCGAATATAACGCCTGATCGGGAGACGGGGATCGGTGCTTGGACCGATGCGGAGTTCCTGCGCGCGGTGCACAAAGGCATTGGTCGGAATGGCCAGCGATTGTATCCGGCCTTCCCGTACGCCTCCTACACCTTGTTGACTGATGCCGATGTGCTGGCGATCCGGGGCTATCTCGCCAGCATCCCTGCGGTTCGCCAGGCAAACCTTCCCAATAGCTTCAGTTTCCCTTTTAATCAGCGTTGGCTGATGGCGATCTGGGGCACGTTCTTCAACCCCGACTCGCGTTTTCGCCCCGTAGCGGAACGCAGCGCTCAGTGGAACCGCGGCGCATATCTGGTTGAAGCGGCGGGCCATTGCGGAGAATGTCACACCCCGCGCACGCTGATGCAAGCGATGGACACGCGTCGGAAGTTTGCAGGCGGTCAAGCCGAAGGCTGGAATGCGTACAATATCTCCAGCGATCGATTGAGCGGGGTCGGCGCGTGGTCGTCGGATGACCTGGCCTCATACCTCGCCAAGGGTCATGCGCCCGGACACGGCGTTGCGTCCGGGCCGATGGCGGAAGCCGTAGAGCTCAGCACGAGCCGCATGACGCCGACGGATATCGCAGCAATGGTCGCCTATCTGCAAACGATCCCGCCGATTAAAAACAAATCTTCGCCGCCGATGGCGGGGCCGGCCCCCACCGTCGCGAGCGCTGGCCCGAATGACAATCCGGCCGGAAAGCGCCTTTTCGAAGGTGCATGCGCCAGTTGCCATGCATGGAACGGCCGCGGGGCGGTGACGCCGGATCAGCAGTTGACCGGCAACCGGGCCGTGAACGACGCGAGCGCGGCAAATGTGGCCATGATGATCTTGAATGGCATCGGCTCGCCCGAGCACAGCGGTGCCTTCATGCCGAGCTTCCGCGCCGCATACAGCGACGAGGAAATAGCTTCGGTTGCCAACTATGTGACGGCACGCTTCGGTGCAAAGCCGTCGCGGGTATCGGCGGCCGACGTTGGAAAGATGCGCGAAGAATAGCCGCGGGTGCGGTTTCGCTAAACAGGAGAAGTCTCATGCACATGATGGATTGGAACGGTTACCGCGACCAGGTATTCGCTGGCGTTGGTGCGATCGGTAAAATCTCCCCTGACACGACGCGCGGCTATGCCACGCTGAGCAACGCCGGGGAAAAGACCGGTCATCTCGACAAGAAGACTCGCGAGTTGATAGCAGTTGCTTGCGCGGTTTCGTTGCGCTGTGACGGCTGCATCACTGTCCACACCAAGGCAGCGCGCGAAGCGGGGGCAAGCGAAGACGAATTGACCGAGGCCCTTGGCGTGGCGATTGCGCTGAATGCCGGCGCAGGTCTCGTTTATTCTACCCGCGCGATGGATGCATTCGGAGCCGCAGCGGAAGCCTGATTCCGGCAAAGACGTGGGCAGGTCTGGGTTAGAGAGTTTCTTCTCCAGTCCGGACCTGCTCGCGAGCCCCCTCGTTCAGCGAACCCGGTTCGGAGAAACGCAGTCGGCCTGGACGGACACCATATCTGCGAAGGATCGCTTTGCTCAAGGCGCCTTCAGAGCTGTACCCGACGTCGGCTGCAATTCTAGCAATCGGATCGATGGTGCCAGCCAGCCGCTGACGAGCTACGGCTAGTCTTAATTCAGAGACGAATTTCATTGGTGCGGCCCCGCCGTATTTTCGGAAGCTGCGAACCAGCGTCGCGCGCGAAGTCATCGCAGTCGCCGCCATATCATCCAACGTCCATTCCCTGGCGAGGTCGCCAAGAACAGCAAGCACGGCGCGTGCCGTTGTGCGGTCGCGAAGAAGTGACAGGGTCGAGTTGCTGTCCGCCTCGGCGCTGAGATGGTCGCGCAGCATCATTACGAAAAGTGCACGGGCGAAGTCGCCGGCGATCATGTTCGAGCCTGGTTTGCCCGAGTCTAGTTCGTCGCGAATGTCGAGCATGAGCCGTCGGAACCTCTCCATCAGAGGCTGGTCTGCAGTCCGAATGACAATCTCGTCGGGAAGGGCGGCCAGGAGCGGATTGTCTTCAGCCGTATCGAACAGCAGCCGCCCGCAAAGGAGTTCAGTGTCCATTTCAGAATCGACCGTCGATTTGTCGCGCACGCCATTGCGATAGTCGCTGGTGATCTGATGGACCGGCCCCTTCGCATAGCTTCGAACGACGTGGCTATCTCCATGCGGCAACAGAAGGATGTCGCCTGCGCAAAGCATCATTGCGCCGAGCCCGGGGCGCTCTAGCACGCAGATGCCGCGGGTGATGATGTGGAACTGAGCCCAGCGGCGGCCGCCTGGGGCATGGGCCGACTCCCAGCTACCGCCAAACCGGCAGAAATCCTCGATTTCCGGTTTGACTCTCAGCAAGGGCACCATGGCCTCAATCAGATCGCCCACGGCCTCAGACATCAGCACCTCCTTTTGATCCGCATGGCCACAAACTTGCGCCGTGCCGCCATCCCCCACCCCTAAGTCGCGCGCCATATTGCCAGCAGTAAGGCTCAGCAGGCTGACGCCGTAGTAAGGCAAAGAAGACACGTCATGAATATGATCATTCGTCAGGGGCTTTCGCTGATCGCGGCTCCGCGTTCAAACCGAATTGGCATCGTCGCCATGAAAATTGCCATAGCCATCATCTTTCTATGGATAGGGGCTCTGAAGTTCGTGCCCTACGAAGCTGACAGCATCACGCCCTTTGTGGCCAACAGCCCGGTCATGTCGTTCTTCTATGACCACCCAACCGAGTACAAAGAGCACATGACCCACGAAGGCGAGTTCAAACCAGCACAACGCCAGTGGCAGGCGGCTAACAACACCTATGGTTTCTCCAAGGGACTGGGGGCGCTCGAGATCGCTATCGGTGCGCTGACACTTGGCGGCCTGGGGTCGCGGAGAGTAGGCCTCCTCGGCGCCGCCCTTGCTTTCGCCACACCTTTCGTGACGCTTTCCTTCTTGTTCACGACGCCTGAGGCCTGGGTCTCGGCCCTTGGTGACGCCCAGCATGGCTTTCCATATCTGTCGGGTGCTGGCCGCCTGGTTCTGAAAGATGTTGCGCTTCTGGCCGGTGCGTGGCTTGTTCTGGTCGACACCGCTCAGGCTCTTTTGCTCGGCCCCACGGTAGAAACCGAAATAGCCCGGCCCTCGAGCGTCACGGCCTTCGCCAGGAGCCGTCGAACCGTCTAACATGCACCCGGAACAGATTGGCTGGCATTGCTAAGCGGTGACCAGCCATGCTTCTTTCCTGTACCACTAACGAAACTGGGTCATATTGGCCACGCCTGCGCATATATCATCGTCGGTCGACTGTGTTCATGCTGCTTGTCGAAGCTCGAGGCGGTTCCAGATTTCCACTAGCGCCGCGGTCAATTTTAGCATCATCGCTTCGGAATGCGCAGGCCCGGGTGTGAAGCGAAGCCGCTCGCTACCGCGCGGTACTGTCGGATAATTGATGGGCTGCACATAGACCCCGTAATCGGCCAGCAGGATATCGCTTATCTGTTTGGCGCACACGGGATCGCCCACCATCAGCGGCACAATATGCGTCGTGGAGGGCAGGACCGGCAACCCAGCCTCCGCCATCAGCGCCTTAAGCCGGGCAGCGGCAGCCTGCTGGCCGTCGCGCTCGATCGAGCTGGTCTTGAGGTGACGGACGCTCGCCAATGCGCCGGCGACCAGGACCGGCGACAGGCTCGTCGTGAAGATGAAGCCAGGCGCATAACTGCGGATCACATCGACAATCACCCGATCTGCGGCGATATAGCCGCCCATCACTCCGAACGCCTTGGCAAGCGTCCCCTCGATGATCGTTAGTCTCCCCGCTGCATTCTCGCGATCCGATATGCCGCCGCCGCGCGCGCCGTACATGCCAACCGCGTGGACCTCGTCGAGATAGGTGAGCGCGTTGTATTTGTCCGCGAGGTCGCAGATGGCATGGATCGGTGCGATGTCACCGTCCATCGAATAGACGCTTTCGAACGCGATAAGCTTGGGTGCCTCAGGCGCTTCGGCGGCGAGCAACTCTTCCAGATGCGCGAGATTGTTATGTCGGAAAACTCGCTTCTCGGCGCCAGAATTGCGGATGCCCGCGATCATCGAGGCATGGTTGAGTTCGTCCGAGAAGATGATGCACCCCGGCAGGACCTTGGCCAAGGTGGCTATTGTCGCCTCATTCGAGACATAGCCGCTAGTAAACAGCAATGCGCTTTCTTTTTCGTGCAGATCGGCCAGTTCAGCTTCCAGGTCGATATGGTAATGGGTGTTGCCACCGATGTTGCGAGTGCCGCCCGATCCGGCCCCGACATCATGTAACGCCTTTTCCATCGCCGCGATCACGTGGGGATGCTGACCCATCGCGAGATAGTCGTTCGAACACCATACGGTGATCTGCTTCGGACCGTGATGTCCCGCGAAACATCGCGCATTCGGAAAGGTGCCTTTGTTGCGCAGGATGTCGACGAAGACCCGGTAGCGCCCTTCTGCGTGGAGGTTCCGGATCGCCTGTTTGAAGACTGTGGCGTAATTCACCTAGCCGGTCCTATGCAGGCCGGTTTCCACGGAGGCGTTGGCACGGGTTCGCCGCATCGTGAAAAGAAATACCGCGAGACCGATAGCAACCGCCACCAGCGACGCTTCGGGACCGAAACTGCCGCCACTTAGCCACAAGGGCGCGCCCGCTTGTGGTGCGGTCACCAGTAGGCTTCCATCGCTCGGCATTCCAGATACGCGAGCGCCGAAAATCGCTCCCTGAGCAAAGTTCCAGCCAGCATGCGCTCCCACCGAGACCCAGATGCGGCCGGTGAGCAGATAGAAGCCGGCGAACGTCAAGCCAGCCTCGACCGCTATCGAGATTGTCGAGAAAACGGATGCTGCGGGATTGAAGAAATGGGCTGCCCCGAAAAGCGCGGCAGACAAAATGAGCGCCGGTTTGACCCGAAAGGCGCTGACGAGGAGGCGAAAAATGACCAGACGGGCGAGCAGTTCTTCTAGAAGACCGGTACCCAGAGTCTCGCGAATGTCGTGGGGCCAGTCGGTCCACGTGCCGACAGAGATTTCATAAACACCGATCAGCCAGAGAATGCCGATCACTGTAGACATGACGGCGACACCAATGGCGATGCCGAGCACTAACTCCTGGGGCAGAGCGCCGAGAGCCAGTTCACTGACAGTGCGCCGCTCGCCCCAGCGGATCAGCAATCCATACGCACCGTAAGCGAGAATGACGGTCACAAATGCCATCGTCAGAATTACGGTCGTATTCGACGTGAAGCCGCGCACGATAGATTGCAAGGAAAGTATCACTGCCAACACTGCCATCACGGCGACCAGCCACAAGAGGCTACGCAATGGACGTCGCCTGCCTTTGAGCACACCGCTGGGCTCGGGCAAGTTCCACCCCAGACCATCAATGCGGATGGCCTGCAGTTGGGCCGTTGGTTCGTCTTCAGGAGCCTTTGGCATAGGTAAAGCCTACATGTTGCAGTTCGATGAGATAGGCGACCACACTCGGAACCAGGACCGCGCCGGGGATGAGATTATTCGTTAGATCGGCTGCGATAACGTCGGCATCGCCCCCCCCCTGTTTTGCGACGAGGCCTCGCGCGATCGCGTGGATTGAATCGTGGCAGGCGACCATCACGGCGCCGCGCCTTTGAAGGGAGGCGATATTGTTATTTCCCGGTCCGTAGAAGCCACCCGTTTTCTGCCGATCGTCGGAAGGCGAAACACCGCTCGTTTCGCGCAGGAAGACATTCTCGGCCGGCTTGCCGCCGATGTTGGCGGCGAGGTCGTATTTGGTCCACATTTCCTGACCGAACAGCGCGAGATGGGCCGTCCCGTGCACGGCTGCGACGGCGAGGAAATCCGCGTGCCCGTGAGCAAAGGCCTGTCCATTCATCGCTTCGCGCATCAGGTTCAGCCATGGGGCCGCGATATCCGTGCTCTCCCAGACCTGCGTGCGTGTTCCGCGGTAACCAAGCACGAGCGCTGACGCTTCATGATCCCAAAGCTCGGACCGGTCGATCATGAAGGGTACTTTGGCAAAGCTGCGGCGTCGAGGTGCATCGGCCAATCGCTTGGACAGCTCGGACAGTATCGCAGCGCCAGGCGCCAACCCATCCACCTTTGAAGCCTTACTTCCAGCCAAGACCGTTTGAGGAACCGAGGCGAGAAGCGCTGCGCCGCCAAGCACGCCGAACGTACGCCGCCTGCTTATCGAGACATCATGCATTGAGCCAATCCCTTTCAATATGCGTAGACGTTGGCGGCATGCCGGGCGACGCCAGCCATGAAGCCAGCCATCATTTTGATCGTCGCCGGGTCGTTCAATTCGTATCGCGCAGCGAGGGTGTCGAGATTGGGATATCCGATCCACGTGCGGCCCCGCGCGTCCTGCCAGACAAGCATCTTCAGAGGCAGTTCGAGGCCAATCGCCTGGTTTTCGAGCATCAGCTTTGTCCCGACCTTTGGATTACCGAAGGTGATGACGGTGGTCGCCCGAAGCTGCTGGCCGATGCCGCGAGCATTTTCTGCGTGATCGATGCTTGCAAAGACGGGGACCTTGGCCGCTGCTAGCCCGCTCTTGATACGAGCGATCGTCTCTGCCGGATCGAACTTGCTCTCCTGGGCAACGATCTGGCGCTGGTCGATGTTCGGACCCGTCTCGCCGCGATAGGCCGCCGCGATCTGTCGGGCGAGCACGGTCAAATCGACGCCTTCCTTATTCGTCAGCAACGTCACGCAGACGAGTTCGTCGGATTCTGTAAAGCGGCTGAGGTAAGAACTGAAGCCGGGAGAATCCCCCTTCACCTCCATGAACCCCGGGTGGTGGGTGAACTCCCATCCGATCATTGCTGGAACGACCGTGCCGTTGGCGAGCGTCGTCGGCGTGTACACGACGTCGCGGTCGGCTGCATCCTTGATCAGCGTCGATCCCGCAAGACCGATATCCCATTTGCTGATGTCCTCTGCTGACGACCACATGTCGCCGAAACCGAACAGATTGGAAGACGCTTCTGGCGCGACCGCGACCATATGCCCGTCAATGAATTGGTAGCCGGTCGCCGGCTCGACGGGATTAATGAACGGAACTTCGGACTTGAAATGCGAGTGCTGGTTGTCGTCCGGATGTGAGGCTGGTCGATCGATCTTTGCCGACTTCGCGAAATCGGCGGCGAACATCGTGCTCGGCAGGCCTTCCCGCTCGATCTGATTGATGCGAACATAGTCGCGGTATGGGATCCCGCTGGCATGCTCGACCGCGAGGGCCAGCAAGGTCGCGTTCGTGGCGCTCAGTTGTACCTGGGTCCCGCTCTTAAAAAGCAGCGGCGCCGATCGAACGAGATCAATCAGTTCCAGAGGAGTGTAACGCTTGGCGTTGTCCAGCTTCGGACGATAGTCGGGAATTCCTGAGCTGTGCTGCATCAGTTGCAGGATCGTGATCTTTCCCCACGCCGCCGGAAGACCCGCGACGTGCTTCGAAATCGGATCTGAAAGGTTGAGCTTGGCGTCTTCCTTGAGTTGCATGATCGCAACGGCCGTGAAGGCCTGGGTGATCGGGCCGATGTTCCACATCGTTTTGGTAGACGCCAGTTCGTCCAGCTCCAGGTTGGCTTTGCCATATCCCGAAGAGCGCGGGATATAGGGTGCTTGCACGATAGCCAGGGTCAGCCCGGGCAGATCCTGATCAGCGATGAAAGCCGCGATGAGAGCGTCGATCGTCTCTCCGCGCAATGACAGGTTGGGCGACCCGCGCTCGATCGGGAGATGGGGCGAGGGTGCGGTCTGGGCCTGCACACCGTTGCTTACGATCATCGCAGAAGCCGACATCAAGATCATCCTCTTCAACCAACTAAACCGCGTCATCCTCAAGGTCCTCCGAAGCAGCAAGCACGAAGGAGTCGCGCCGGCTATGTCAGATGTTTTGACGTTTCAACGAGGTCGGGCCATTCGACGCTAGCGTGGACGGGCCTGTACTAGGGTAGGTGTTGGCCTCAACTTTCGACCGCATCTCACGCCTCTTCAGTGCCAGCGTCAGTCTCGAACTCCGCTCTCTGGCGACGTTCGGATATCGGGGTGAACCCGGGGACAAGCCCCACTGAATGAGCGCGCAAACTTCGCGATGGAGGGGGCCTTCGGGCCAGCACGCACGATTTGTCCACGGAATGCAGTTCCGGCATCATTCTGGATTGTGCCTCAGAATGAATGACCGCGGGCACCGGCCCAGCAAAATGCCGGCCGATGCCCGCCGAACAATCAGGCTGCCGCAGGGACGGGGATCGGGTTTTCGATCATCGCGCTGTTGAAGCCGTTGAACACCTGGTGCTCATTTGCGCCCGGGTTGTTGCGGAAGTCCTTGATCGCATCGACGACGATCTCTTCGTCGTCGCTCTCCAGCTTTTCCAAGGTCTCGGCAATAAAGGCGTCGAGCGGCATGGCACGGGGGTCACCGCTCTTGCCGACCAAGTCGGTATCCACCCAGGGCGGTGCGATCTCCTGGACCCGCACCGACGAGTCACGGAGCATGAAGCGCTGCGACATGGTGAAGCTATGAAGTGCGGCCTTACTGGCCGAGTAGACGGCATTTCCGGCAAGCGGTACATAGGCCAGCACCGACGTGTTATTGATGATGACACTGCGCGGCTGTGCCTTCAACTGGGCGATCAGCGCCGAGGTCATCCTGATCGGGCCTAGGAGGTTCGTCGTCAGGATCTGCTGGCTGACATCGTCGTCAATCGCGATCGAGGCATCGTCGAACGGCATGATGCCTGCATTGTTGATGAGGACATTCAACGTCGGGAACTTCGCAGTCAGTTCGGCTGCAGCGGCTTCGATGCTCGAGGGATCCGTAATGTCGAGACGGATGCCCGCCATTCCGGGATTTGCCGCGGTAACTTCATCGATGAGGGCCTGGCGTCGGCCCGCGACGATCACTTGATTACCCTTGGCATGGAACGCTTCGGCGAGTGCGCGGCCAATTCCCGATGTGGAGCCGGTGATGAAGATGGTGTTGTCAGTGAGTTGCATGATGTCTCTCTAAGTTTTGTTGTTGAAGGCAAAGGGCAGGCCTGTCAGGCTCTGTTGGCGGTGCCACCTTACCGATCCAGTCAGTGACCGATCGTGCGTTAGGCGGTGGAGGGGTCTTCCCAGAGGAAGTGGGCGCTCTTGAGAAGTTCGTGGCAGCAATGGGGTACCGGGCGCTCGAAGGCGCCGTTTGCGGCAGGGGCCAGCGGATCAGTCCCACCTGGCGAAACGAGCATTGGAGTGCGCCTGCCTTTGGTCAGATCCTGACGAACAGGCAGGTCACATGGATGTGCGCGCACATAGGCGGCCGCTTGGGCGTACCGCCCGTTGGCCGGAGAGAGGCGATAATCCTCCATGACCTTAGCGGACAGCCGCTCCGCCGACGGCGCCTCGATCACACGCGCGCCGCGAGGTAACGGGCGCCGGGTGTAGCATGGGCGAGATCGCGCGCGATGCGTTGACGCTGCGTCTCGTAGTCATCCCACAGCGTGCCGTCCTGAAGTGGCGGAATGGTCACCACTTCGCCCAGGTCGAGGCCGGCAAGCGCCGCATCGACCATCGCATCGGCAGGCATCACGAGCGGGCTGTCGGCATAGCCGCCGGCGCCGGCGATGCCCCAGAATTCGGTCGCGGTGCCGCCGGGTAGAACCGCCTGTACCCGAACGCCCTTGTCGGCCAGTTCGTGCTGAAGTGATTGAGTGAAGGCCAGGACGAAGGCCTTCGTTCCACCATAGACGCCGTTCAGGATTTCCGGGCCAATCGCGACAATAGAGGAGATGTTGATGATCGTGCCACCACCGCGAGCGGCGAAGCCGGGCGCTGCCGCGTAGGAAAGACGCATCAGCGCGGTCACGTTAAGGTCGACCATCAGTTCCATCCGGCCGACATCGGACTTCAGCAACGGCGTCACGCCGCCGAACCCGGCGTTGTTCACCAGCATGGTGACGCCGGCATTCTCGCGCAGAACGCGCTCGACCGTGAAGAGGTCTTCTTTATCCGACAGGTCCGCAGTCATCACATTCACCGAGCGACCTGTCTGGTCAGTGATGCGTGCCGCTACCTCCTGCAGGCGCTCGGTGTTCCGAGCGACCAGGATCAAATCGTAGCCACGGTGCGCCAGGCGATCGGCATAGATGGCGCCGATCCCGGTAGAGGCGCCGGTCACCAGCGCAGTTCCCATCAGGGTCATCTCATGTCTCCAGTTGCTGCTCTTGCTGCGGTCGTTCGAAATGTAGGCTTGATACCCGTTGACCTAAATGACATATAAACGGCGTTTTAAGACATTCGGAGCGAGGGATATGCGCAAAGTCGGCTTCATCCTGCATCCAGGCTATTCGCCGATGAGCCTGGCGGTCTCGACGGTCTTCGAGCTCGCCAATCTGCAAGCGGACGAGCCGGTCTATGATGTGCGTATGCTGTCGGCGAAGGGCGGTCCTGTCCGGACCTCCGTCGGCTTCGAGGTGATGACCGCCCCGTTCGCAGGCGAGACGCTGGACCTCCTTGTCGTCGGTGGCAGCATGGAGGATGCAACGCCCGAAGTGATCGCTTTTGTTCGGACGGCCCCGCAGTTCGCTCGCCGGATCGCGGCCCCCTGCGTTGGGGCGCTTGTCCTTGCCGAAGCAGGCCTGCTCGACGGGCGGCGCGCCACAACTCATTGGATGTACGCGCGCGACATGGCGAAGCGGTACCCGCGCGTGAAAGTCGAAGAGGATAGGATCTTCATTGCTGACGGCCCCATCTGGACCTCGGCGGGGATGACGGCAGGAATCGATCTGGCGCTGGCTTTGGTCGAAGAAGATCTTGGACTGGTGGCCGCCCGCCAAGTCGCGCGAAAGCTCGTGGTTTATCACCGTCGTAGCGGCGGACAGTCCCAGTTTTCGACCCTGCTTGAACTCGAGCCGAAATCCGATCGGATGCAAGCGGTCCTCACCTACGCTAAGCGCAATCTTGCCGACCGGCTTTCGGTGGAGGATCTCGCGGAGCGTGCGCATCTTTCCCCGCGACAGTTCAGCCGGGCCTTCCAATCGGAGACCGGTCAGACACCTGCAAAAGCTATCGAGCACCTTCGATTGGAGGCAGCTAGAACGCTTATGGAGAATACCGCTCATCCGATAGATGTGGTCGCGCAGCAAACGGGTTTTGCTGATCGGGATCGCATGCGGCGGGCGTTCCTGCGCGCGTACGGGCAGCCACCCGGCACCGTACGACGGGCCGCGTACCGACATGGTGCGTCGGACCGTATTGAGGCGTGAGGCGGTGCCCTCTGGATTATCCATGGAGGATCCAGCCCATCATTAACGGGAACAGCAGACCAATGCTGCCCACACAGAGCCGGAAGCGCGCTTGAGCTGGTGGGCTGTAGATCGTCATCTCAAACCTCAAACCTCAAATTGGGTGCCGGGCCGGCACGCTGCGCGGCGGGGGAGGGCAGACGCAGCGTCACAGGGGGGCGTGTCTGAGCCGGCCCGGTCATTGCGACTATGCCGTCGGGCGATGCCGCCATACAGACGTGCGCCGGTCTGGTGTCCTCCTCCATTGGTAGGGGGAGGGGTCTTTCTTTCCACGCGAGCGCGTGTGGCCAGCATACGAAAGCGGCCGTCCCGGTTTAAGGGTGGTTGGGTCATAACAAGGCGTAGGAGACCACTATGCCCCAGAAGCCCAATTTGCTGGCAATCGTCAGCGCGCTCGCTGCCTTTACACCGTCTGTCGGATTGGTGAGAGCCAATGCGCCTGAGGAAGGCTCGCACCGTCCCCACGGGCAATTGCCTGCTCCGCTACGCGGGGCCCGGTAATCGGTTCGTCTGAAAATGGAAGCTCACCGACGCCTGACGCGCGCATGGGGTGTTTCGTGTCTTGCCTGCTCGGAACTTCGTGAACTCCACCCCTTCAAGAGTGCTACTGAACGGGACAGCCGTCTCTATACGGTTTGCAACAACCCGTTAGAGCGGCGCCATCTGGACCTTTACTATCATCTTCAAGCCCTGCAGGCCGGCACGGCGGGACTTCGGCTGAGTCCCTTGCGGTCCCGAGCATTCAGCGCTGTGACCGTTTATCTTCCCCCAGTTTGCAGCATCTGATGGACGACATGGAGCATCTCGTTAGCTTCGAAAGGTTTGCTGAGGAACAGAATGTCGGTTTCGCGCGCGCGCCGCTCAATGTTTGCAGTCGGATAAGCTGTCATTAGCAATATCGGCATCGCCTGGCTGCGGCCTCGCAGGCGACGCGCGAACTCGAGGCCGTCGATGCGACCCATCTGCAGATCGGTGATCACACAATTGCTGTCCTCGATGTGCGGATCAGCCAGCGCCTCCTCGGCGCTGGCGAACGTCCTGGCACTATGACCTGCGCTGCGAAGCAATCCGTCGAGAGCGAGGCGGATGCCCTCATCATCGTCCACCACAGAAATCTGGGGGGCAGAGTCCATTACGCTTCCATCCCGTGACATCACAAACTTCATTCGTGAGGCGATTTGCCCTCCAGGTGCAGGCGTCATCTGGTATGGGGTCAACGGCTGTGCTCGACTATCTTGGTGTCGCAACAGTCGGCCTGCAGATCCGATCCCCCCCTACGCTGGTATCGTTCTCTGGCGCGGCTAAGTCTTGTATGTCTCGCGGACGGACATTGTGGTGAGATATGATTCAACGCTTCGACGCAATCATCATTGGTACAGGGCAAGCCGGCCCAGCGCTCGCCGGCCGGCTGTCCGCTGCGGGTTGGACGGTCGCTATCATCGAGCGACATCTCGTGGGGGGGACCTGCGTCAACACCGGGTGCAAACCCACCAAGGCGCTCGTTGCTTCAGCCTATGCCGCTCACATGGCACGGCGCGGCGCGGATTTCGGAGTTGTAACCGGTCCGATCTCGATCGATATTAGCCGGGTTCACGCGCGCACGCAAAAAATCTCGCAGGACGGCCGTTCAGCGAACGAAAAATGGCTCCGCGCTCTGGACGGATGCAGCTTGATATTCGGCCACGCGCGCTTCGAAGGTCCCGACACGGTACGTGTCGGCGAACAAGTTCTCACGGCCGAGCGCATATTTATCAATGTCGGCGGGCGGGCTCTGATACCCGACTTGCCGGGAGCGGCGGACGTACCGTTGCTGACTAACAGTTCGCTGCTCGAACTTGCGGCGCTCCCAGAACACCTCGTGATCATTGGCGGCAGCTATATAGGTCTCGAGTTTGCCCAAGCCTATCGGCGTTTGGGCTCGCAAGTTACTGTCATCGAGAAAGGCCCGAGAGTCGTGTCACGTGAGGATGCGGAGATATCGAAAAGGCTGCGCGAGATGCTCGAAGCCGAGGGGGTCTCGATCCGCACCGATGCCGAGTGCATTCGCTTTGCGCCGGTCGAGCGCGGGATCGAAGTCGGCGTTGATTGTACCGAAGGAGAACCCGCGATCGTGGCAAGTCACGTGCTCATGGCGGTGGGCCGGGTTCCGAACACCGATGATCTCGACCTTGGCCGGGCCGGGGTCGAGACCGACGCGCGCGGCTATATTCGTGTCGACGATTGTCTCGCGACCTCGGTATCTGGAGTATGGGCACTAGGCGACTGCAATGGTCGCGGCGCATTTACGCACACCAGCTACAACGACTTTGAGATCGTCGCAGAGAATCTTCTCGACCGGGGTAGCCGACGTGTGACCGATCGTATCGCATGCTACGCTCTCTTTACCGATCCGCCGCTTGCTCGGGTCGGACTGAGCGCAGATCAGGCGCTTGCTGCCGGGCATTCCATCAAAATTGGTCACCGGGAGATGGCGCGGGTCGGCCGTGCGGTCGAAAAGGACGAACAGATTGGCTTCATGAAGATTGTCGTCGATGCAGGGACGGATATCATTCTCGGCGGAACGATCCTTGGCACTGGCGGAGATGAAGCGATCCACGTTATCTTGGACATGATGGCGAATGGGGCGACAGCCGACACGCTTCGCCGCACGGTCCACATTCACCCGACAATATCCGAACTCCTTCCGACGATCGCTGGCGAGTTGGGCACCATCCAGCCGGCCTCGCGGCCCACATCATGATCAGAGGTTTGCAATGGAAACGATAGGCCGCGATTTACGCGAAATGCAGCGTGTTCCGCTTGCGCAATCCCATGTCACGGCGCTGCGGGCCGCCGGCGTGGCCCGTCGCTACCCGGCGGGTACATTTGTCTCTCGCCCCGGTGAACCCGTCGACCGCTTCATTTATGTCGTCGACGGAGAAATCGAGGTGGTGAACCCCTTCACGGACGAACGCCATGTTCCTGCCACCCTTGGCCCCACCCAGTTCATGGGCGAAATCTCGTTTCTCGATGGCGGCAGTTGGTCGATGGCCATGCGGACCGTGCGCGATACCGATGTTATCGAGGTACCGCGCACGGACATGCTGCGTCTCATGTCAGAGATTCCGGAGATGTCGGATATCGTCATCACGGTCCTGGCGGCCCGCCGCCGCCGTCAGATCGAAGCCCGCGACGGAAATCTGGTCCTACTTGGCGAAGATTCCGACGGAGCAGTCCGGCGTATCGCCGATTTCGCGAGCCGCAATCGGCTACCCTACCAATCGTATGCTCTGGGAAGCCCCGAAGCTGAAGCGGTCGCGACAAGCTGCACGATCTCTGCCGATAGCCCCGCAGTCATTTTCGGGAAGGACAACGTCATAAGCGACCCGACGCCCGATAAGGTGGCTCGGTTGCTTGGTCTCAACAGGGAGTTGGTGGAGGATGAAAGTTTTGACGTCGTAATCGTCGGTGGCGGGCCGGCAGGTGTGGCGGCAGGCGTCTATGCCGGCGCTGAGGGTCTGAGTGCGCTTGTGGTGGAGGATACGGCGATCGGCGGGCAGGCAGGCACGTCGAGCCGCATCGAGAATTATATGGGGTTCCCCACCGGCATTTCAGGCGCGGATCTGGTTTGGCGCGGTGAAGTTCAGGCGATGAAGTTTGGGACGCGGTTCGCCATGCCACGCCGCGTCGCGAACCTTGAGCGACTGGGCGATGGTAAATTCTGCGCCACTTTTGACAATGGGCAGCGGGTCAGGGCCGGGGCAGTAGTAGTGGCGACCGGTGTGCAATATCGGCGACTTCCTATCGACCGGCTCTCCGCCTTTGAAGGTAATGGCGTCTATTACTCCGCAACAGAGAATGAAGCGCGCTTCTGCCGTGGGGCTGAGACCGCCGTGATAGGTGGCGGAAATTCAGCGGGGCAGGCTGCGATGTTCCTGAGCCGATCCGCGAAGCACGTCCGATTGCTGGTTCGTGGATCCTCGCTGGCGGCTTCGATGTCTCATTACTTGTCCAGTCGTCTCGAAGCTGATCCGGCGATCACGATCGAATATGGGGTTGAAGTGATCGCCGTGGATGGGGACGAGCACCTCGAAGCGCTTACCCTGCGAAATTGCGACGATGGAACGACCCGCAATTTTCCAACCTGTGCCCTGTTCGTGATGGTAGGCGCAGCCCCAAATACGGGATGGCTTTCGGGCCTTGTGGACCTCGACGAAAAGGGCTTCGTTCGCACAGGAGAGGCCGCGGGAGGCCATTCGCAATATGCAACATCATGCCCTGGAGTTTTTGCGGTTGGCGACGTACGCGCAGGTTCCATCAAGCGGGTTGCCTCCTCCGTTGGCGAAGGCTCAGTGGTGATCTCAAGTGCCTGGGAGTTTTTGCAAACCTAGTCGGGCGCTCGACAGGAAGCCGAAGGGGGGCGACCGTCGACAGCGGGCGCGGGCGGAGTGGACGTACGCAGTGCCGGCGCCGATGGAGGCCGGGATGGCACGCTCACTTTATGAGCATGCTCGTTCTTGATGCATGGTGACATACCCCTGGAAGCACGACCACTACCCAAGTATGCTACCACTGCGCGCATTCTCGTCGCATTGTCATCGCATAATCCTGTCCGCTGATCCGGCCATCCTGGGCCTCAAGTCTTACCTCTCAGCGGCGCGATACCATGGTGCTCACCGTCACCGAACGGGCGGAGCGATGCGAAAGGGAACACGGGTATGGCCGAGCTTAACGAAATGACGAACACTGCGCGCACGCAGTTCGTCGAGGCTTCAAACGGCATTCGCTATGCCTTCCGTTGCTTTGGTGCAGATACGGGAACGCCCTTGCTCCTTCTGCCGCGCTTCCGGGGCGACATGGACACATGGGACCCGGCTTTGCTTGACGTGCTGGCGGAAACCCGACCGATCGTACTGGTCGACAACCGGGGCGTGAGCTCGACAAGTGGCATCACGCCGTCGACCATCGGCGAGATGGCGCGAGACATCATCGCGTTCTGTGAAGCAGCGGCCCTACCCATTGTGGACCTACTAGGCTTCTCGCTGGGCGGCTTCGTGGCGCAGGAGATCGCCTTGATCCGGCCGCATCTTGTCCATCGTCTAATTCTGGCCGCGACTTCGCCTCAGGGCGCTCCGGACATCCATGGCTGGCGCAAGGACATTGCTGATGCCGTCCGTCTCGACGAGCCCGGCGGACCGCAACTCCTCTACACCTTTTTCAAACCGACAGAGACCAGCCAGGCTGCGGGAATGGAATATCTAGGGCGGTTTCTTGCGCGGTCGGAAGGTCGCGACACTGCCAGCTCGCTCCAAACCCGCGACGCACACTACGATGCCGTCTGTGACTGGGGGATACCGGACCATTCAAAGCTGCAGAGGCTCACCGGCATCCGTCAACCAACGTTCGTGTGCAACGGCGACGCGGATGCGATGATTCCGCCGCGTTTCAGCCATCTCATGGGCGGCCTAATCCCGAATGCGATCGTCAAGATCTATCCCGACGCGGGCCACGGGTTCCTGTTCCAGCATCACGCCGAATTCGCGCAGGACGTGAAAGCCTTCCTCGGCGATTGAAGCATTATGATCGCGTGATCGCGCAGATGAGAGCCGACAGGGACAAGCCGGATGCCATGTACCTGTCGGCCGGCCTTGCCGCGATTCGAACCCTCTCGAATGGGGTTTCGTTCAGGAATGCGATGTGCCGCCGAAGCCAGTGGTCTGAAATTCGTGAAACGCGCTTCGGATTTCGGCTTCGCTCCCCATGACGAACGGCCCGCGCGCAACGATTGGTTCGTCGATGACGGGGCTGGTGTATTGGACTAGCCGGGTTGACCCACGAGCGGAGAGATCAAGCGGTGTATCCCTCGCTTGCGGTGTGAACCAAATGACAGACCCGGCCTCGTAGGAATTTCCTTTTCCAAGCAGGACGGTGCCGTTCAAAACATACAGGAAGCTGCGTTCGTTGGCGCGAAGCGGGATTGTGCGATGGCCACCGGATTCGAGCTGAACATCGATCAGGGTCATCGGCCAGCAACTCCATTCGGGCTCGTCGTTCCCTCGGCTCCCGGCACCATAAATCCTTGCCGTTGATCCGTTTGAGGTATCCGCCAATGCGGTTGCACGGCGTTGTTCCCGCGTCCCCGGCGGGCTGTTGCGTAGTAAGCTTGGTAACGCCACCCACAGTTGCAGCGCGTGAACAGGCTCTCCGCTGGCTGGCTGACCGCCGTGGACGATTCCTTTGCCGGCAGTCATCCATTGTACTTCATCAGGACCAACTACGCCGCGATTGCCGACATTGTCGCCATGCTTCAATGCGCCCGATAGGACGAACGTTATTGTCTCGAGGCCCTTGTGCGGATGGGGGAGGAAATCGGTGCCTGCTTGGATGAAATCCTCAACCAGCAACACGAACGGCGATTGGCTTCGGAATTCACCAGGAGCAACCACAAAGCGGTTGCGTACACCCGGTGCGAGTTCCTGAATCGGCCCGACATGACCTACCCGATCGATGATGTCATCCATGCCAGCGCCCAACGGCGGTGCCAGGACGAGCCCCAGTCCCTGCTATGATCCCGAAGCCGATCTTGAGAAGTTCCATAGAAACGCTTTCGCTCGCAACTACTTGTAACCAGACTTAAATTCATGAGTTGTCGCTGTTTCGCAAGGAGGCACAAATTTGTTACCCGGAAGAACCAACGTGCCACACGATTGCAGGATCGTGGCAGACGTTCTCACGCGCATCGGCGATAAATGGTCGGTCTTCGTGGTCATGCTGCTGGGTGAGAAGGATCACCGTTTCAATGAGTTGCAGCGTTCGGTATCAGGCATTTCCAAACGCATGCTGACGCTGACGCTGCGTCGCCTCGAGAGAGACGGCCTGATCGAACGGACGGTGTTCCCGAATGTGCCACCATCGGTCCTTTATGCGCTGACACCACTGGGACGCTCGCTCCGGGGGCCCATCGACGTGCTGGGTCATTGGGCCGTCGAGAATCAGACGCAGATCGAGGCGGCGCGCGAGCGCTTTGACGTACGCTCGCCTGGCCCCCCGAGCAGTCTCTGAAGGCATCTGCAAGTTTATGATACTTGCGACCGGAGCAAAATCACTCTTTGCGTGAGCAGGCATTCTTCCAAGCAACATCTTTTACACCATCTCATTGGCATTGCGGTTCGGACCATTACTCGCAGGTAAATTCCTGAAAAATCCGATGCCGAGCCCAATAGCCCAATGGGGGGTACTGAAAGATGGGTTGCCGGGCGGCCCAGCGTTATTGTGATCGAAACTGTGACCGTTCAAGGCGAGGAGCCGGGTCACTGTATCAAGATCGACGGAAGGCTAGGGGTATCCATAAGAAGGGATGGCCCTTCAATGCCAAATCACGCGCCGGCTACTACCGTCGTATCTCTGATGCGATCTGTGCTTCGCGGTTAACTCACATGAAGCGACCCATCCGGTCGGTGAGGAGCAAGCGATGATAATGAAATCTCTCAAGATTACGGTGGCTTTGGCGGGTGTTTTGGCCGCGCTACCTGCGCTGGCGCAGGATGAAGTCCCTTTTACAGGCCCGCGCATTGCGGTGACGGGTGGCTGGGATCGCATCAATCACGACGGCGAGAACGGCTCCGGCTTCACCTATGGCGGTACGGCTGGATACGACGCTGCGTTCGGCGACATCCGCATTGCCCCGGAGCTTGAAGTGACAGGCTCCACCCAGAAATCGTGCTTCGCCGAAGCTAAGCTTAGCCACTGCGAGCGGGCAGATCGAGATCTCTACGCTGGCGTTCGGGTCGGCTATGTCGTGATGCCCAATCTGTTGCTGTACGCGAAGGCCGGCTACACAAACGGGCGCTTTAGCGACCGCTTCAGCCAGACCACCGGCGCAAATACGGTGGCAGTCACCGATCACACCAATCGCTCGGGCATTCGTGGTGGAATCGGCGCCGAATATGCGCTCACGCCACGTTTCTTCCTGACGAGCGAATACCGCTACTCGAACTATTCCGGGGACGTATCGCGCAACCAGGTAATTGGCGGGGTTGGCATGCGCTTCTAAACAGCGCTGGAGGAGCGTGCCGTTGTTCATGCCAACGCACGCCCCTCCACCATACCGGCGTATGTGTTGTTCGAAATGTAGCAACCCGTAAAGCTCAGATCGTGCCGAACCAAGGTGCAGAATGGTCGGGAACTTCCCCATCCATTCCGGAGTGCTTGTTTGATGTCTGTCGCTCGCGGCGATTACCGCTTCTCTCCAGAAGAAAAGCCGCTTTTCCCCGGGGCGCCCTATTCGCCCCGGCACAGTGGCAAAAATCGCGCCATCTATGCCTTTTCAGCGTTCGTCATGGCAATGGGCAGTGGTCTTGGAAACGGGCTGATAACATCGAACATCAACTCCATCGCGGGTGACATGGGGCTCTACGTGGTAGAAGCCAATCTCCTCGTCGCAGTCTACGTCGCCTTTAACGCCACTGCCAACCTGCTTCTGGTGAAAGCGCGGGTACAGTTCGGTATCCCGGCCACGATGCACGTCGTTTTGGGCGCTCTTGTCGCTGCACAGATCGTGCAAATTCTAGCACCCTCACTGGGTACTGCGGTCCTCGCTCGCGCGGTAAGCGGAGTTGCAGCCGGCGGCCTTACGACGTTATCGCTGTACAACATTTTCCAGGTCTTTCCGCTGAAGCTGCGGCCTGTCGCGGCTGTGGTCGGCTTCAGCCTTCCCCAACTCGCGGTCCCGGTAGCCCGAATGTTCCCCCTTGCCATGATCGCGCTCGATAACTGGCGAGGGCTGCATCTCGTTGAGTTGGCCATGGCGCTCGCTGCTTGGGCGATGCTCAATCTCATGCCGCTACCTCCCAACGTCCGGGAGAGGGCCTTCGAACCACTGGATGCGCTGACCGCCGCCCTTACCATTGTGGCGATGCTCGCGATTTGCACCGCGTTGGCGCTCGGCCGCTATTTCTGGTGGACCGACGCGGCGTTTCTCGGCTGGGCGTTCGCGATGGCTTTACCGATCTTGGGGCTAGCCCTTCTGATCGAGGATAGACGGGCGCGGCCTCTATTGTGGGTGCGCTGGTACGCAACGCGGGACATCCTGTTTTTCACGTTGATCGCGGTGGTGGTCCGCGTCTCGCTTAGCGAGCAAATCTACGCCGCGGTCGGCCTTCTGACTCTCGGCGGCCTTACCAGCGATCAGCTTCATCCGCTTTTCGTTGTCGTATTCTTCGCGATGGCGGCCGGGATCGCCACCGCATGCTTGCTACTCAAGCCCGAGCGCGTGGTAGTGATGATCATGGCAGCCGCCTTCATCATCGCGGCAGGCGCATGGCTGGACACTGGTTCGACCAGTATCACGCGGCCTGAGCAACTCTACCTTAGCCAAGCTTTAATCGGCTTTGGCACGACCCTCTTCCTTGGCCCGGCGCTGATGTTTGGCATCGGTCACATCATCAAGCGTGGACCGACCTACCTAGTTAGCTTTGTTGTCCTGTTCAGCACGACGCAGAATGTCGGCGGCCTGGCTGGTTCGGCGTTGCTCGGCAGCATCCAAGTCGCTCGCGAGCGACTTCATGCCGAGCGACTGGCAGAAGCGCTGTCCCTTGGCGATCCGGCGGTGACGGCCAGAATCTCGCAATACGCTTCAGCGATCGCACCGCGCCTTACCGACCCGATCGCGCGGGCCCAACAGGCGAACGGTCTGCTGAGCCAGGCATTGCATGCGCAGGCGAATGTTCTCGCTTTCAACGACACTTTCTGGGTCGTCACGCTTGTCGCGCTCGCAACCGGCCTCTTCATCGCTGGCGTCACGATGTTCGAATGGATGCGGAACCGCGCACCCGAAACTTCAGGGGCTCCGCAATGACCGATGTCCAGACGCCCGAGTCAGCCACCGAGATGCCTGTATGGCATCCGCCGAAGCAAGCTCCACTCGTAACTCTGGGGCTCGCTCTCGCGCTGCTCGCGGCGGTCGCTATCATCCTTCAGGTCTGGGGAATCGGACCGTGGGCCGGGCGGTCAGAGCAGACCGACAACGCTCTGGTCCGCGGGCGCACGGTCGTGATGGCGCCCCAGGTCAGTGGCTACGTTACGCGGGTCTTGGTGCGAGATTTTGCGACCGTTCGCGAAGGGCAACTGCTCGCGCTTATCGACGACGACATCTACAAAGCAAGGTTGGCGCAGGCGCGCGCCAACCTTGCTGTTCAGCTTGCGGCGCTCGCCAACAGTCGCCAGGCTCACCGCGCGCGTGCGGCCGGCATCACGAGTGAGGATGCGGCTATCACGGACGCCTCAGCGCAACTCCTGCGCTCGAAGGCCGACATGAATCGTGCGCTCGATCTGGTGAGCGATGGATCGATCTCAATCCGGGAACGCGATCAGACCGCAGCAGCCCTCGCCGCAGCCGAAGCGAACCTGCGTCAGGCAACTGCCAGAACGCAGATCGCACGCGAAGACCTCCGAACGGTCGATGTCGGCCGCGGCGGACTTGCGGCGCAAGTTGAGGTAGCCCGGGCCCAACTGAGGCTTGCCGAAATCGACTTGCTACACACGATCATTCGCGCGCCGGAAGCTGGCCAACTTGGCGAGATCCACGTTCGGCTCGGCCAGTTCGTAACAAACGGCACCTCGCTGATGGAACTCGTCCCGCCAGACCGATGGATCATAGCCCAGTTTAAGGAAAGCCAGACCAATCGGATGATGGTCGGTCAACCCGCGACCTTCACGATCGATGCCCTCGGCGGCGAGCAACTCAAAGGGCGCATAACCCGGATTGCGCCCGCGACCGGTTGGGAATTCGCTGTACTGAAGCCCGACAATGCTACGGGTAATTTCGTCAAGGTTCCCCAGCGCCTGGCAGTATTGATCGCGATCGAGCCACGTCAGGCGCTAGCAGACCGCCTCCGGCCAGGCATGTCCGTCGAGATGCGGATCGATGTGGAGGGCGGCAAGTGAGGCTGCCCAGTTACCTTCTGTTGACTATTGCTCTGTCCGGGTGCGCCGGCCCGCGTCCACCCATGCCGCCGGCAGCGTTAGTCGCAGCGCCCAGCGATTGGCGCATCGGAGGATCGCCGTTGCGTGGGATCGACAGGGACTGGTGGGTTCAGTTCGGAGATCCGGCCCTTGACGAACTGGTCGAGCGGGCGCTTGCGCAAAATGTCGATCTAATGGCAGCCGGTGCGAAGATATCTGAGGCGCGCGCTCAATTCAGACTCTCCGAGAGCCATGGTCAGCCTTCGGCTGGCCTATCGATAGGCGGTGGGCCAACCCGGACCATCAGCGCGTTCGGCGAAGGCGTTGATCAGACCCAGAGTAGCGCACAGCTGTCGGTCTCTTACGAGGTCGACCTTTTCGGTCGCTTGTCGGCCGCGACAGATGCGAGCCGGCAAACGCTCATCGCAACCGAGTTTGAGCGGGATGCGACCCGCGTCGCACTCATTTCGACGGTCGTCACCGGCTATGTAGGGCTGCGCTCGTTGGACATGCAACTGCAGACCACAATTGATACCGTCAATTCGAGGGCGGCGGAGTTGACCGTGCTACGACGTAGATCGGCTGCCGGTTATTCCTCGCAGCTCGATCTTCTGCAGGCTGAAGCCGTATTCGAGGCGGCCGCCCGGCTGGTGCCGGCAACGCGCCTTGCTATTACTAAGCAGGAAAGCGCGCTGAGCGTACTGGTCGGTGACGCGCCTGGGGCGATCGCACGCGGGGCCGACCTCGAAGGGCTTGGACCACTCGAAATTCCGCACATGCTACCAGCTGCCGTGTTGCGGCAACGACCGGATATCGCGGAAGCCGAAGCGCACATCGTGGCGGCCGATCGCAACCTGGACTCAGCCCGCGCGGCCTTCATGCCGCGCATTCAACTTTCGGCCAATGCCGGGGGCGTTGCTTCCACGGCCTTACCCAGCCCGGTCAGCCTGTTCTCGATCGGCAGCTCGATTCTCGCGCCGTTGTTCCAGGGCGGGGCGCTGCGCGCGAGTGCGGATGCGGCGGCCGCGCGGCGCGATCAGGCCGCTTTTGCATATCGTAAAACCGCGCTGACAGCCTTTCAGGAGGTCGAGGATGCGCTGGCGGGGGTGGTGCGCAATGGCGAGGAGCGGGAGACGGCCACGCGGCAGGTTGCGTCTTTGCGCGCCGCGCTCGACCTTGCCCGCCGCCGTTATCGAGCTGGCTATTCGTCCTATCTCGATCAGTTGGATGCGGAGCGGTCGCTGCTTGAGGCGCAGCTTCAGTTGATCGACCTTCATCGCAAGCGGCTGGCGTCGGTAGTGGCATTGTACCAAAGCCTCGGTGGAGGCTGGCAGCGGTCAGATCGGTATCCACAATCATAGCGCCGCTTTTATGTCAGATGCGCGGATAGGTATTCCCAGCGCAATCGAAGCGGTCGCGAGTGGCAGCGTGGAGCGCCTGCGCCTCCGGATTGGTCGCCTAGGTGCAATGGCGCGTTTTCTGTCACCGTTGCACGCCCTACATCCCAGGCCCAGCCGATTTTTTGGCGGGCAAAGGCCCGTTGATGCCCATACCAAGGTATTGGGTCGCGTTTCTCCACTCGCTAAGTGCGGACAATACCGGCATTGGTTTGAGGCAAACTATGTGGAGCGTGCAGGAGTGATCATAGCCGTCGATGGAACGGCTCAGGTTGAAGGGGCCTCAGATGCGGAGGAGGGAAGTATGCAACCGATAACACCCATCTCCACAGATATTCCTGTCATCGGGATCGTTGATGACGATGAGGACGTTCGGATCGCCCTTGAGGCTCTGGTAGCGAGCATTGGTTTCACATCCAAGATGTTCGAGACGGCCGACGCCTTGCTGGCCTCCGGCCGGCTGGCGGAATTAGACTGCGTGGTGACCGACCTTCAGATGCCTGGGATGAACGGTTTATCCCTGGCACGACATATCCAGCGCACGCGACCAATGCCCGTCATCCTTATCACGGCATTTCCGGCGCCCGGACTGGACGAGCAAGCAGCAACAGCGGGGGTAAGGTGCTTGCTTCGCAAGCCGTTTGACCCCCTCGCCCTCATCGACGAATTGGAAGCGATCGCTCGTTGATCCTCCATCCGGGCAGCGTCGGACCGGCCAGCCCAAATGCGACAGGACCAGGGTCGCATCCCAGACGATATCCTCGTATAGCCGGGTAGCCGCTCTTTCAGCGGCGCATTGTGCGGCGGTACGACACTTGGATCCTTTCGATCTCCTCAATGAGAGCGTTGTGCGCTTCGGGCGCGACGGGCTTATTCTCGGCTTCAATCGTGAGTCCGAAACACTTTATGGCTGGGATCGCACAACTGTTATCGGGAAGCCATTTCCGCAGGTTTTCGGTGAAGAAGCTGAGGGCTGGGCAGAACGCTTGGCCGAGAGCGATAAATGGCAGGGCGACGTGCTCCGGCAGACCAGTAAAGGGCCGATCCAGATATCGCTCCGCTGGTCTGCACGGCGCGACACTGATGGATCTTTGATCGAAATTTTCGAGACCGGCCGTAATATCGAGGATGTCCGTCAGTTACGCCGGTCCGCTGAAGAAAATGCCTTCCGCTACGATAACCTCTTTCATGCCATTGCGGTGGCATTCTTCGAGATCGACTTCAGCGGCGTCGGGGCCGAATTAAAGCGTCTGAGAGAGAGCGGCGTCACCGATATCCGGGCTTACCTTGACGCACATCCCACCTTTGTTCGGCATCTGCGGGACTTCGAAGACATCCTCAGCGTGAACGACGCGGCAGTGCGTCTGTTTGGTGCCGAAAATGCGGAAGATCTGACTGGCTTTCGCAGTGGCCGCCTATGGCCGGACGAAAGCCTGCCCGACTATGTCAATGCGCTGATGGCCGTGCTTGACGAACAAACCCACTTCGTGTGCGAAACCCGTCTGAACGCGTTGGATGGGCGCCAGATCGACGGGCTTTTTACTGTCGCTTGGTCTCCGGAGACCCGCAAGCGCGGGATTATGGTCATAGGAGTAATGGACCTCGGCGATCGTAATCGCGCGCATGCGGAACTCGCCAGAAGCGAGTCGAACTATCGCAACCTTCTGGATGTGATGTCGGTGGGATTGATCGAACACGACTTCACCGATGTCGATATCCAGCTTGAAGAATATCGCGCCGAGGGCGTGACCGATCTCGAAACCCACCTCCTTGCCGATCCGGCCCGGACCATGCGCATGCTCGACGCAATGCACATCCGGACGGTGAATGACCAGGCGCTGCGGATCTTCGGAGTCGACCGCCACGATCAAGTCCCCGGCGGGCTTCGATGGCTTTGGCCGCAAGACAGCTACGGCATCGTGGCGCGAGCCATCGACGGTCGTTATCGCCGGGTCCTGATGCCACCTACCGAGACTCGAATTCGCCGTCGCGACGGTAGCGTGATCGACGTTGCGCTTGCCATCTGGGCAGCACCGGAGCGGCTTCCTGGACAGCCGGTTATGACAGCCCTGATTGATATCAGCGACAGAGTCGCAGCGCAGCAAAGGCTTGAGCATGTTCGCGCCGAATTTGCGCACGCATCCCGGATTGCGACCTTGGGCGAGTTAGCTGCATCGATCGCGCATGAAGTCAGCCAGCCACTTTCCGCAATTGTCTCGAACACCATCATCGCCGAGCGTCTCTTGGAGCGAAGGAAAGCGTCGATTGACCACCAAGTACTTCCCATGATCCGGCACACGATCAGCGCCGCGAAGCGTGCCGCAGACATCATCTCGCGCGTTCGATCGGTAGCTGCGCCCCAAAGCGGACAGGCAGAGCCGCTTTCGATCAATGACGTAATTATCGAGGCCTTGCAGTTTGTCCGCCAAGAACTCGTCCAGTCCTGCGTCTCCTGCACCCCGGTACTGGGAGCCGAGCTCCCCACAGTTTGCGGTGACCGCATCCAGTTGCAGCAGGTGGTCGTAAATCTTGTTCTAAATGCTGTCCAAGCGATGCGTGATTCACTGAGCCAAGCTGGCTCGATCACCATATCAACCTGGGCAGAAGGCGCGTGGTTGAAGGTTCGTGTCGACGATGTCGGGCATGGTATTTCAACCGATCAGCTCGAACGTGTTTTCGATAGTTTCTACACCACGAAGACGGGCGGCATGGGGATCGGCTTGGCGGTCTGCCGCTCTATTGTCGAACAGCATGAAGGTGCCATAATAGCTACCTCGCTGCCCGTAGGCGCGCGGTTCGAGGTAAGCCTTCCCATTGGCACGCATTAGCGTAATCCACGACCAGACCGCTTTGCCCCCTGGCAACTGAGCGGCACAGTTTGGGTCAGCGAACTATCTCGGACCCCATACCGAGGTTGGATATGGTACGGGCCAGTTTTCTGGCATGCTCGGCTGATCGTTGAACTGCCAAGTCGCTCGCCACGCGGTGTTGTTGACGGCCGGGGAGAGTATTATGCCGCAGCACGAGCGGGCTATGCGGCCGAGCCAGAAAGAATTCGGCTGGCTTGAGGGTTCCATGCCGCAGATTTTCTGGATTGCGGGCGCGGACGGAAAAATGCGCTTCCTCAGCAAGGGATTTTCCGAACTGACCGGGCTGGATGGCGACGAGGTGATCCGTGGAGATGGCTGGAAAGAGGTCGTTTACCCCGAAGATATGCCGTCTCTCGAAGCACTGTGGCGCGATGCGCGGGCCGGAGCGTGCGAATCTCGTAGCTACTTCCGGATACGGCTTCGAAGCGGGCTCTATCGCTGGATGCACTCTGTCGGCCGCCCCGTCTTGTCCTCCCATAGCGGCTCAATCACGCACTGGGTCGGCGGGCTCGTCGATGTCGACACCGAGTTCCGCGCGCATCGTTCGATCGCGGAAATGAACCGCGATCTAAACCTGAAAGTCGATGACGAAACAGATTTGATGACGCGGCTGCGCTGGCGCTTTCGCTCGCTTTTCCATGACCGCAACATCGGCGTTATCGAAATCGACGTAGCAGGTATCAAAGCTGAGATTGACAGCCTTCGGCTCGCCGGTGTGAAGGATATGTCGGACGTGCTTACCGGAAACACAGATACCATGGACGCTCTGATCAATCGGGCGAGCACTGTTGAAGTGAACCGGACGCTGGCGCTTATGTTGGGTTTTGAGGACGCTGATGCATGCCTGGTCGGGCATCGGCAGTTGCTCGGCCGCCTGGGGGCGAGAAATCCCCTTCGATTGGTGGTTCAGGCATTGGTCGCTGGCAGGGATGCCTTGGACGGGGTAGCCGATCTGACAACTGCGGATGGGCGTTGCCTCACGGTCGCTTATGCGATCAACATCTCAGAGGATTCCACTTGCTATGCCACGCTCGTAGATATCACGCAGCAACAACGAATGGCGGAACTGCAACTGGCCATTCAGTCCCAACTCGCTCAGGCTAACCGCGCCGCCACGATCGGTGCGCTTTCCATTTCGATCGCGCACGAGTTGGATCAACCGATTACTTCGTTGAGGATCGAATTGCAGGCCTTGGAACGGTCAATTTCCAGCCTGCCGGAGCCATCGACCGCAGTACATGCAGGGCTTCAACGCGTTCAGCGCCAGTGCGAGCGCCTGACCCATATCATCCACCGAACGCGTGATCGGGTATCGAGCCACGATCGGTCCGTTGGTATGGTCGATCTTGCGATACTTGCTGAAGCCTTGCCCTCACTCCTTCAGCGCGAGATCAAGGACGGTGCGGTGCATCTTGAAATCGCAAGGCCGCGCGGCCCTTGCTTGCTGAAAGCCGATCCGGCAGACCTCCAGCAAGTGCTCGTTAATCTCGTGTTAAATGCCATCGAAGCTATGCAGAAGATGCCGGCTAATACGCGCTCGGTTTGGCTCAGTGTCGCCCAGCAGGATAACGGCGTGCGTGTGCAGGTGATCGATTCAGGCCCCGGCATCCAGGAGCAGAATTTCCTGCGGATATTCGACCCGTTCTTCACCACGAAACCAAGCGGGGTTGGCATGGGCCTCCAAATCTGCCGCACGCTCGTTGAGTCGATGGGCGGGGATTTGCAGGCCCGAAACGTTGCGGGTGGTGGCTCGATTTTTGAATTCTGGATCCCGAACTGAGGAGGCTCATTCCAGTGCCGCGCTGGATTTTGACCCGATCTAGCCCATTTGACGGATATTTCAGGGCTATCCCGTGCCTCAGCACAGGGCAGGGCAGACTACCGTATTGTTTCCTCCCGAACCGGCTCGCGCCACAGTGAAGTCGATGGAGGATCTGCGCGATGATAATCTCTAACGGTGAAGGGCCCGCAAGTAGCTCTGTTCCGTTCGAATACGAAGGCGCGGGGCGCCGAGAGGCCGACCATCGGATTGCAAACAGCCTTCAACTTCTGTCGGCGCTTTTGTCATCGCAGTGCCGAGAAGTTAGTGACCCCGACGCCCGGGCCGCGCTTGAAACGTCGGTTCAGCGAATTGGCGCCATCGCGGGAGTCCATCGGCAGCTATACAAATCGCCTGGCCAGAACAGCGTCGATCTGTGTGCTTATCTGATGGATCTACTCGCCGGGCTGCAGGAGAGCTTTAGCTGTGAGCACCGTCAAATTCACTTAGAAGCTGATCCGGTCAACACGCCGAGCGAATTTGCCAGTGTGGTCGGAATCATTGTGACCGAGCTCGTGATCAATGCGTGCAAGCACGCATATGCAGCGGATCAGCATGGCTCCATCACGGTGACGCTGGCGATCGATGGTGCGCGGGGTTTCATACTCGAGGTTCGGGATCGGGGCCGCGGTCGAAGATACGAAGGACAAACGGATCTTGGGCTTGGGTCTCGGATTATCGACCTGATGACGCGCCAGCTTGGCGCAGATGCGCGATACGCACCGGTTACGGTCGGGACATCCTTTGTTATCACCGGCGGACTGCCATCGACGTGATCGTGGTGCGCCGGCCAAGGCATTTTCCGCTAATTTGCTACCGGCATGGCAATCTGGTCAGGTTCCGGAATTGCCGGGACTGATGCCGCCTTTTCGGGCTTATGACGAGGCGCAGCTTCGCGGGGGCAATCAACCTGCAGCGCCGGCAGCTTCTGCTGATCCGTTCTGTAACCCTCACCCCAGTCGCGCAGGCTCAGCATTACCGGCGCGAGCGACTTCGCAAGCGGTGTCACTTCATATTCGACCTTCGGAGGCACCTCGGCAAAGATATGCCGCGTCAGGAGCCCGTCGCTCTCAAGTTCGCGCAGTTGAAGGGTCAGCATCCGCTGGGTCGCGTTGGGGATCAGTCGCGCCAATTCCATAAACCGCTTCTTTCCGCCAAGGAGATGAAAAAGGATCAGTGGCTTCCAGACCCCGCCGATGATCGAAACGGTAAGCTCAACGGCGCATCCACTTTTTGGCTCAAGTCGCTTCGGGCGCATTGGGCGGCTCCAGTTCCGGTAGTATCATGAATGATAGCATCAGCGATAATTGTGCGGTCTTACGAAGATCGCCCTTCAGCCTTATTCCAGACCACTGACATCTTCAAGAAAAGGAACCAGCCTGGTGGCATTTCGAGCGATTCTCGCGGACCGAACCGACGGAGCGATCACCGCTTCCGTCACGACTGTTGAAAACGACATACTCCGTGATGGTGATGTTACAGTCGCCGTGGAATGGTCCAACGTGAACTACAAAGACGCCATCGCGTTTGTCAGCCCACAAATCATTCAGACCTTTCCGTTGATACCGGGCATCGACTTTGCGGGTAGGGTCGAGCACTCATCGGATCCCCGTTTTGTCGCAGGGGACAAGGTCGTTGCAACAGGATGGGGGCTAAGCCAAACTCACCATGGTGGATTCGCGCAGCGTGCACAGGTCAAGGCTGACTGGCTCGTCAAACTTCCGGACCCGCTCAGTACTCGCGACGCTATGGCCATCGGCACTGCCGGCTTCACGGCAATGCTGAGCGTCCTGGCGCTGGAAGATGGCGGGATCGTCCCGCAGCGCGGTGACATCCTGGTTACCGGTGCCTCTGGCGGGGTCGGGTCCATAGCGATCGCCATCCTCAGCGAGTTGGGCTATCATGTGCTTGCGTCCACCGGGAAGGCGTCGGAGGCGGAGTATCTGCGACGTCTTGGCGCTTCGGAGATCATCGATCGCGAGACCATCTCGAGCGAAGACAAACCGTTGGGACCGGATAGATGGGCGGGCGCGATCGACACGGTCGGGAGCCGGACCCTAGCCAATGTGCTGGCGCAGACGAAGTATCGCGGGGTAGTCACGGCGTGCGGCTTTGTCGGCGGTTTTGATCTACCCGCGACCGTGATGCCGTTCATCATGCGGAATGTAACGCTAGCCGGCATCGATTCTGTCAATGCCCCGCAAGTGGTTCGCGAGCGGGCTTGGCAACGCTTGGCGACAGATCTCGATCTTGAGAAACTGGCGCTGGCGGTAACTGAAATCGGGCTGGAAGAGGTTTTAGGCGTCGCTGGTGCAATGCGCGCAGGCAAGTCCAGGGGACGGTCGATTGTCGATGTGAACCGTTAGATAGTAAGGGAAGGGGGCACCGCGTTACAGCGACCGCCCCCTTTTGCACCATCTGCGTACGTAGGTCTGGGGGGCGACGTGTCGCGATCGCGTCAATATCGCTCTTTGCGGCGTCCTCCGCCGGCGAGACGACGTTACCGTGCAAAACGCCTCCACCAGGCCAGAGAGATATCAAAAGCACCGCCAGCGCAGAGCCTAAACCAACGGCTTCGGGGACGACGACGGGATGCCAAGCCCATTCAGATCATCGGACCTGTTTCAATTGGCGCGAGTTGGAATCCATGAAGCCGGCACTAGGGCGCCACACCAACGTCGTGGCGACTGATCCATTCCGTGGCACACCGGGCGTATTCCTCGGCAGCATCCTCCCAGACGAAATGACCCGCCTCGATCACCTGTGCTTCACAATGAGGAAGACGCGCCTTCAAGAATTCGCCATTCGAAGGTGGGACGAAAGGATCGTCGCCGCCGGAAAGAACGAGCACGGGAACGTCGATCCCAGGCAAAAGCGCTGCGAGCCGGGGAAGGTCCAGCGGATAAGCGCGAACGAAGTCGGCAGCCGCGTTCCAGCGATCTCCAGCCGCAGACAAGCGATAGTCCTCGATAACCGCGGCGGGCGGGATGACCCGTGCGAGTTGCCTGACCAGCCCGACGACCTGTTCGCCGCCATCGATGCCGTCAAAATCAGACCTTTTGCTGTGGGCGATCTGGACGAGCGGTTCACCAAGAAGTTCCATGGCCGTGCCGCCGCTCCCGGCGACGATACTGGCGAAACGTTCAGGGTTCGTGGAGGCGGCGAACAGCGCCGCCAACGTCCCAACATCGGGAACGATAGCGTGGACGCGTTCGAGTTCAAAAACGTCCAGCAGCTTGACGAGGAAGAGGCCCATTGCCGAGGGCGACATCAGGTCTTGCCTTCCTTCGGATCGACCGAACCCAGGCAGATCGACCGCAATCACCGGCCCCATGGCGGCGAAGCTCTCCCAAACCGGTAGAAACGCGAAAAGGCTTTCCGGGAACGGCGCGGTAAGAAGGATCGGGATACCCGAGCTTACCCGCCGATCCGTCGCGTAACGAATGGAAAGGCCGTCGATAACGATGTGGTGAGTAGCGATCGGACCGATCACGATGTCTTCGTTTTGGTCAGGCATGATCCCACCTCGCTTAGTCGGAAAAAGTGCGCCAGCAGGCGCGCGAGCGTTAGGGCCCGGGGCGATTGCGTCCCAAGCCCGCGTGCTTAACTCAGAGTGATCCGATCAAGATCAATCGAGACGACCAGCGGTTCGGCCATTGCTTTTCCATCGGGCTGTCGCGGGAAAATTCGCCGCTTGGTCGGGAACATCACACCTTGCACCTCGACGTAGTCCGATACGAGGTGCGCGCCTGGGGTGTTGCCCGCAATCTCGACGTCGTAGTCGTGGCGCCGGATCAAGCCGTCTGCGCCAATATAAAGCGTTTGCTCCGTGCTGTGCGTCGCGATCGTGTCGGGGAAGCGAATCCGCAACCGCCGCCAACTCTCGCCATTCTCATCCCAGGGATCGATCTCATGCGTTTCGACACCCTCTTCGGCGAGAAGGAACGGCATTGTGAGATAGGTCCACATCGCGATTCCCGCGAAATAGGCGAGTTGTAGGTCGGACCATGGCGTCTCGAGCGTGTGACCAGCGAACGAAGCCCGGGGATCCTCCAGAAACTCCAATGTTTCGTCCTTGTCGGAGCGAAGCTCGACGAGGGCGGGCGTGAAGATCGACTTGCGCGAAGCGTCGCCAAAAGGCGCGTGTGATGCGCGCTCGCGACGAAGGTCGATTGTGACGCTAGTATCGTCCAGCAGGCCCGCTTTGCCCTTGAGCGTCCACAAAGCACCGCCCTGGATAAGGTGAGCGGTCAGCGAAGAGAACGACTTCCACTGGGCGAGACCGCCATGGGCGTCGATGATTTCCGATGCGAGCTTGTCCATGTGCATTCCTTCGTTTCCTAGAGACTAGACAGGCGGCCGTGTGTCGTGAACGTGGACACTGGTATGGGGTCAATGGACCTGAGTCCGTGGAGGCTGGCCGCCATGTTCGCGGCAACGCTGTGAGGCCCCACCCAAGGCCCGGGCAAAGCCCCGGTTTAGGCGTCCAGAAAAAGTTGCAGATGCGTGAGAAACAGCTGCGGGTATTGGAACTGCGCCGCGTGGCCGGAGTCCGGGTAAAGTATCAATTGGCTGTTGGGCAGATGCTGCTGAAGGTAGAAGGAGTTGATCGTTGGCAGCATTACATCGTTGCTACCGTTAACGACTAGCACTGGCATCGTGAGTGCAGACAAATCCGCGAAGCGTTCGCCATGCGGCACGATCCAGTCTCTGCCGGCGGCAACTTGGGCCATTATCGTCTCCATCCCGCTCGGCGGGTCGACGTCGACGGTCCGCTCATGACGCCGCTGCCAGAACGCCTTGGCCGCTGCGCGCCCCGCATCGGAATGTCCAAAGAACAACCAGGCGATATCCTCTTCACCTGCGCTGCCACGCGCGCGCTGCGAAACTTCCGCTTGGTAGGGCGTCGGGTCCCCGCCGCGTGGGCTCGTGCCGACCAGTGCGAGCCGCCGGATTCGCGCCCCATTTTCCTTGGCGAATGCCTGGGCGACCATCCCGCCCATGGAAAAGCCGAGCAAGTCGAACGTCTCCAGCGCGAGAGCGTCGACAAAGTCCCTGACGCATCCTGCCATGCCTTCGATCGTCGTCGGCGTGGCGCCAGTCGAGGCACCCACGCCGGCATTGTCGACAAGGATCACGCTTCGGTCCTGGGCGAGCCCATCGGTGAGGTAGGGATCCCAATGATCCAATCCTCCAGTGAAGTGCTGAAGCATGACGATTGGACTGCCGGCCCCGTTGCCGAAGCGGCGATAAGCATAACGTGATTCGCCGACCTCGACGTACTCCGTGGGAGCGGTCTTATGTTTGTTCATGAGTGGTCCTCCTTAGAAAGGAAGTTGCCCAAGGCACGCTCGCTTGGCGATATGCACCATGGTAGGGGGCGAGCGAGACCCTATCTGAAAGATAATGGATCGAATCGTCGGCCAGTGGCGAATACGGAGTGAAGACTTGGAAGGCGCAAAGTTGAAATTCCGCGATGGCATCATTGCCGCCGCCTTGGCCGCGACAATTTTCGTTGCTGACTGCAGCGCGACGCTAAATGCGTCTGTAGCGATTATCTACATTTGTGTTCTTGTTCTCGTTGGACTTCGTGGTACGCGCCGCGATATTATGTTTGCAACGGGTGCGTGCGTTCTGCTGTCCACCCTCGCATGGGGTCTTGTCCACGCCAGCGCTCCGGATCTGCCAAGCGCGCTTCGCTTTTGTTTTGTCATCGTCGCTCTGGCTCTAACCGCGGCGCTGCTGATGAACCGTCTGAAGATCCAGAGGATGCGGATCGAGCTGGAAGAAAGCCGCGTCGAGTTGACGACTTTCGCTGACTCCGTCCCACAACTTCTATGGCGTTCGACGCCGGACGGTCGGTGGGATTTCCTCAATCGTCGTTTCACTGAGATTACAGGGGTGGAGCGCGAGGAAGGCATTGCACGCCAGACATGGCGCGAATGCGTTCACCCTGACGATATGGGACCACTCCGCGAGAAGCTCGCCCGGTCGCTGGAAACGGGTGAAGATGTGTCGCATCAGGTGAGGCTGCGCCACAAGGACGGAAGCTACAGGTGGATGTCTATGGCGCGCCGGGCGGTGCGTTCACCCCAAACCGGGGAGATCCTCCGATTCTACGGGGGCAGCACCGATATACACGAGGAGGTACTTGCCCAGCAGAAAGTACACGATCTCATGACACAGTTGGAGCATCGCGTGGAGCTGCGAACCGCGCAGTTAACACAGACCGAAGCGCGCTACTCCAGCCTGTTCGATGTCGGGAACATCAGCTTTGCGGAGATGGATTTCAGCGCCACGAAGCCGATCCTCGACCAATTGCGCGCAGAAGGCATTACGGACCTGCGCGCCCATATGCATGCGCATCCTGACTTGTTTCACCATTGTCTCGGCCTCATCAAAACCACCCGCGTCAACGAAGCCCTCGCGCGCCTGATGGGGTATGAAAATCTCGCAGAACTATCCTCAAACCCGCCGGCCGAGAATGCTGATGACGGGCCGGAAGTTCTTCTGCGCCAACTCGAGATGGCCTACTACGGATCCGAATATATCGACGGACGTACGGTTCTGATCGGCAAGGACGGTCAACGCATCACGGTCTTTTTCACTGTGATCCGCCTGGACAGCGGCCTTCATCTATCAAGTCACCTCAACCTGACAGAGCAGGAAGGCATCGCCGAACTGCGGCGCGCCGCACAGGACGAACTGGCGCGCGCTAACCGGATTGCGACCGTCGGCGCCTATTCAGCCACCATCGCGCACGAACTCAATCAACCGATCTCATCGATGACGATGGATGTGCAAACGACCCTTCGTTGGCTTCATTCCGAGCAGCCGGACGTCCTGTCGGCCATTCGAGGCTTGGAGCGCCTCACCCGCACGGTGGAGAGGGTAAGGGCGATCGTGCAGCGGACCCGCGAAAGCGTCACCGCGCATAGACGCAAAATTTCGCAGTTCAATCTGTGCGCGCTCGTAACCGAAACCTGCGATCTGCTTGACAGCGAGGTGCGACGGGCAGGGGCGGCGCTTGAATTGCAGTGCGACATGGAGTTCCCGCCCATCCAGGCAGACCCCATCGAACTGCAGCAGGTTCTGGTCAATCTTACGACAAACGCAGCAGAAGCGATGATCGCGACGCCCGGCGTACGCCGGATAGTAGTGTCCGTGCTGAACACGGGGGAGGGCGTATCGATTTCCGTGGCAGATACCGGACCTGGCATCGCGCAGGACCAGCTTGAGCGTTTGTTCGAGCCGTTCTTTACGACGAAGCCTTCGGGGATGGGAATGGGCCTGCAGGTATGCCGCAATGCCGTAGAAAGCATGGGAGGTACGCTCGAGGTTCGCAACCGGGAGGAGGGGGGAGCAATTTTCGCCTTCGTGCTCCCCGCGTCCGAAAAAATACAGACAGCGGCCTGACGTGCCCCGGTGAGCGCCCACCTTGGTATGGGGTCGGTGCTGCTCAGGTAGAATGGTTAGGGGGCGTCGACATCGCCACAGTGAGGGCACGCCTTCCACTGCGTCCGATGGAGCACCGATGACCTATTCGCCTCGCAATCCGGCCTATGCAGATCCGGAAAACCCCGCCTTGCCGGCATCGACTCTCAAGCTCGACCTTTCACGGGTCGCGCTTGTCGTGACCGATCCCCAGACCGATTTTCTGGGCGAAACGGGCGCGGCCTATGGTGTCTTTGCAGAGAGCATCGAGGAGCACGGGACTGTTCCCAACCTGCGCCGCCTGTTCGAGGCCGCGAAGCAGGCGGACATCCCCGTCATCGTCTCGCCCCACTATTATTATCCGCACGACCATCGGTGGGCGTTCGCCGCGCCCGGTGAGATCATGATGCACAATCTCGGCATGTTCGAGCGGAAAGATCCGTTGTCGGTCGAGGGCTTCGAGGGATCCGGGGCCGACTGGTTGCCGGAATTCAAGGATCTAATCGAGGACGGCAGGACAGTTGTGTGTTCACCGCACAAGATCGCTGGCCCACAGACGAACGACACTATGTTCCAGCTGCGGAAGACGGGCGCGACGCAGGTGATCCTGGCGGGCATGGCGGCAAATTTCTGCGTCGAATCGCACCTTCGCGACTTTGTCGAGCATGGTCTTGAGGTAATCGTGGTGCGCGATGCGACGGCCGGCAGCAAAATTCCCGAAGGAGATGCCTATGCCGCAGCACTCCTCAACTTTCGCTGGCTCGCCAACGCCCTCTGGTCGACCGATGACACTGTCGCGGCACTGGAACGCGCATCGTGACCACGCCCGGCCTCACAGCCCTCGAGGGGTGGCTCAAACTTGACCGTCGTCAGTTGCTCGGCGGCCTCCTGGCTACTGGGGCAGTCGCAGCGGCACCCGCGTGGGGCCTGCCCACCTCTCTATCCCATCCAATAGGAGTGCAAAACATGGCTTTCTTCACGACCAAGGACGGCGTCCAGATCTTCTACAAAGACTGGGGACCGAAAGAGGCTCAGCCGATCGTCTTCCATCATGGCTGGCCACTGAGCGCTGACGACTGGGACACGCAGATGCTCTATTTCCTGGCGCATGGCTTTCGAGTAATTGCGCATGACCGGCGCGGTCATGGGCGCTCGACCCAGACCGATACCGGCAACGACATGGATACCTACGTCGCCGATCTGATTGAATTCACAGATCATCTGAATCTCAAGAACGCTGTGCATATCGGACACTCGACCGGCGGCGGCGAAGTGGCTCGCTACGTTGCCCGCGCCAGACCTGGCCGGGTGGCTAAGGCGGTTCTAGTCGGTGCAGTCCCGCCGATCATGGTCAGGTCCGACAAGAATCGCAAAGGTACTCCGATCGCGGCCTTCGATGGCCTCCGTTCCGCGCTAGCTGCCAATCGCGCGCAATTCTATCTCGATTTAGCCAGCGGCCCCTTCTACGGCTTCAACCGAGAAGACGCGAAGATATATCCTGGGACCATCCAGAATTGGTGGCGACAAGGAATGATCGGTGGCGCGAAGGCGCATTACGACTGCATCGCCGCATTCTCGGAGACCGACTTCACCGAGGATCTGAAGGCAATCTCGGTCCCCACTCTCGTTATGCATGGCGACGACGACCAGATCGTTCCGATCGCCGATGCTGCGGAACTCTCAATCAAACTGCTCAAGCATGGCGAACTCAAGGTCTACAAGGGCTACCCACACGGTATGCTGACGACGCATGCGGACGTACTCAACCCCGACCTTCTCGCTTTCATAAAGGCTTGAGGAGCGCAGGCGGCATGAGAGCCAGAGGTTTCGATAAGGTGGGCCGAGGTGAACGCACCCTGGCTACAAGCCGGACACGATCAGGTAAGCGCGTTGCTGGCATCACACGCGGCCAGATCGGCAACTTCTGCACTGATGCCGCCTGCATTTCTAACAAAGCCCTGGTCCGTATTAGCTGGGTCCGCGGCCTTTTGCTCACGGTTTCACGTGAGTTCTGGCACCAGCCTTGCGATCGCCGTCGACGTGGCCCTGCTCGCGGCGCTGCGCGGGCTTATTGCTGGGAGGCCGGAACAATGATCCTCTTTGATATGCTGACGCTCATTTGCGGCAGTGATCGCAAAGGCCAGGCGGGATGGTCTCACCAGATCCCCTGACGACCGCTGCGACTGCACATGTGGTTCAGACGGCATTGGCCCCGATGTTCATGCTTTCGGGCATCGGCGCATTGCTCAACGTATTCGCAACCCGTCTCGCGCGTGTTGGCGATCAGGCTGACCAGCTTTCGGCCGGCCCCTGCGACGACATCTTGGCTTTCCGCCTTCGCAGCTTGCGGCGCCGATCGCAGGCGCTTGACTTTGCGGTTCTCGCTGCCGCGTTAGCTGCGGCCCTGACGTGCGCATCTGTCTTTGTCCTGTTCCTAGCGGCTCTGGCTGACCGACCGGCCGCCGTCTTGTTGTTTGCCCTGTTCGGGGGCGCAATCGTGCTAACGATGTTGGCAATCACCTGCTTTGTCGGGGAGATGTTACTGGCTTCGCGCGGGGTTCGCCGAGCCGTCGATCAGAGCATCGATACCAGTCCGGAATTAGAGACGGGAGCCTAACATGCGCTCCCTTCCAAAGCGCGGGCAAACTACGCAACGGCAAAGCATTGCTCTGCCGTGTCAGCCCATACCTTGGCATAGGGTATCCCGATATCTGGCGTGATTGGATCACGTTCGGAATGAGGCCAGCACGGTGGTTCAAACTTCCCGAGGGTGACCATGCCAGTCCTTGTTGAAACGATAACGCTCGACGATGCACGTAAGGCGATCGATACTGCGATCGAGGCTGCTCGCCGTCTGGAAGTCCGAGCGACCATTATCGCCCTCGACGCTGGCGGCGACCTTGTCCTTGCCACTCGAATGGATGGAGCCTGGCCTGGCGCATTTGATCTCGCGCTCGCCAAAGCGCACGCCGCGCGCGCCTTTGCTGCACCGAGCGGTGCATTTACCCGTCTCGTCCAGCCTGGCGCACCGTTGTTCGGCGTGACCGCAGTTGCAGCCGGAAAGTACATGACGTTGCCAGGCGGTGTCCCGATCGTTCATCAGCTAGCGGTACTTGGCTCGATCGGCGCGAGCGGCGGGACCCCCGACCAGGATGAGGCTATTGCCTGGGCCGCCGTGAGATCGGTCATTGCGGAATGACGGACTTTTCGGCGGCGCCCCCTCCTGCGACCGATGATCCTCCGCAAAACAAGGAGGGATGCCTCCTTGTCGTGGCCCATCCAAGGCTCGATCGAAGTGTCGTGAACACGGCGCTTCTCGACAGTCTCGCTGGCGAAAGCTTTGTAGAAATCCACGACCTATACGAGACCTATCCGGACTATCAGATCGACGTAGCGGCCGAGCAGGAGCGGTTATCGCAATATGCAGTGATCGGGCTGCAATTCCCACTTTTTTGGTATTCGATGCCCTCTTTGCTGAAGGAATGGTTCGACCTGGTCTGGCTCCATGGCTTCGCCTACGGGCGGGGTTCCTCAAGCCTCGTGGGGAAGCGTTTGTTCTGTGCGGTGTCGACTGGGGGCGACGCACGAAGTTACAGCGCAGGGGGCCATAACGGATATCCGATAGACGACTTCATGCGGCCGCTCGAGCGAACCGCGGCGCTATGTCAGATGCACTGGGCGCGCCCGCATATTGTTCATGACGCCCCGCGGATGCGGGGTGATCGTTTGAGCATGGCCGCTCTCGCTTATCACGCATATTTGCGTGAACGCCTGGCGGAAGCTATTCGATGACCTCGTCCGACATCCTTGCGCATACCTTCATCTATTTGCTCGCTGCGGTGATTGCCGTCCCCATCGCTAAACGCGTGGGGCTTGGTGCCGTGCTGGGCTATATCCTGGCGGGCGCGTTGATCGGACCGGGCGTTCTTTCCTTGACGGGCGATACCGAAGCCGTCGGACATGTCGCAGAGTTCGGGATTGTCATCCTGCTGTTTCTGATCGGTCTCGAAGTTCGACCCCAGCTTCTTTGGCAAATGAAGTCTCTCATTTTCGGTCTCGGTGCCGCGCAAATGGCGGCCGTTTCCCTGGTCATCACACTTGCGGGTGTCGGGCTGGGCTTGTCCGTTGCCGCAGCTTGGACCACGTCGGTTATTCTGGCGATGAGCTCGACCGCCCTCGTGATGTCCACGCTTGAAGAACGAGGCCAACGCTCCGGTCCGGTCGGCCGAGCCTGTTTCGGCGTGCTTCTTTTCCAGGACATGTCAGTCATACCATTGTTTCTTGTCGTACCGCTCCTTTCGGCGGCCGCCGGTGAGGTAACGAATGAAGCCGCCACCCCTGGGTGGCTGCATGGTATCGAGATTTTGGGTGCGCTATTGGCGCTGATTGTCGGCACCCGCCTTGCTGTCCGCCCTCTTTTCCGTTTCATTGCCGCGTCCGGATCCCGAGAAGTGTTCACCGCAGCCGCCCTGCTTCTGGTGGTTGGCGTCGCTGCGCTGATGACTCTCGTTGGCCTTTCCCCGGCGCTGGGAGCTTTCATCGCTGGTATGGTTCTCGGCGAAACCGAGTTTCGACAAGAAATCGAAAGCGACATTGAGCCTTTCCGCGGACTGTTGCTCGGCCTCTTTTTCATCACGGTGGGAGCTGGTCTCGACCTGGGCCTTTTACGGCATGAGGCACTTGCGGTGCTCGCAATTGCTATCGGCTTCATGATTGCCAAAGCCGCAGCAATGTACATGGTTGGCCGGGCGTTCCGGTTCGTCCGAATTGAAGCGATTACCCTCGCTGTGGCATTGTCACAGGGAGGTGAATTCGCGTTCGTGTTTGTTTCATTCGCAAAGCCGCTGGCAGTCTTACCCGAACATCTTACTCGCCTGCTGCCCGCAGCTGTTGCCGTATCGATGCTTCTCTCGCCGCTTGCAACACTGCTAACCGAACGCCTGGTCCGCTGGCGCGGCTGCGTACGAAAGGTAGAGCGTGAAGCCGACCATGAATTTTCCGACCGCTGCGACGTAATTGTCGCTGGTTTTGGCAGGTTCGGCCAGATCGCTGGCCGCCTGCTCCAGGCCAACGGTCACAGGCTGTCCATCATGGACACCAGCCTGCGGCAGATCGAGGTTGTCCGACGCTTTGACCAGCGGGTCAACTTTGGCGACGCAACCCGGCTTGACCTCCTGAGGGCAGCAGGTGCCGACACGGCCCAGATTCTTATTGTCGCCATCGATGACCCGTCGCAAGCGTTGACGCTGGTCGAAACCGCACGGCGCTCGTTCCCACAGCTCAGTATCCTTGCCCGGGCATTTGACCGGCGGCATGCCTACCAACTTCTGGAAGCCGGTGCCGATCACGTCGAAAGCGAGACCTACGAATCGAGCCTCCTTCTTGGGCGCGAGGCGCTGCAAAGGCTAGGTTACAGGGCGCACCGGGCTCATCGGGCGGCCGCCGTATTCCGCATGCATGACCGGGCACTGTTCGAGCGTCACAAACCGGAGAAGCCGGATGATGCCGGCTTCTTCAAGGCATCGCAAGCTACGGTAACCTCGCTTGCCCAACTGCTGTCCGACGATCTGTCGCGAGATCACGGACACAGCGGCCTGGACGAGGACTGGGGCACACGGGGCCTCTATTCGGAATTGAAAGGTGCGGATCAACCGGTTGCGCCTTGACCCGAATTCACACGGCCAATGCGCGCTTGGCCGGCCAAAAATGTCGAGGCAACATACCGACGTATGGGTCTTAACGCCGCCCTCTCGTGCTATTATCGCTATGGTTACAATGTTTGCGGATGGCCATGATGAAGGACCTTGGTCGCACGATGGCCGCCATGGCGGCCGACGATTTTTTCATAGCGCACCGTCCGGATGAGCTCGATCCGGTCCGCTTTGACCTTCAACGCTGCAGCGACCCCCGGCGCGCGATCCAGAGCGTGTCGGAAGTCTTTTGCCCTCACCGCATCGTCCATCACGAGCACGGCATCCCTCTCGATTTTCGCCACTCGTCAGCCCGGCTAGAGCGAACTACGTTCAATCAGATCGCCTATGGCAGCAATATCGATGTCCTTATCGAGGAAACCAATCGGGCCCAGTATATTTTCCTGGTGCCTTTGCGCGGTGAGATGCGGGTCACCGGCATCCAAGACCTGCAATCCCTTGCCGTGGGCGACTACATGCTGATGGGGCCCGACACCCCATACCGTTTCGTCCATGAAGTTTCCGATGCCCATCTTGCGGTCAGTGTACCACGCCGGCTCATCGAGCTAGGCGACGAAGGCTTCGTCGGTCCAGGCGTCGGAATTGACCCTGAGCCGGTCACCGATCTCGCCGGTAGCTTGATAGACTACCTGTCGTTCGTCTGCCGCGAACTCCAGCGCGGCGGCGCCGCCTTTGAGTCAGCTTCCGTTCGCGGGGGCGTCGAGGATTCCATTGCCGGCATGATGAAGTCGATGCTGAACGGCCGTGCTGTGCAATTGCCCCAAAAATCAGGCGCAGCGCCCGGCCATGTCCATCGTGCTGAAGCCTTTATGGAAGGGCATCTCCATGAGGACATAACGATCGAGATGATCGCACGCGCCGCGGGGGTCCCCGAACGAACGCTTCATCACGCGTTTGCGCGCTTCCGGAGTATGTCACCGACCCAATGGTTGCGTACCCGGCGTCTCGACGCCGCACGGCGCGACATCATCGCGAGCCGCGGACATGCCAACATCCTCGAAATCGCCAACCGCTACGGCATGCAACACGGGGGCCGTTTCGCGGCCTACTACCAGCAGCATTTTCACGAGTCGCCGTCGGACACATTGCGGACATCGCGGCCGTCGCGAACCTGAGTTCCCGGTAAAGGATTTGGCGTATAATGGATGTGCTTGCCGAAATCGGATAGGTTCGTGGCGCCGTCCCTGACAGGTTGAACGCTCTTCAGGGAGAGCGACGATGCCTCTACAAACCGAGCCGAGCGACCAGGCCAGCGCTCATCAAACAAAGCCAGCGGTTGGTTTCACCGCGTGCCGCCTCCAAGAGGACACGGCGCCCCTGATCAACCGGTTAGGCGACGATCGCCCCGCTTGGCTCGCTGCCATCAACCTCACGGCTGCGCGCCACTTTCTGGAATCCGATCCGCCCCGCCTTGCCGGTAGCCGAGTGTCTCTCCTTCGGTTGGTCAACTCGCTCGAACAAGATCGCGACGGTTCTGACATGATCGTTGCGCAAGGTTTGCCCGATGCTCTCGCGATGCCTGCGGACCTCGACCTTCGAACAGTAGCGCGACGCGCATCGGCCATCGCTGCAGATCTGGGGCAGATGATTGACGGTAGCACCCGTGACGAAGCGACCCCGTTCGATCTCCACGCCGGCCTTGCAGCGGTAAGATATTCCATCCAGGATCTTGATAGTGCAATCGCAGCCATGTTGAGCGGTCGATGCCAGTTCGTTGGGTGAGCGGCCGATCACGAAAGCGTTCTTGGCAGGCCCGATTATCCTCGTACGGAGACATGGCGCTTAAGACTAACGCTCATGTCAACTGCACCCCTTGCATCGATGACGGTAACCAATAGTTCTGGTCCCGGGCGCGTGCGGCCCCGTGCCACGGTACTGACCCAGTCGGCCCTCGCTGGCGATTTCGAGCAGCCACCTACCCCGCCAATCCCGATACGCAGAAACGCGACCGACCATAGTCCACGGCCGCTGCCTTCTTAATGACCTGGGCTACGGTCTGCCAAAAAATGTCGCGGGAGTCAGTATGCCACTTGGTATGCTCACTTGCAGAAGGCGCCGCCGGCGGCACGCGGGAACGGGTCGCTGAGATAACAACCAATACCACTGTCTAGATTGGCGGCTCGCCAGCGACGGTGCAAAGCCTTGTGTTGGCTGCCCATGCACCCCGAGGAAATGCGAGTGACGGAATTGGACGAAAGGCTTGCATCGCGGGTTCCTGCCTCGCTCTTTGGCGTCGTTCTCGGCCTTGCCGGCCTCGCGAATGCGTGGCGAGCCGCGCATACGGCTTGGCATCTCCCCGCAGCAATCGGTGAAACACTGTTTTTCGCAGCAGTTGCGGCGTGGCTCGCTGTCACGTCCCTTTACGTTCTGAAATGGTTTCAAGCCACGGACCTAGCCTTGGCCGAATCGGAACATCCGGTGCAATGCTGCTTTATCGGCCTGGCCGGCGTCAGCACACTCCTGATAGCACAAGGTGCGTTGTCATTTTCCCGCGCTTTGGCGATCTTTCTTTTCGTCGTCGGCGCGGCCGCTACGCTGACCTTCGCATTGTGGCGCACCGGGAGACTATGGCGAGGTGCGAGGTCACCCGCTTCAACGACCCCGGTTTTGTATCTGCCGATGGTGGCGGGCTGTTTTGTAAGTGGCACAGTTGCGAGTAACCTCGGGTGGCAAGATTGGGGCCAACTGTTTTTCGGCGGCGGGTTTTTTGCATGGCTCGCTATCGAGTCGGTTCTCTTGCATCGCCTTTACACCGGCGAGACACTTCCTCCTGCTCTTCGGCCGACGCTCGGTATTCAATTAGCGCCTCCTGCCGTTGGGGCTGTGAGCTATCTTTCGGTTGGGCAGGGCGCCCCGGATCTGATGGCTCACGCCATGATCGGGTACGCTATACTGCAGGCGTTGCTCCTCATCCGCATGAGCCGATGGATTACAGAGCAAGGGTTTTCGGCAAGCTATTGGGCATTCACGTTCGGCGCGACAGCTTTGGCGGCAGCATCGATACGGCTCGTTCCGATCAACGGTGAGGGCGCCATGACAGCCATTGCTCCGGCCGTATTCATTCTTACTAACTCGCTGGTAATTGGCGTCGCGACCGGAACGGTACGTCTCATTCTTCAAGGGAAATTATTTCCCCCGCCTTTCGCAAGTACGCTTCATGACACTCAAAAATGCAATCACAATGGAGAAATGAGATGAAATTGCTGAACCGCCTTTTGGCATTTGTTCCTGCAACGGCATTTTTGACCTTTGCGGCTCCCTCAATGGCCTCCAGCGACAGCGCTTGGGCCGCGTTCAACGGACAAGTGACGCGCGCGTGCGTAGTCGCCAGCGGCATTCGTAACTCCCGCCCATCGAAAATCATTGCCTTTGATGACGCCGTTGGAAGGGTAGCAATGCTTGTGTCGGATCGCACCCGCGGATCGTCCGTCTCCAAACTCTGCCTTTATGACAAGCGAACCAGAAAGGCCTCCGTCGATGACGCGGAAATGTGGTCTGCGCCTCCGCAGCGCTGACAGATCACGCCGCGCTTTATCCACGCATAGCCTTGCGCGCTATAAATCGCCGTGAATGCAATGCAGCTTTCGTGACGATGACAGTATCCGAAGGCACACTATTGCTGGGGTATGGCCGAGGCGATGCGACCTGCCATATTGTCGCGCCGCTGAATTCGCAGCGCGGGCCCTGCGCCTCGACCCGCGGGCTGGGCTCCGGGCTGTCGCCGGTCTCATTGTCGGCACTCGACCCGACAAGAGGAGAGGCTGGCCCACCCGCTTCGGAAAATCACCGCGGGGGCTTGCGTTACCGCCGGTTCGGTTTCTATTTTGTTACAAACTGTTCAACCGTGGGTCGCCGTTCGGCATGACTGATAACGAAGACGCGGGCTCGGCCAGTCTCGCGGATATCCTGCTATCGAACCGGCCTAGATTGCGCGCCTACCTGCTTGCCCGCGGCGCTGGTGACATCGCGGACGACCTGCTGCAGGAAATGTGGATCAAAGCTTCGCGCCTGGACCGCAACGTCGAGCCGAGCGCTCTTTCGTATCTCTTCCGGATGGCAGAAAGGCTACTGCTGGACACCTGGAGGCAGGCAGGCAGGCGATCGGCTAGAGATACAAGCTGGTCGCAGCTCTACGAACAGGGCGAAGGTTCCTCCAGCGAAAATCACCTTATCGCGCGGGAAGAGATCAATATCGCAACTCAGCGCTTGCAGGCGATGGGCCCGAGAGTCGAGTACGTATTTCGCCGCTACCGACTTGAAGGAGCAACTCAGCAAGTGATCGCGGGCGAATTGGGAGTTAGTTTGAGCACCGTGGAGAAGGATCTGCGCAAGGCCTACGTTGCCCTGTTGCAAATCAGGACGCATCTCGATGCGGTTTGAGCTATGCGGCGGCGTTACAGCGCGAAGGACATGCTGATGGACCGCACTCGCGTTGAACAGGAAGCGCTCGAATGGCTCGTGAGGTTAGGTGACCCCCGCTTCGAGAACTGGGAATCGCTGACATCCTGGCTGGCCATGTCGCCGGAGCATGCAGATGTGTTCAATACCCTCCAACTGGCAGAGGCAGAGGCGCTAGACCACCTCCAGTCGGTTGAAACAGAAGCAGTCTTGCCGGCAAACTCTTCACCGGATGCGCCCACACTCGATGAAGCCGCCAACGACAATCCAGTTGCAGACCGCCGATTATGGCCATTCGTGGCATGCGCCGTAGCCATCGCATGCATTGGATTGTGGTTGCAAACGCATGGCAAAGAGGCCGCGGGCGAAATAGCCTGGCAGGAATACCGCACCGCAAGCGGAGGGCTTAAGGAACTGCAGCTAGCGGACGGTAGCAAACTGGCTCTCAACGGCGACACGTTTGTTCGAATTGCAGCTAACGGCCGGGAGGCCACTTTGGATACCGGCGAGGCGTTCTTCACGGTGCGCCATGATCCTGAGCACCCGTTCGTGGTCCGCGCTGGAGGCGCATTGATAACCGATGTCGGCACCCGCTTCAACGTCACACGGGATGGTGATGGCGTCACCATAGCGGTCGAGCATGGGGAAGTTGCACTGACGACAAATGGTCAGGACCATATGAACCTGATCGCCGGTCAAGGTGCGACGTTAACCGGCGGACACTTCAGCAAGTTTCGCATCGCCAGCGACGACGTCGCTGGATGGACCAAGGGCAGGCTCCAGTATGACAGCGCGCCGCTGACCCGCGTGATCGCCGATGTTACACGAACAACCGGCTTGCGGATCAAAACTCGCGCCGGTGGCGACCAGCGCCGGTTTACCGGTACGATCCGCACCGACGGCTCCCGGAAGGCATTGCGCGAGCGCATAGCGATCCTGCTCGATGCAGAAGTAGAAGAGCCTATCGATAGAGGGGCCGGACAGGCAGCAAATGCGGATAATTAGCGCCTCCGCGCTCGCAATCATACCGCTATGCCTGCCAAACGCTGCTCTAGCCCGGGACATTGCCATCCCTCGTTGCACGCTTGCTCAGGCAATCGCGATTATCGCTCGCGGGACGGGGAGCAGCATTGGAACAACCAATCCCGCGCTGTTGGGGCGCCGGATCGCGCCTGCACGGGTGTCGGGCGGCGTCGACACCATGTTGCGTCAGATACTTGGGAACGGTGTGGTCCTGCGCAGGATCTCCGGTGATACGTGGTTGATTGTGGGAATTCGTCAACTTGAAGTAGAGCCAGCTGCCCCTGCACCCATCTTGTTCCTGCCCGAGAGCCACGGTCCCTCCATCGTCGTAGCTGCACCTCGGCAGAATCATCAAGGTTTCGCATTACACGCGGGAACCCGCACCATTCCGGGAACCTCGTTCGACGCTGTTGCGGGCCTGCGGGGAACCCAAGCGATCGCTGATAGGGTCGCTCTGGTCACTTCAACGCATCAGGGGCCGGGCCGCGATAAGCTGTTTTTGCGCGGTATTGCCGATTCCAGCTTCGCCGGCACCCGAGCGTCGACTGTGGCGCAATATCTTGGCGAACAGCGACTGACGTACCGCGCCCCGGATCCCGGGCTACTCCCCTATGACCTAGCCGAGGTCGAAGTCAGCCCTGGGCCACAGGGAGCGCTTTACGGCGCAGGCGCGCTTGGCGGCGTGATTCGCGCGCATCCTCGCTCGCCTGAAATCGGAGAAACCTCGTTGAACCTGTGGAGCGGGTACTCCGGCACAGCACAAGGCGGCCCCGGAACGGATTTCGGCGCGGTGATAAATCTGCCCGTCGGCCCTGAAAAGCTTGCCCTGCGCGCTCTTGGTTACAGAACCAGCGAGGGCGGATATATCGACGACACCTTGCGAGGATTGAAGGATGTCAACCGTGTGCTCACGCGCGGGGGGCGGATCGCAATGCGCTACAAGGACGGGGACTGGACCGGCGATGCAGTCCTGGTCGGGCAGAAAATCCGTACGCACGACGCTCAGTATGCCACCTCGAGCCCCCTCGAACGAGGCGTTCCAATCGCCGAGCCTGCAATGGACAGTTTTGCACTGGGCTCTGCAACGCTTCGCCGGGATGGCGAAAATACCCATGCAAGTGTGACAGTCGGTACGGTACGCCAGGACCTCGAGGCGGTTTTCGCAGCGACATCCCTCGACGGCCGCGCGATAGCGTTTCAACAAGCCAATCGGGCCTCCCTGCGCACACTTGAAGCACGGGTATGGCATGAGCCAACGTCGAGTCATGCCGTGCAGTTGGGTTGGATCGCAGGGATGGCAGTTCTGTCCAGCAGATCAGCAGAAAGCCGCGAAGTCCTGCCTACCGATCCGGCAAACCGTCTTCGGATTCGCAACCACAACACGGAGATCAATGCCTTCGGCGAGATGAGTCTTCATCTTTCCCATGGCCTGATCATCGGCGCCGCTTTGCGAGCGTCCAAAATCACGTTGGACGGTGACGCATTTGGCAAGCTCGACAGCTTCTACTTTTCCCGCGAGCAAGCGAAAATACAGGTCCGACGTAGAGAGACAAGGCTATTGCCTTCCCTTTCTGCGAGCCTTGACCTGGGCATGGGCACGCGAGTGATTGCGCGCTACGGAACCGGCTATCGGCCAGGCGGAGTGTCCGGCGGCGTTGTTTCTCGGCGTTTCGCATCCGACCGGATATCGACTCTGGAAGTCGGGTTACAGAATGGGCGCATCGGGCCCTTCGAGTTGGATGCGACGCTTGCCTGGAGCCACTGGAGCGATGTTCAGGCCGACCTTCTGACGCCGATCGGTCTAACTTACACAGAAAACATTGGTGAGGCGCGAGTCCTCTCGGCGGATGTCGCGATTCGTGCACAGATCACGCCTCGCCTCACGGTCGGTGGAGCGGCCATGCTGGTGAATGACCATCTCAAGGCAATTGATGACCTGCTCGATGGCAATGCGTCGCTTCCCAACATTCCGGATATCAACCTCAGGGCGCAGGCGCGATATGTGCTGACCATGCCGCGAGGACGTACTTTGGCGCTGGATGCTGCCATGGTGTACGAGGGCATTTCACACCTCGGGAGCGGTGCAAACCTTAATTTGCGCCAAGGCGGGACCACTCGGATCGATCTGGCCAGCCGGTTTTCAATAGGCCGGTATTCCGTCACTCTTTCGGCTGAGAATCTTCTGAACGCGCGAGGCAACACGTTTGCCCTGGGCAATCCCTTCACGCTACGCATGGTCTCGCAAAGCACACCGCAAAGACCGCGGACCGTTCGCCTGGGTGTTGAGGCCTGCTTCTGACAAAATTCTGATTTCCAGTACGGGTAAGAACCTTTCGCGGCGTTGAGCGGCAATCAAGGGGCAACGGGTCGGATCCTTAGCCGTTTCCGACGCGATAGCGCGCCAGCGCCACGTTGCACGCTGCCCGCAGGCTTTGGATCCGACCGCCGATTGCTCCTGCATACCGCCAGGGAGCACCATCTTGCGCAACGATCGCCACGAATTTAGCCTTACACTAAACCCAATTTCGAAATCTCGTCCAAGTCGGCTTGCACTACGGCTGGATACCTGTCTAACCGGCGCGGCCACTGCCATACTCATAAGCGCGGTTCCTGCCGCCGCTGCTCCTTCAGCAGGGAGGCTGACCCTGACGGCGCCGGTCCGCCCGTCTTTTGAACATGATGCCGGCACAAGGCGCGATATTCCTGGCTCGAGCGGTCCCACTCAGGATCTCACGATCCGTACTGGGGAATCCACCTCGGTGCCGCATGCCGCCGAGTTCGTCGGCGGCGTAACCGTCATGGTGTCGTCTGGCCAGAAACCCTCCCCGGTTGCCGATGGCTCCAGTTCCATCAACGCGGACACGTTCGCGATCGGCGGCAACGCTGGGGTTGCGGACCTGACGGTCCACTCATCCCCGCGCTACAGCGTGGTTGAGAACGTGAACATCGATGCCGGTCCGATCGTGACCTCCCACGATGACATGCCGGGGATCGAAACCCGTACGGAGGGCAACACGGTAATCACCGCCTCGTCGGTGACAACCTCGGGTGCCAATTCCGCCGCCATCCATGCCTACGGCAAGGGCGATATAGCGATCGAAGCGGGCCCGATCCTAACCACCGGGTACCGGTCGGACGGCATATACGCAAACACCAACATCGGCGGGGCTGCGGGCAACATCACGATCAGTGCCGATCAGGTCGGCACGGGCGGGGAAGGCTCCGTCGGCATCCGCGGGAACGCCTATTCCGGTGGGACCACCGTCCATGCCGGAAAGGTAAACACCGCTGGCTATGGGGCCGACGGCATTTACGGTTCAAGCTATCTTGGCAATGTCGATATCGACGCCGGGTCAGTCCATGTGAGCGGGGACGGATCGCGCGGCATAGTCGCCTATTCCGGCGGCACGACCACGATCAAGGTGGATGACGTTACGTCCAGCGGTGGGAATGTCGGCCGGGCATTCCTTGGCACTGGCATCAAGGCGGTCGGGGCAGCAGTCAACGTGACGGCGGGCTCTGTCAGCACCGCCGCAGATTATTCCGCCGCTATCTATGCGAACTCCAACTTCGTGCACGATAATGGACAGGCGCTGCATGATATTGCCGTTAGCGCCGGTACGCTCACCACGGCAGGGTATGGCTCCGACGGTGTAGACGCTATCAACGTCGGGCCGGGTGGTAGTAACAGCATCGCGGTTGGCAGCATTAGCACCCAGGGCGATTATGCGTTCGGGGTGTATTCCTCTACCGTCTCCGGATCCAACATGGTGACGGTCGGCGACGTCACTACGCACGGGAGCGTCGGCCATGGGATCGACGCTAGCAGCACTTACGGTAGCGTTACGATCACTGGGGATACGATAAAAACGCTAGGAGGCGGCTCCCACGGCGTCTTGGCCCAAGGGGGCGGACAACCGCAATCCACGGGACAAGTCCTTTCTGTGAGCATCGACGCCATCGAGACAGGAGGCTATGCTTCGGATGGCGTGCGCGCCCTGACCCTTGGACGGCAAATGAGTACCGTCATCGATGTTGGCACGGTCAAGACCTCCGGCGACCATGCGTACGGCGTCAACGCATACACCAACGGCACTGGCAACTCGATCACGATCACAGCAGGTACCGTTGAAACATCCGGCATTGGCTCCACCGGCATCAGAGCCGTAAATGGCTCGGTCGCCGGGGATACTACGATCGACGCGGGAAGCGTGAAGACGACCGGCGACCAAAGCAGCGGCATCTACGCCACAAGCTATGACGGCTCACTCAATATCCACGCGGCGAACGTCGAAACGAAAGGCTCCGGCAGCATCGCCGTGCTCGCGACCAACGCGTATGGCGATGTCGCTGTCAATGCCGGCAAAGTGACGACCAGCGGGTCTGGTGCACACGGCATCGAAACGATCGCACACCACAGCGTTATCGTCGCGGGGGATATCCAGACCTCCGGCGATCTCGCCAACGGCGTCTATGCGGTTGCAGTCGCCTCGTCTGGCGGCAATCCCGGTACCGGTGCCGGGTCAATCGATATCGACGTGGGCAATGTCTCGACCACGGGTTACAGTTCGACGGGCATTCGAACGTTTGCCGATATCCCTGGGACGGACGTCGATGTCCGGGCTGGAAGCGTAACGACCTCAGGCGACAACGCCTGGGGTATCTACGCCTCGACGTTGTCCGGGAACATCTCCGTCGATGTCGGGCATGTGACAACCTCGGGTAATTATGCTTCCGGCGTCGTCGCTCATTCGTTCTACGGTGACGTGGAGGTGAAAGCCAGCGACGTGCAAGTCACCGGTGCTCGAGGCAATTCCATCGAGGCCATGAGCACATTGGGCTATGGCACCGTCAAAGTCACGGCACACAATGTGACTGGAGGCGCTTTCGGCAGCGCAATCTACGCCCGCGGCGCTTCGGTTGAGCTAAATCTGAGCGGAACAATTACGAAGTCTGGTAGCTATGCCGCCGTTTCGGCGTTGGCGGTTGGTGGCGATCTGACGATCCATAACAACGCTGCCATAACGACGGTCGACGGCGAAGTTGCGGCGATGGGTATCATCGCCCTCGCAAGAGGCGACGTAAACATCGACGGAAAGGGAACAATCTCGACGCAAGGCAGTGATGCCAGCGGGATTCGCGCCTATAGCGGCGTTGGCGGCTCGGTGAAGATCGCCCAATCCTCTATCACCACGAGCGGCTACGGATCGCACGGCGTGACTGCGGTGACGAGCGACGAAGGCGGCTATAACGGCAAAGAGGGAACGGGCGGGATCACGGTCAGCCTCGGCTCGATTACAACCACGGGTGAGGCAAGTTCGGGGTTATTGCTTTCGGACAATACCAAGCGCGGTGATGCCGTCGCTTTCGTGAGCGGCGACATCACGACATCAGGTGCCTTCTCGCACGGAGCAAGCCTCTATTCGGCCAATCATACTGCGGCTCTATCGGTCCACGGCATCGCCACAGAAGGATATTTTGCTCAGGCTGTTCATTTGAACGGCCATGCCGACGCCTTGAACTTCACAGGACCGATCTCCACGCAGGGCGCTCTCGGAAACGCGATCGTGGCTTATGCAGGGAACGGCGGCATTGTCATCACCGGCAGCGGCAATGTGACCACCAAGGGCGCATACTTCGCATCCGGAATCCGAGCTACGTCACCTGGTGATATCAATATCGCCCTTGATGGGCTGGTCTCTACCGAAGGACGGGGGTCCAGCGGGATCGCGGTCACCGAGCGCAAGCGCCACTCTGAGGTCTACCCCTTCGATCCACCCACAGTGAAACTGACGGGCAACGACGTCAGCATAGCGCTTGACCTGCCGGGAGCAGACCCGCGCGATGCCGAGGAGGCAGCGACCGGCGGCAAAATCTCCATCGCCGCTCGGGCCGTAAGTACCAAGGGGGTGAACGCTGACGGCATCATGGTCAGCACGACTACCGGATCCGTCGCGATCACCAGCGGCGATATCCTGGTAGGCGGACAAGGGAGCCGGGGAGTGTTCGCTGAAGGTAGACGCATCATCGCAGATACCCGAAATACCACTTCCGCCAAGGCCACCGCGCTGGAGTTGCGGGGCTATGATAGCGCGGATCTCACTGTCCGCGGTGCAGCGAAGGGCGGCACTGATGGTGTCGCCCTGCAGAGCTACGCCAACCATCTCGTCGTGACGAAGGCGGGTTCGGTCTATGGGGTCCAAAACGGTATTGTGATCGATGCTACCCCTCACGTGACGCCGGTCGTGCATTACTGGGGCTATGCACCCGAAAGCTACATTGGCGATGACGAGCCGCAGCCGCTACCGCCCGCCAATCCACACCCTGGCACGGCCATCATCGACAATTCCGGCGTGATCTCGGCGGGGGCTGGCTACGCCATCACTGTTACCGGTGGCAGTGCCCATATCAACAACGCAGGCACCTTGATGGGCGCCATCCATCTCGGCGATTTCAGCGACACGTTCGTCAACACAGGTCGTTTCACGGCGACGAAGGACAGCGACTTCGGCGCTGGCCGGGACGTGTTCACCAACAGCGGTATCCTGAGTGTATCCAGCGGCACTGGGTCAGCGGCGCGTGCTGCAATCGCGCCGGTTTCCATCACATTCAAGGGGCTCGAGCGGTTCGACAACAGCGGCCTCGTCGACCTGCGGGGCGGCGCTGCGGGCGATACCCTCACGCTGACCGGCGATTACTTCGGTTCGGGCAAGGCGCAGCTCGGCCTCGATCTGGGCAAGGGTGTCGCCGACAAGCTGGTGATCCAGGGCGCGGCGACCGGTTCGACCGGCATTGTCCTCAACCAGCGCGCCAGCGATGCCACACTGCTGACCAAGCCGATTGAACTCGTCAAGGCCGGCACCGGTACCGCGGCGAGCGCCTTCCACATGGACGTGCCCGATGTCGGGCTGGTCCACTACTCGCTGGCCTACAACGCCGGCAGCTTCGGCCTGACCGCCCAGGCAGGTGCTCCTGTCTATCGCCTCGCGCGGATCGGTGAGGGCGCACAGGCTGTATGGGATCAGTCAGCGCAGGCGTGGAGTTCGCACATGGCGCAGCTTCGCGACGACGCACAGCCCGGCACCCACGTGTGGGGTCAGGTCTATGGCGGTGTCTCCAACCGTGACGCTTCGCAATCGATCGATGGCACCGACTATTCCCTGGACTATCGTCAGGACTTCTACGGGTTCCAGGTGGGCGTCGATCTGGGCGGGTCGGTCGAGGATGCGAGCGCGAGCGTGTTCGGCGTGACGGCAGGCTACATCAGCTCACGCCAGAACTTCGAGCAGGGCGGCGACCGGGCCGCGTTCGATACCGTCAACGTCGGGGCCTACGGCTCGGTCAAGCGCGGAGCCTTCTTCGCCAATGCGTTGGGCCAGTACGCCCACCACTCGATCGACGCGCATGGCCGGGTGCTCGACTGGTCGGACAAGACCGATGGCAACAGCTACGGCGTCCAGGGCGAGGTCGGCGCACGGCTGGGCTCGGACAAGGTCTTCGTCGAGCCGCTCGCCTCGCTGGCATGGCAGAAGGCCGATATCGGCGGGCTGGATCTGCTGGGTCAGTCGGTCACCTTCGGCAATCTCGACGGGCTGACCGGCAAGCTGGGTGCGCGCATCGGCGGGACGGCCAAGGTCTTCGGAACCGAAGCGATATTCTATGCCCGGGGCACCTACGTCCACCAGTTCGACGGCAAACCTGCCGCGACGCTGGTGAGCGGCGGGACTTCGCAGGACATCGAAGGGCGCCGCATGGGCGACTACGGCCAGGCGGCACTTGGCGTGACCATCCTTTCCGATGGCCCGGTCAGCGGCTTCATCGAAGGAAATGCCGCCTTCGGATCGTCCACCAAGGGCGGCGGCGGCCGCGCCGGTGTGCGCTTCCAGTTCTGATCATAACGAGGAGGACCGGCCATAGCGCCGGTCCTCGGCAGACACACGATCAGGGATACTTCCCGGCCTGACCCGAAAGAATCATGGCAGTTCTGTAATTATTATTACGGGTTACTCGCTGGCGCGGCGTTTGAGCAGGCATCAAGGGGGCAACGGGTCGGATCCCGGGGCAATTCACATCGCCACAGCACCGCCGACTCCGATCGGCGAGCGCCGGATCCGACCGACGATTGCTCCTGGATGCTACCAGGGAGCACCACGTGCAAGACAACCGCGTTTACACGAGCCTCAAGTCTGTTCGTCCTTTCCGATCGCGACCGTATCGCAATGCCCTTGGGCTCGGCACCTGCCTGACGGGAGCCGCTGCCGCTCTACTCCTCGGCGCGGCACCGGCAGCCGCCGCGCCTTCCTGCGGCCTGCTGACACTGACGGCTGTTACCTGCCCATCGTCGGCCAGCTACCCTGGCGGCATTCATTACGCTGTTAGTGCGGGAGAGACCACGCAGGATCTGACGGTTCATCTCGGCGACGGCGTGTCGGTCGAAACCGGTGACGATTACGTTAACGGCGTCACAGTCACTAACTTCTCCGGCGGGGCGGCTTCCGTCATCGCGGATGGAGTCAGCACCGTTACCACCCATGGCACGGGTTCGATCGGCGTCGCAGGCAACACTGACGCAGGCGATCTCACGATCCACATCGGCGACGTCTTTACCGCAGGGAGCGAAGCGCACGGCATCGTTGCGGGTAGTGTCTCAGGCGCGGTCGATGTCAAGGTTGGCTCGGTGAAGACCAGCGGCGACCTCTCGGACGGCGTCCACGCAACTGGCTACAGCGGGCCTATCAACGTCTCTGCGGGCAATGCCGAAACCAGCGGGCTCTACTCGCGCGGCATTTACGGGTTGAGCACGCAGGGCAGTCTGACCATCGATGCAGGATCGGTCACCACGCACGGCGATTATTCGGTCGGCATCGCCGCGCAGGCGGGGCAGCGCCCAATCTTCGACGAGGAAACAGGCGTTCCCTCGCTCGGGACCCCCGTAGACCTCACGGTCCATGCGCACAGCGTGCACACCAGCGGCTATGCATCCGACGGCATCATCGCAACCAACTTCACGATGGGAGACACCCACGTTTCGGCAGGTGACATAACCACCACGGGAGACAACAGCTGGGGCGCCTATGCCGGCGGCTTTGGTAGCGTCGCTCTGTCGGGTGAAGCGATTGAGACCAGTGGTTTCAATGCCGTCGGCCTTGGCGCAGTGAGCTTCTACGGCGACATCAACATCAGCGCTGGAAACGTCACGACGCACGGCGAGTTCGCGACGGGTATTAATGCTCTCGCCTACGGCGCCAATGCCCGACTTACTATCAATGCAGGAAGTGTCACGACAAATGGCGACCGAGCGGCGGGCATCTATGCTGCGGGTTCCTCGGGCATCCTCGGTGAAGACCACAAATTCACGGTCAATGCCGATAGTGTAACGACCAACGGCACCGACACGGCAGGGGTCGTCGTAAAGGCCGGCGGTGACGTTGCGGTCAACCTTGGGACGGTGACCGTGAATGGGGACCGTTCGCGCGGTGTGTTCATTCGAACCAGCGACGGAGATATGACGCTTTCGATCGGCAGCATCGTTACGAAGGGGGCGGTCGCGTTCGGTCGCGACGCGGTGGGTCTGTCTATAGGGAGCGGCTTCGGGAAGGTGGATGCCGGGATCGGTTCCATCAGCACTGCGGGCGATCATTCCGCCGCAATCTTGTCGACGGGGTTATACTCGGATCAGGCTTTCACCATCAGTGGGGCTCTGACAACCACGGGCCAAAATTCCGCAGGTTTCCAGTCATTCCTCCAGTACGGCTCTCTCAATCTGGAAGTCGGAACCATCTCGACCTCCGGAGATGACAGCCCCGGCGTCTATGCCGTGGCCTATGGTGCAGACACGACGATCAAGGCCGGGCAGGTCTCGACCGGCGGGAGCAACTCTGCGGGCATCAAGGTCACGGGCATCAGCACCGACGGCCTCAGTCATCAGATCGCTATCGATACAGGCTCTGTCACGACGAAAGGTGACCAGTCCTCGGGCATTGATGTGCTCGCGCTTGGCAACGATGCAAGCATCCACGCAGGCGCCATAACCACCGCCGGTGCCTATGCGTCCGGGATCAAGGTCACTGCCGTGCGCGGCTACGGCGACCACGGCTTCTTCGGCGGCGACGTAACGGTAGATGCGGGCACGGTCCTTACCACCGGTGACAATGCCTCCGGCATCGAAACCGTCTCTGACGGCGCGACCACGATCAAGGTCGGCTCAGTGGCAACATCGGGTGCGAACTCGGCAGGTATCCACGCCTACGGCTATGGCGACATAACCATCGACGCCGGGTCTGTGACGACGTCCGGCTACCGATCTGACGGCATCTACGCGAACAACAACGTTGGTGGGCTTTCAGGCGGGATCACCATAACCGCCGACGATGTGCACACTACCGGAGAAGGCTCTGCGGGCATCCGCGCCGCCGCCTATCAGGGCAACACGTCGATCAATGCCGGCCAGGTGACCACCGCCGGCGACGGCGCAGATGCTGTCTACGGCTGGAGCTATTACGGCAACGTCGATATCGACGTCGGCTCGGTCGCTACCAGTGGCAAGGGCACGAGAGGCGTGGTCGCCTATTCCGGCGGCACAACCACGATTAATGTGGGAGACGTGACCACTACCGGCGCCAACGTCGATCGCGCTTTCCTTGGTACCGGGATCAAGGCAGTAGGAGCCGCAGTCCACGTCACCGCGGGCTCTGTGAGCACCTTGGCGGACTATTCCGCCGCGATCTATGCCAACTCTAACTTCGTCCACGACAACGGTCAGGCTGAGCATGATATCTCCGTATCAGCCGGTACACTGACGACCGAAGGGTTTGGCTCCGATGGCGTCGATGCGATCAACATCGGCACGGATGGTAACAATGCTATCACTGTCGGCAATATCAGCACACGCGGCGACTACGCATTCGGGGTATACTCTTACGCTGTGTTCGGGGCGAACACGGTCACGGTCGGCGACATCGCAACGCGAGGCAAAGTCGGCCGCGGCATCGATGCCACGAGCGTCTATGGCGATGTGACGGTCACGGGCAACACCATCACGACCAAGGGCGATTACGCCTACGGCGTGCTGGCCAAGACCGGGGGTGCTCAACTCTCGACCGGGCAAACCCTTGCAGTCAGCGTGGGAGACATCGCCACCGATGGCTTTGGTTCCGATGGTATCCGCGCTCTGAGCCAGGGCCGGCAGATGAACACGGTTATTAATGTTGGGACTGTCAAGACCGGCGGGGACCTCGCTTACGGTATCAACGCCTACACCAGTGGTACCGGCAACGCCATTTCCATCACCGCAGGGTCGGTCGATACCGGAGGAAAGGAAGCCGTCGGGATCCAGGCTGTCAATCTTTCGGTCGCAGGCGACGTAGCCATTGATGTCGGCAGCGTCGCAACCCACGGCGATGTCAGCTCAGCCATCTTCAGCTTTGCGTATGACGGCGACATCTCGATCAATGCAGGCACGGTGGCCGGGGGCGCGATCAGGGCATCGTCACTTTACGGCGACGTGAATGTTGTCGCCGGTTCCGTCAGTTCGGATCACTACAACAGCACCGGCATTGCCGTGAGCGGCGAGAATATTTCCGTGAAGGTGGACAAGGTCGAGGAGACCGGCACCCTCGGCGTTGGCATTCTTGCCCTCGGTGGGAAGACAGTCAGCGTCAATGCGGGCGAAATCCTCACAACCACCGATGGCGGCTTCGGGGTAATCGCTGAGGGAACCGACGTTACGGTGAACGTCGGAAAGGTGAAGACTACTGGCTTCACCGGCACGGGCGTCTACGCCGCCGTCTTCGGCAGTGGAAATCATGGTGACATCACCGTTACCAATTCGCTCACCACGTCCGGCGATCTTTCCGATGGCATCTTCGGGCTCTCGGGGGGGATGATCGCCGTACACAACCTGGGAACACTGGAGACCTCTGGCGAAGGCTCGCGCGGCATCGTTGGCTTCGGCATGGAGGGTGTGACGATCGATGGCTCCGGCACGATCTCGACGAGCGGTGATTTCGCCACGGGCGTACTTGCGCAGGCGCTGGGCGGCACTGTCTCGATCACGCAGGCCGCTATCACTACGAGTGGCGCCAAAGCCGGCGGCGTCTACGCGGGCGTCTATGGAACGAACCTCGATGGCAGTCCGGTCAGCGGCAACATCCGCATTGACCTGGGATCGGTTGCGACCAAGGGCGACCTCTCGGACGCGATCGTTGCCGTGAACAATGCGCAAGGCGGTGCAATCGACATCAAGACGGGCACGGTAACCACCAGCGGTGCGGGGGCCAGCGGTATCGTCGCAATCGGTTATACCGGAGCGATCCAGATTACCGCCGGCAATGTTACCACAACAGGCGACCTGGTGCCCGGTCAGCCCATCGATGAGTACCACTCAACCGCGCCTCACTTTAGCCACGGCATCTACGCGGTCGGGGCGAGCGTCGACATCAACGCCACCGGCGCGGTCTCGACCAAAGGAGACTTCGCTGCCGGCATCTACGCCGCCGCGCTCGAGGGTAACGTGGCTATCCATGCCAACGATGTCTCTACAACGGGCTACAAGGCAGTCGCGGTTCGCGGCTACTCTGCAGACGGCGGCGTATCGGTAATCACGTCCGGCGACATTTCGACCAAGGGCAAAAATGCCTACGGCGTGCTGGCATTTGGTGCTGGACCGATCCAGGTGACGAACAGCGGCGATATTTCTACGTCCGATAAATTTGCTCACGGAATCTACGCGATCGGCGGAACAGCAACGCTTTCAACCGTGTCGGTTTCCAATACCGGCAATATATCGGTGAATGGGGAGGGCACTGACGCGATCCGCGCGATCAGCCACGGCGGTGACTTGAATGTCACCACGGCAGGTTCGATCACAGCGGCGGGTAAATATGCAGCAGGCGTCCTTGCCGTAGTCGAGCGCAAGGCCCGCGGCACGGACAAGGTAGCGCTGGCGGAGGATGTTACCCCCAATCTCACTCTGGACCTTGGCAAGGTGTCCGTTTCTGGCGAAGGTTCGGTGGGCGTTGCCGCGATCAGCTATCGCGGGGATGTGTCTATCAAGGCCCAGAGTGTGGACGCCTCGAAGGGAGGCGCGGGCGTCTCGGCGCTGGCTGCCGGATCAATCGACATCAAGGTGGGCGACGTATCGTCTGGCGGCCGAGGCATCTTCGCCAATGGTTATGGCCATACCGAGGTGAGTGTTACCGGATCCGTCATAGCGCCCAACCACGTAGCGATCGAGATGAACTCGTCGAGCGAAGACACCGTGCTAAACATCGGCAAGGGCGCTGTCGTTGTCGGGGGTGGGCAGCACAATCCGGCTGACGATCCCTACGTTGGTATCGGCAACGCGGTGATCCTTGGGTCATACACGGGCGTGAAGCTCAACAATGCGGGCACCATCCGTAATCTGGGGGACGGCTACACGATCCTCATGGTCGACCTTGGGGCTGGCGATGACCTTTACACGGTCCATGGCGCCGGCATCACCAACTCGGGCCTGATCGAGGGTAACGTTAAAATGACTGCTGTGGGCGACACGTTCGTCAACACGGGTCGTTTCACGGCGACGAAGGACAGCGACTTCGGCGCTGGCCGGGACGTGTTCACCAACAGCGGTATCCTGAGTGTATCCAGCGGCACTGGGTCAGCGGCGCGTGCTGCAGTCGCGCCGGTTTCCATCACATTCAAGGGGCTCGAGCGGTTCGACAACAGCGGCCTCGTCGACCTGCGGGGCGGCGCTGCGGGCGATACCCTCACGCTGACCGGCGATTACTTCGGTTCGGGCAAGGCGCAGCTCGGCCTCGATCTGGGCAAGGGCGTCGCCGACAAGCTGGTGATCCAGGGCGCGGCGACCGGTTCGACCGGCATTGTCCTCAACCAGCGCGCCAGCGATGCCACACTGCTGACCAAGCCGATTGAACTCGTCAAGGCCGGCACCGGTACCGCGGCGAGCGCCTTCCACATGGACGTGCCCGATGTCGGGCTGGTCCACTACTCGCTGGCCTACAACGCCGGCAGCTTCGGCCTGACCGCCCAGGCAGGTGCTCCTGTCTATCGCCTCGCGCGGATCGGTGAGGGCGCACAGGCTGTATGGGATCAGTCAGCGCAGGCGTGGAGTTCGCACATGGCGCAGCTTCGCGACGACGCACAGCCCGGCACCCACGTGTGGGGTCAGGTCTATGGCGGTGTCTCCAACCGTGACGCTTCGCAATCGATCGATGGCACCGACTATTCCCTGGACTATCGTCAGGACTTCTACGGGTTCCAGGTGGGCGTCGATCTGGGCGGGTCGGTGGAGGATGCGAGCGCGAGCGTGTTCGGCGTGACGGCAGGCTACATCAGCTCACGCCAGAACTTCGAGCAGGGCGGCGACCGGGCCGCGTTCGATACCGTCAACGTCGGGGCCTACGGCTCGGTCAAGCGCGGAGCCTTCTTCGCCAATGCGTTGGGCCAGTACGCCCACCACTCGATCGACGCGCATGGCCGGGTGCTCGACTGGTCGGACAAGACCGATGGCAACAGCTACGGCGTCCAGGGCGAGGTCGGCGCACGGCTGGGCTCGGACAAGGTCTTCGTCGAGCCGCTCGCCTCGCTGGCATGGCAGAAGGCCGATATCGGCGGGCTGGATCTGCTGGGTCAGTCGGTCACCTTCGGCAATCTCGACGGGCTGACCGGCAAGCTGGGTGCGCGCATCGGCGGGACGGCCAAGGTCTTCGGAACCGAAGCGATATTCTATGCCCGGGGCACCTACGTCCACCAGTTCGACGGCAAACCTGCCGCGACGCTGGTGAGCGGCGGGACTTCGCAGGACATCGAAGGGCGCCGCATGGGCGACTACGGCCAGGCGGCACTTGGCGTGACCATCCTTTCCGATGGCCCGGTCAGCGGCTTCATCGAAGGAAATGCCGCCTTCGGATCGTCCACCAAGGGCGGCGGCGGCCGCGCCGGTGTGCGCTTCCAGTTCTGACCATAACGAGCAGGGCCGGCCATAGCGCCGGTCCTCGGCAGACACAGAGATTGATATGACCGACACTGCCCTCCACGCAGATCCATCGCGTTCTGAATCCCCTGCACCCAATGAAGCTGAAATGGACGCAATCGAAAGCACTACGGGCAGCCCGTCCGCTCCTGGAGCCGACGCGCCAAGCCTGGCACCAGGCGCGACCAACATCACCGTTTCACGCGGATTCAACGCTTGGCTGCGAACCCATCGGCTTAGCCTCGCCTTCACCTCGTACCAGACCGGGCAACTGTTCCTCGTAGGTTCGCATGCCAACGGTACCGTTTCGTTCAATCAGCAAAGCTTCAGCCGGGCCATGGGCGTGTGTTGGCGGCCGGGACGGCTCTATCTTGGCTCGCTCTCGCAGCTGTGGCGACTGGAGAATATGCTGCGGCCCGGCGAACTGGGCAACAAGGCCTTCGACGCCGTCCTGGTCCCGCGAAACGCGCAAACAATCGGCGACGTCGATATCCATGAGGTCGGCGTGGACCGGGAAGGCCGGGTGATCTTCGTCAACACGAAATACAGCTGCCTCGCGACCCTGGACCTCACGCATAGCTTCAAGCCGATCTGGAAGCCGGCATTCATATCGAAATTGGCGCCGGAGGACCGTTGTCACCTCAACGGCATGGCCATGACCGACGGTGAAGTCCGCTACGTGACCGCCGTCAGCCGGTCCGACGTGCTCAGCGGATGGCGCGAGCGCAGGCACGAAGGCGGCGTACTGATCGACGTCCGCGATGACCGGATCGTCACTGACCAACTTTCCATGCCGCACAGTCCGCGTGTGGTCGGCGACCAAGTGTACGTACTCGACAGCGGTCGGGGCCAGATCGTGCGCATCGACACCGCCAGCGGCGAGAAGAAAGACATAGCGTTCTGTCCCGGATTTCTGCGGGGGATGGCGATCCACCATGAGCATGCGATCGTCACGGTTTCCAAGCCGCGGGATGGTACGTTCAAAGGCTTGCTACTCGACGGTGAACTGAAGAAGCGGGACGCCGATGCCTGGTGCGGGGTCCTGATCGTTAACCTGTCCACCGGCGACATCGTCGAATGGGTAAGGCTCGAGGGCCACATTACCGAAATGTTCGACGTCGCCGCACTACCGGGCGTCATCTGCCCCATGTCGGTCGGCCCTCAGACGCAAGAAATTCAGAGCACGATCACGTTCGACGCTCTGTAGCGCGCTGGGGGGGGAGCGAAGGTCGCGGTGGTGCCCCTACCGCGGCCTTCGTCTTCAACATTAGCCACAAGACCTCCGCATAGCTTTCCTGCGTGCGTGGAAGGTGTGCTCACACGCCTCTCGATCATCAAATCCAGCAGAACTCGAAGGCGTCACCGCACGCGCGTCTGCGACAAAATTCCGCCGTCCCCCAACCCTGACAACATATAAATGAGGGAATTGTTGATGATAAACTCAGTACATAAAGCTGCGCTATATGGCGCCACGAGCCTCACTGCTCTGGCTTTGCTGTGTGGCCAGGCGCACGCCCAAGAAACCGCCAATCCGGAATCGTCCACCACTGCGCCTGAAGACAATACGATTGTCGTCACGGGTTCGATCACGCGCAACCCGGCCGCCGCGACCGCGTCCCCTGTCGTTTCTATCAATTCGGACGACTTGGCCAAACGCGGTATCACCACCGTAGCAGATGCACTCCAGACGCTGACCGCGAACAACGCTGGCACTATTCCAGCCAGCTGGTCCGCGCAAGGTTTCACCACCGGTGCTTCAGCGCCGTCACTGCGCGGCTTCAACAACGCCTATACCCTCACCCTGTTTGATGGGATGCGCACCGCTTACTACCCACTCGCTGATGACACACAGCGAAATATCGTCGATATCAATAGCGTTTCAGGCTCAATCGTCGACCGGATCGACACATTGCTGGACGGCGCCTCGGCGACTTATGGCTCGGACGCGATCGCCGGCGTCATCAACGTGCTGACCAAGCGCCAGATCACCGGACTGCACCTCGATGGTTCACTCGGCATTTCACAGCGCGGCGACGCTGGCGAGCAGCGCCTGAATGCCACTTACGGCTACGGTGATCTCGACGAGCAGGGATTCAACGTCTACGCCAACGTCGAGTACCAGCATAACGACTCCCTGTTCCTGCGTGACCGGGGCGCGCCGTTCAACACAGCAGATCAAAGCACCATCTGCGGAACTGCCGCACAGGGCTGCCTTACCAATAGCGTACGCAATGGCATCCAGGCTGACGGCAGCTACAATGGCTTCCAGTCGACGATTATCAACTACGTGCGCCCTTACAATGCGGACGGCACTGCCGCGGGCAACTACCAGATGCTCAATCCTTCGGCCGGATGCGGTCGCCTGAATTCGGTCACATTGACGCCCGAGCAGCAGGCTGTCACCGCGGGGACGCCGTCGGTCGTCTGCCAGCAGGACCTGGTGAACGACTACAGCATGTATAACGCTGCAATAACGCGCAAGGGCGCGACCCTGCGCGCAACCGCCAAGGTTGGCGCAGACGCCGAAGCGTTCTTCATGTTCAACTACTACAATGTGAAAACTTCGAACACGACGAGCAACGCCGGTTGGGTAGGACAGACCGCCGCAGGCGGCCAGCAAGTATCTCTCTCGCAGATTTTCCTGCCCACCTATGTCTGCGGCGCTGGCACGTCCTCGATCGTTGGCGGCATCCTGACCGCAAAGGGCTGTAATGCCTCCAACGGGACACTTAACCCCAACAACCCATTCGCTGCCCAAGGCCAACTCGCGCGCTTGGTGGGCCTGCCCGATACGCCGCGCCAGACGTTTACGGATGCCAAGACCTATCGCGCGTCGGCGGGCATCAATGGCACCGTCGGCGACGGTTGGCATTACACGCTGGGCGCCACAGCCTCGGAGGTCACGCTCGACGTCAAGAATACCGGTTATATCTACCTTCAGGGCCTGATGGACGCCATTGCCCAGGGTACCTACAACTTCGTCGACCCGTCGAAAAACTCGGCCGCCGCGAACCAGATCATCTTCCCCGACCAGGTGAAGCGCTCGACGTCCAAGCTTGCACAGGTGATCGGTTCGGTCGACAAGGACCTCTTCGAACTCCCCGGCGGCCGCCTCAACGTGGCTGTCGCGGGCCAGTATCGCTACGAGTCTATCAACAATCCAAGTTCCAACGCGCCCAATAATGAAGACCCCTACGCACGTTATTACGGCATCAACGCCGTCGGCGTGAAGGGCAATCGCGACATTTGGTCGGCGTCCTACGAAATCTCGGTCCCGGTTCTCGAGGAGCTGCGCTTCAAGGCCGACGGTTCATATGATCACTACTCGACCGGCCAAAAGAACTTCTCGCCCAAGTTCGAAGCCGAGTTCAAGCCGATCGAGCAAGTCAAATTGAGAGGCACCTTCTCGAAGGGCTTCCGAGCGCCGAACCTCAATGAATCGTTCCAGTTGCCCGCGACGGGATATACCAGCGCACAAATCAATTGTGACAGTCAGATTTACAAGGCGTTCTGTGCCGCGCACGCCAACAATCCGAACTACTATGCCGGCACCTACTCGCCCGGAATCACTTCCTCGGGCAATTCCGAACTGAAACCTGAAAAATCTACGTCCTATACCTTCGGCCTCGTATTGCAGCCGACCCGTAACGTGACGCTGACGGTCGACTATTGGCGTACAAAAATCAGGAATGTCATCACTGCCGCCTCGGCGACGGAAGACCTGTTCGCGCAGTACTACGGCAACAACGGCGTCGTGAATATTCCGGGCGTGACCGTTACTCCCGGCCAGGCTGATCCGGAGAACCCCAACGCGCTTCCTTTGCTGGGCCAGATCATCAGTTCGTTCAAGAATGCCAACTCGATGCTTGGCAAGGGCATCGATGTGTCCGCAGATGGCCAGTTTGATCTTTCCAGTTCGCTCTCACTGCATACCAAGGCTACGGCCTCCTACCTCGTTCGCCTGGAGCAGACCAACGAGGACGGTTCCGTCTGGCGTTATGATGGATCGCTTGGCGGGTGCAACCTGACCTCCTGTTCCGGAGCCCCGCGTTTGCGCCTTGCTTGGCAAAATACGCTCGACTTCAGCGATCGCGCCAGCCTCACGTTGACTGCAAATTACACGAGCGGGTACTCAAGCACGTCTGCCGACGCTGGCGGCACCTACAAGGATTGCGCAGCCAGCGGCGAAAGCGGCCAGCTGATCACATTCCCGGGTGACGGTACGCCAGGGTCCGCCGCGCCCGTGCAGTGCCACGCGAAGGGCGTGTTCGATCTTGACGGTCATGGCGAAGTCAAGGTAGCGGACAAGTTCAAACTGTACTTCGACGTACTGAACATTCTCGACGGGAAGGCTCACTACGATCCTAATGCCGCCTACGGATTGTACAAGTTCAACCCCGCTTGGTCGGATCGTCTTTTCATCGGACGCTATATGCGCGTCGGCGCAAAGGTTGATTTCTAAAGAGACTATCTGAGTGAAACGGCAGGGCGGCTGATTAGAAAGTCGCCCTGCCGGGGCGGGGCAAATTCAGATATCCGCACGGAGTATGAGGTGGTGAGACCACCGATCTCCACACCGGAGGCCGAGAGCCCACACGAATAAATCACTACAAGATAACGTCATACGAGGTGACCGTTCCTAGTCGGGGTTTGAAACCCGGCCGGGAGCGCAAAGCAGGGCCATGGCCCACAGTCCCTGGCCTTGGCCCTGCTTTGCAATCGACAGTTTGCTGGGGCCCTAAATCGGACCCAAGCTGGTCAGAGTTTCAAGATTCCTCTAGAAGAAGAACAAATTGTGAGAGTGAGAAGCTTACAGTCTCGGGTGGAAGCACTCGAAGAAGCAGCACTCCGGTTCGAGGGCGCGCTTTTTGCGCTTCACGATATCATGGCGCATTCCCTGGCCCGTCAACCTGAAGCGATGGTTGATAGAATTTTTGATGACGCCAAAGCTCACGCCGATAGTCTCGATGAAAGCCTCGGACGCTACCGAATTGAAGGATATCGCAGCGAACTGTCATCCATCAAAGATGAGATCGATTTCGCTCGGAGAAAGCCTCAGGGCGTTTGGTCGCGTTTACGCAGGGATTGAGTATGTCGTGCGCTGGCAGCGTTTGATAAAATCCGCAGCGAGCACACTGCGACGCTGCCCAAGATCACGGGACTGGGCTTTCCACTGCCGAGCCGAAGAACTGACAGGCCCTTCATACTGCCATCCGACGTGCGAAATTACCGGGTTGGCCAACCTGGGCCCTGCCAGCGCGCACGAATTTCGCCTTTTGCGGGGCCGAGACCCCTACCGGAAAAAGCCGATTATCATGGGCACATTGTACCGACAGCGTAGCGGAACTGGCCAGCGCTAACGCTCAGGCCGGCACCGATCGGCCTTAGGCGCCTCCGGTCGGCGAAACATTGGCCCCCTCCGCTTGGCCCCAATGGTCCAAGACTGTCAGACGATTGCGGCGAGACGCATTATGGCAAGAAATATACCAAGCGCGGCCACGGCGCTTCCGAACCCGAATTGCAACGAATTGATGTTACGGCGCAAGGGGAGGGCGAGAGTCTGTTCGATGGTGCTCATGCCTTGAAGATAAGCGGACTTGGCCCGAAGTGTAACAGGACTATCCGTTCACTCTGACCTGAAATTTCAGGGTCCGTGGCAGAGCATGGGCATCTAGCGAGGCCCCTCCGACGCGCCTTCCTCCGGCGGGGGCGCTCGAGGCCGTGCCTTTAGAGGCCTGAAACGCGGGTATCCAGCCGTCGAAATCCAGACCGACGAGGCGTCGATCAACCGATGTGAGATCTCTTGTATATGTGCAATTACACATTAAATGTCCCTGATGCTAGAGGGACATGAAACCTGCTATAATTTGGCCGCTCGCCGTCATGCGCGCTACCTTACGCGGCTGTACGACCAGCACTTGGCGCCGATCGGTCTGTCCGTTTCCCAGTTCTCCCTCCTGGCTGTCATCAACAAGAGCACAAAGCCGACAATCGCTGAACTCTCGGAGGCGATGGTAATGGAGCGAACCACTCTGATGCGCGCTATCGCACGCCTTGAAAATGATGGGCTGGTCGAAAGGAGCCAGAACGAGGGGCAGCGCTTTCTAACCTACTCCCTAACCCACGCTGGCCGGGCCAAGCTCAAGGCAGCCGCCCCAATGTGGCAAGCCGCACAACGCGCTTATGAGGCCCTAGCGGGGGGAGCCAAAGCAGCAGCACTTCGTGACGCCGCGAGGGGAATCATATCCGATGTTTAGGCTTCCCCAATTCGAAGGCCTTTCGAATCTGTGTAATTGCACACACGCCGCTTTCTGCCTTGGAACGTTTGGTACAGGATCACGTCATGCAATATAGGGACTTCGGACGAACAGGTGTTCAGGTAGCGCAGTTGGCGCTCGGCACCGGGAATTTTGGCACCGGGTGGGGCCACGGTGCAAGTCCTTCCGAAAGCGAGGCTATCTTCGACGCCTACGCTGAGGCCGGCGGGAATTTTATCGATACCGCCGATGTCTATCAGTTTGGCCAATCGGAAGAACTCGTCGGGCGCTTCCTGAAGGGAAAACGCGAGAATTTCCTCCTTGCTTCCAAGTTCTCCTCTGGAGCGGTACCGAACGCTGATCGCCTGGTCACCCGTAACAGCCGCAAAGCCATGGTCGCCTCGGTTGAGGCTAGCCTCAAGCGCCTTGGAACCGACCGCATCGACGTCTACTGGGTACACCATCCCGATGCCGTGACACCTTCGGAAGAAATCCTGCGTGGCTTCGATGATCTCGCGCGGGCCGGCAAGATTCTCTACGCCGGACTGTCAAATTTCCCGGCCTGGCGCGTCGCGCGGGCGGCAACGTTGGCAGAAGTCGAACGCACGCTTCCCATCGCTGCAATTCAGTTCGAGCATAGCCTTGTCCGCCGCCAGCCCGAACAAGATCTCTTCCCGGCCGCGCAAGGGTTAGGTCTGGGGGTGGTCACATGGTCACCGTTGGGAGGTGGGATGCTGACCGGCAAATATCGGAACGGCGAACAAGGCCGGGCCCAGGGCTTCGGTGGAAAGGTCTTCCAGCCGGAAAGCACAGCGCAGCGTACCGCCGTCCTTGATACGGTGCTCGCCATAGCCAAAGAGACGCGGGCGAGCGCCGACCAGGTCGCCATTGCCTGGGCTGGAACGCATGGCGCCGTCCCCATCATCGGTCCCCGCTCGCAGGTACAGTGCGTTAGCAACCTCGGTGCGGTCGGCCTCGAGTTGTCGCTCGAACAGATCGCCCGCCTCGACACGGTGAGCGCACACGACGCCGACAGACCGGAGCGGACCACTACCTCGCCCGTAGCCTGACGCTAACGCCCCCTGAAAGGAGAAAACCTCATGTCCAAGGATATTGTTCTGGGCCAACCAGTGCGTACCGCGATCGGCACTTTCAATGGTACTCTCAAAAACACACGGGCGACCACGCTTGGCGCTGCGGTTGTAGCTGAGGCCGTGCAGCGATCGGGCCTGGCGCCTGAGAAGATAGGCTCGGTCGTCATGGGCAACGTCTTGCAGGCCGGCAACCGCATGAACCCGGCGCGGCAGGCCTCGATCGGGGGCGGCCTGCCGGTGACGGTGCCCGCTATGACCGTCAATCGTGTTTGCGGTTCCGGCGCGCAGGCGATTCTGACAGCGGCGCTGGAAATTGCGATGGGCGGAATTGATGCGGCTGTCGCGGGCGGCATGGAGAACATGGACCGGGCGCCTTACCTTCTCGAAGGCGCCAGATGGGGCTATCGCATGGGGGCTGGAGCGGTACTGGACAGCCTGTTGACCGACGGCTTACACGATGCGTTCTCGGGCGAGCATTCGGGGTGGCATACCGAAGACCTGGTGACGCGCATGCACATCGGACGCGACGAGCAGGACCGCTTCGCCGAACGTTCGCAGCGTCGCTTCACTGCCGGGCGCGACGCCGGCCTGTTTGACGCAGAGATAGTAGCCCTCGAAATAGCGGGCGGCAAAAGCGGCAACGCCTTGTTCAACGCCGATGAGGCACCCCGACCCGATACGACGCTCGAAAAGCTTTCCCGATTGAAGCCGGCGTTTCGTCCCGACGGCTCCATAACTGCCGGCAACGCTCCGGGCCTTAATAGCGGCGCTGCGGCAGTGGTTGTCGCCGATCGACACTTTGCCGAACAGCAGGGGGTTGAGGCCTATGCACGACTGGCGGGGTTTGGTGTCGCTGCAGTCGAGCCTGGTCTGTTCGGGCTGGGTCCAATCCCTGCGGTCCGTCTGGCTCTGGAGCGGGCGGGTTGGTCGCTCGGTGATATCGAGCGCATCGAGATCAACGAAGCCTTCGCAGCCGTGCCTCTTGCTGTGATCCGTGAACTGGGAATTCCCGAGGACATCGTCAACGTCGATGGCGGCGCGATCGCCCACGGTCACCCGATCGGCGCGACGGGGGCAATCCTCACGACGCGCCTTCTTCACGCCATGCGTCGCGACGGGATACGCAAGGGAATGGTGACACTGTGCATCGGCGGCGGGCAGGGGATAGCCTTGGCTCTGGAAAGCCTGTGATGGCAAGCGCGATCGAGGGGGGTGAAGACCGTCCGGTTCCGGGCCGGCAGATGGATGCACGGACCCGGCAGATGCTCGACGGCGAGATTGTGCCGATGATACTCCGGTTGGCAGTACCCAATGTGCTCATCATGCTCACGCAAGCCTCCACCGGCCTGATCGAGACCTGGTGGGTGTCCAAACTGGGTTCGGACGCGCTTGCCGGCATGGCACTGGTCTTTCCCGCCCTCATGCTGATGACCACGTTTTCGGGCGGCGCGCTGGGAGGGAGCATTGCTTCAGCAGTAGCCCGCGCGCTGGGAGGCGGCCGGCATGAAGACGCTGACTCGCTTGTCATCCATGCTGTAGACCTCAATGTCGGGCTCGGCCTTGTTTTTTCCGCCGTATTCCTGATCGGAGGTGGGACGATATATCGCCTGATGGGCGGAGAGGCGGGTGGTCTTGAAGCTGCACTTGTCTATTCGAACGTCGTTTTTACGGGCAATGTTTTCCTCTGGCTCATGGGGGGCCTATCCAGCGTGATACGCGGAACAGGAAACATGCGCTTCCCCGCGCTCGTGACCTGCGTGGGGGCTTTGTTTCTGATACCGGTGTCTCCATTGCTGATCTTCGGTATCGGGCCCATCCAAGGCCTTGGCGTCGCGGGCGGCGGCGTGGCGCTCGTAATCTACTATGCCGCAGGCACTCTAGCGATGGCTTGGCACATTATGACGAACCGCGGTCCGGCCCGCTTCGTATGGCAGCGGCTAAATCCGCGTGTAGCCGTCGATCTGCTACGGGTAGGGGCGTTCTCGGCGCTCAATTCCATTCAGACGAACCTGGTAATTGCAGGAACCACGGCGCTTGTCGCCGGCACAAGCGGCATTGCTGCCGTCGCGGGATATGGGACCGGCGTGAGGCTGGAATATCTGTTGGTCCCGTTGGTTTTTGGCATCGGCGCGCCGCTGATCTCTTTGATCGCGACGAACATCGGAGCAGGCCAGGTCGCGCGTGCCCGCAGGATTGCCCTGGCCGGTGCCGGCCTCGCGTTTGTCGCCACCGAGGCGGTCGGCCTGATCGCTGCTTTCTTCCCACGTGCCTGGATGAGCCTGTTCACCAATGATCCGGCCATCATTGGGACGGGCGCGACATATCTTCGGATCGTCGGCCCATTCTATGGGTTCTTTGGTATGGGGCTCGCTCTTTACTTCGCATCCCAAGGCGTTGGACGGCTCCAGTGGGCTATCGCCAGTGCAACCTTGAGGCTGGTCATCGCCTTAGGGGGCGGGTTCGCGGTCCTGCGCCTCTCCGGCTCGCTGGTTGCTCTTTTCGCCTGCATGGCCTTCGCGTTGGCAGTGTACGGACTTGTGGTTCTGGGAAGAGTAGGCATGCGCCCGTGGCATGGCGAGCAGGAACCCTGACCGCTGCTGAGCGCAGCGGATGGACACAGTGAATGAAAAGAAATCCACGCGCGCCATGCTCTCCGAGCCTCCCATGACATTTCGGTCGAAGAGGGGCCCACTTCGAGCGGAAACTAAGGCGCGCCCGACCGAGGCCAGCCGAGTAGGCCCCCCAGTCGCCTCGGAACCTGTCTCAAATCGCACCATAGGCTATTGATCTAAAGCTCGGATCGCCGGGTATCTTGCACCGGAGGCCCTCGCTAGCGGCCAAGGCCTTTGAGCATCAACGCCACCTTCTGCTCTGGGATACTGGCGATGCCATCACGATTGGCATCAGCGAGGTCGAACATCTGCAAAGGCCGCGCCTCGGCCTCGGCAAGCGTCACGCGCCCATCGGCATTGGTGTCCGATTTTTCGAACCAACGGCTTCCGACATGATATAGGCCGGCTCCGCCACCGGCCAGTTTCGCTTGCTTTGCGCGGTACGCCTCGAATTCGTTGGCTTCGATTGCACCGTCATGGTTACCGTCCATAGCGGCGAACTGGGCTCGGGCACCGGCGCTAACTTCGGTCCGTTTGATCGGACGCTGACCAAGTTGCAGGTCTTGGGCGATAGCGTAGGGCGCCAAGCCAATGCCTAGGCATGCAAGCGCATAAATCGTCACCTTGGACATCAGTATTCTCCGGCAGGACACGGCACAAAGCCCCCATAGGCAATCAGCCTGACATGGTGCTGAACACAACGGCGCATGGCGCCCGGTAATAGCGCGTCCCAGGCCGGGCATCGGCTCTCCGGGGGCCCGTGCTTTTCCCTGGGAAAAGAAACTGCGGAGCCGGCGAAGGATCAGCAATATTCGCGCCATCGTGGCGAATGGCACCGACCTGTTCGGCGGTGGTCAAACTGCCGAGGCCTTCGAGCAAACCCTTCGGCTCGCCGCCTCGATGCTGCCGGTGGCTGGCTTCGCCCCGGCCCGAGTGAAGACCGGGGCGTCGGGAAAATAAGATTGCCGATAAGGCCCTTACCATTTTGCTCCGTCTCTCGTTCAGCTTCATCTCGGACGAAGCTTGAACGACAAAGGAGAAGGCTTTGCGTACCGACCTTAAATGGCTCTCGGCCGCGTTGGTGGTTGCCGGTGTCAGCACCGCTGTCCCGGTTAGCGCCAGCGTGGACACCTCGCCCAGGCCCGGAGGTGTCTTCAAACTGAAGCCGGGTATCTACGTGCAGAAAGGTACCGACTGCGGATCGCCCCCCAACGCCGCAATCCGCCGGTACGACGGCAAAGGCATTAGTACGCCGAACACCCACGCCTGCGTCGCGCGCGTCCTTTCGCGGAAGGGCCAGAGCTATTCGGTGAGACAATCCTGCATCGATACCGGTGTTGGCAAAGGTCCCCGCATTACTGAAAAGCAGGTTGTTGACGTCAGCGACGCGCTAACCTTCAAGCTACGCACGCGCGGCGCGGGGACCAGTTACCGTTACTGCCCGGCCTACATGCTCCCCAAGGATCTGCGCGGAGGCGGGAAATGAACCAGGCTATGAAATGGGCGACGATGGCCGCCATCTTCGCGCTAGGTGCCTGCGCAGCCTCCCCATCCGCGATCGCGCCGCTGCCAGCGCCTGGAACGCCTGCGCCTTTGGCTGAGACGATTACTATCTCCGTCGGGCCATGCTTTGGCTTTTGCCCGATTTATGAGGCCCGCATCACGCCTGAGGGCACGGTCTATTTTGACGGTAAGCGGCATACAACTGTCTTGGGTAAGCGCGAGCGCAGGATCGGAGCCGCGTCTTATCGCCATGTAGCAAAGGCTCTTGGACCTTTCCGACCCGCAACAGGCACAACGGCCCGCGTGGACTGCGAAGTGGCAATTTCCGATACATCCTCCTTCACCATTTCCTGGACAGACGGTGAGGGGCAGACGACGACCGCTGAACATCGCCGTGGATGCCATGGTGGACCTGGTGAGGCATTGGATAAGGTTCTCGACGAAATCCCTTCGGAACTCGGAATTGATAAATGGGCCAAGCAGATCACTAGGCCAGGAGAGCCTCGCGGCTAAAGACCGACCATCCTGACGAAATGCAATTACTGCCAGTGTTCGCCAACGCCGCCGCCCATCAGACACCGGGCGGCGGCGGACCCGCACCTGGGTAAGGCAAAGCAGGTATCGGCACAACGAACACCGTAGCAGGAAAGCCCGCAGGATTTATCGCCGGTTACGCATCAGGAACGCCAAAAGTGCCGCAAAATAGTGCTTTTGGTCATCCCACATCGCTAGATGGCTCCCTGTTTCGCTGATGAACAGGTCCGAGCCTGGTATGAGGTGCGCCTCCCGCTCGATGCTTCGCGGGTCCATTTCGTCATAGCGAGCACCCATAACCAACGTTGGAACATCGATTTTAGGAAGATCCGCCCAACGGTCCCACGAAGCGAGGTTGCCCGTGATCACGAACTCATTCGGGCCTTGCATCTGATTGTAGATGACGCCGTTGGCAACCTCGAAGCTGTGGGTCAGACCGGCCGGCCACGGTGCCAGACGACAAATGTATCTCGTATAGAGTTCCTGTTGGAGGATAGCACCGTATTCGTCGCCTGCCTCTGCTCCGGCTTTTTCAAGTGCCAGCAAATGCTGCTGCACCTGAGATGGCAGTGTCTGCTTCAATTTGCTGGTATACGCAGAAAAATCGCTGAAACTGGCGGTCATATTCGACAAAACGAAGGCCGCGAGACGCCTTGGGTGTTTCAGTGCATATTCAATACCTAAAATGCCTCCCCAGCTATGGCCAATTAAAATGAAACGGTCGAGACCTAAAGCTGCGCGTACTTCCTCAACCTCCTGAAGATAGCGTGGCAGTGTCCAGAGGCTTACGTCATCAGGCCGATCCGACAGGCCACACCCTAGTTGGTCATAGAAATACATCTCGTAGCCTGCGTCAGGCAGGAAATCCGCGAAGCAATCCATGTAATCATGAGAAAACCCTGGCCCGCCATGCAGAAGCAAGACTGTTGGCCCACCTGACCCTCGGCGCTGCGTCCAGACTTTATGGCCGTTGGCCAGGGTGATCCAACGGACAGAAAAGTCGGCCGTTCGACCTGCGGCCCTCGGCTTGGCCAGAGCCGCGGCGCGGGATAAACCCACTACGGCAGCGGGGAAGAGCGTTAGCAGTTTCCTGCGTATCGGGTTCACGAGGCTCTCCAGTTACATCGGAGCCGCGACGGTGGCGGCGCCAGTCAGTTCTCCATTGTCTTCTACTGAAAATGGGCAAAGCCTAAGATCACACGTGGGTCGGCCACGGCCGTCCATTGGTATGGGCTGGTGGCACGTTCGAGGCAGCAAGGGTGGCGCATAGCCTTGCGCTCGCGCGCCTCGCCTGCAGATGCGCAAGTCTGGCGATGCTTCACCCGCGCTGGCAGTTCAGCAGCGGCGCCCTCGGACGACGCAAGCATACCCTGCACGCATCTTTCAAGGTGTGCTGGCGTTGTGGGCCGGCCGCCACGCTCGCCCGGCAGGGGAAGTTCAATATGTTTATCCGGGTGGGGGAGATCTGCGCTCGGTGATCGCGGCGCCACATTCGTTGATGTCGAGCCCGCGCGCCAGCCGCGGATCCCCGTTCATCCTTGCCGCCATCTGCCCGGCGCCGAGGCGCTTGTCCTCGGCGATCGCTGTCTGATCCGGCGGTCGGACCCTGTCGAACATTTGATCGCCAGGAACGGTACCCTAAATTCGGAGCTATAGCGTTCCGTCAGGGAGCTCGCAGACCGAAAATCTGGTATGGAGAAGGAAATCTCGCCAAAATAGAGCCTTGTCATTTGGTGTGGCCGCATGAGGTATAGACACGATCAGATCCCTTTCGCGATCTGATCTTTGAGGCCTTGGCTCGGCCTGAATGTCAGCACTCGGCGAGCCGAAATTGGCGCCTCATCGCCCGTTTTCGGATTGCGACCAACCCGTGCTCTTTTGTCGCGCAGCAAGAACGTGCCAAACCCTGCGATCTTGACGTTTTGCCCGCCCTCCATCGCCGAACCCATGGCGTCTAGGATCGCTTGGACAATCTCCAATGATGTCGTCTGCGAAATGCCGACCTTGCAGTTAATGGCTCCAGCAATCTCAGCCTTTGTCAACGTATCGCTCGACTTACCCAAATCCAGCCCTTTCAATCCGCTAGGTTACGATAGCATACACACCGCCGTCGTCACCATCAGCAGCACGATTCAAGCATCACCGCCTGGTCATGGGGTTCTAGAGGGCTCGGGCTCAAGCTTGATGGCCCGGCGAGCGAAGGCGGGGCCCTTCGCTCCGGCGAAGGTTGGGGTGCCAAGCCATTGAAACATAACATAACGCAGCCACGTGTTTAACATAATGTCTAGATTGATAACATTACTTATGTTAAATCACTCTCCGAAATCTCTTTTCAGCAGGTGCCAAAAATGGAGATGCGCGCCAGCGAGCTCGTAATAACATGAGGCTTTGGGGGCCAGCGCATCGTGTTCGGTGTGCTTCATTTTAGGCACTGAACACCTCATCTTTTGGTTGGTCCGTATTTCAGGAAACTGGCGGAAATCCGGGCTTCCTGTGGGTCAATTTAGCCCGGCGGACGCCTGATGGCCAGTGGAGAAATTGCAGATTGAGCCCGGAATTCGGCCTCCGGTACTCAGATAGCCATCACTTGGGGCGGAACTCTCCGGGCCACGAGAAGAGAGGTCGAGCGCTTCTCTCCAACAAAATGGTACCGGATTAAGAAGTTGCCGGGACGGCGCTAAACTTCCAATTGTCATGGATCAGACTTCCAATTATCATGTTCAAGATTTCCAATTTTCGAGGTTCCAATGTACGATCGGATCGTCACCCAAAGGGTAGAGGATGCCCTATCCGACACGCCGGTCGTGTTGGTGATCGGTCCGCGCCGCGCGGGCAAGACGACACTTGTCCGGCAGATGGGTGATGCAGGTCGAACCTACATCACTCTCGACGATCATACGGCATTAGCGGCAGCAACATCAGATCCGGTCGGCTTCATCCGAGGACTCGATCTTGCAATCATCGACGAAATCCAGCGCGCGCCCGAACTGATGCTCGCGATCAAAAAGACGGTGGACGAAGATTATCGGGCAGGGCGTTTCCTCCTCACCGGCTCCGCCAATGTATTGACGCTGCCAAAGGTGGCAGACAGCCTCGCGGGCAGGATCGAAACGATCCACATGCTCCCGCTCGCCCGCGCTGAGATCGACGGCACTACTCCAACGTTTCTCGACGACCTTTTCTCCGGAAAGCTGGGGGCAGTGAAGAATGCCCGGGTCGGCGACGAGCTTGTCGAGACGGTGATGCTTGGCGGCTTCCCCGAGGCTATCTTACGGACGAGCGAACGACGCCGCCAAGATTGGGCCCGCGCATACCTGACCTCAGTGCTGACGCGCGATCTGAGAGACATCGCGGACATTGAGAAACTGACGGAGTTACCCAAGTTTGTACGCCTGCTCGCCGAGCACTCAGGGCAGTTGGTCAACTACTCCCAGTTCGGCGCCGCCATCGGCGTCAGCCACAAGACCAGCCAGCGGTATATCGCGCTTCTCGAACAGATTTTCCTCGTAACAACTTTGCAACCCTGGTTCACCAACACCCTTAAACGGATCGTCAAGACGCCCAAGTTGCACTTCTTGGACTCAGGACTTCTCGCCTCGGCCCGAGGCCTTACGATCGATCGCTTACGCGCCGACCGCTCAGCCTTCGGGCCGCTGCTGGAGACTTTTGTCTTTTCTGAGGTCCTCAAGCTCATGGCGGCGTCAGACCTCCGACTGACGCCCTACCATTTCCGCGACCAGCAGATGCGCGAGGTTGACATCGTGCTGGAGCGTGACGACGGCATGATCGCAGGCATTGAGATCAAAGCCTCGGGCACCGTGAAGGCGAGCGATTTCGGAGGCCTAAAAACCTTAGCTGCCTCATGTGGCGAAAGCTTCGCTCACGGCGTGGTGCTTTATGATGGCCAAGAGAGGATATCGTTCGGCGACAAATTAACCGCCGCTCCGTTATCACTTCTTTGGAAATGATGGGCCGCACTCCGCATTTCGGGCACTAAGCGTATGCGCTTTTTTAGGGCCCAAAATGTCCAAGCGACAATAGGCTTGAGGGGGATTCTGGACAGGCGCCTTTCATGATGCCAAGTAAAGACGCGGCCAAGCCACAGATCGATATAGACTAAGCAACCAGGCAAAGGTGATAAACATCGGAAATGGCGATCACCCAAAAATCGATAAAACTATTGTGGGCAAATGCGGCCGGCCTGTGCGCGTTCTCGGACTGTCGTGAACGCCTTGCTCTCAAAGAGGCTGGGGAGTTCGCCTCACATACGATCGGCGAAATGGCGCATATCTGCGGAGACAAGGTTGGTTCAAATCGCCACGATCCGCACCACTCGGCGGAGGAACGAGACGGCTATGAGAACCTCATCCTTTTGTGCCCCACTCATCATCGGATGATCGACAGAAGAGAAAATGAGAGGCGGTTCCAGGTCGGCATGCTTCACGGCCTAAAATTGAGGCATGAGGAGTTCATTCGGGAGAGGCTTATGGACGAGGCATATCCGACCAGACAAACCATCGCCCGCGAGATCGCTCCTCTGCTCGCAGAGAACCATCAGGTTTGGCTCAGTTTCGGCCCCGTCTCCGAAATTGCTAGGAAAAATCCTCATAGCGATTCTGCTCACGGAGCTTGGCTTTCAGAGAGATTGATCACAATCGTGCCAAACAACCGGCGCATCGGCCAGATATTACACGATGCGGCTGGCACCCTCACCCCTGCTGACCATCCCGTCGTAGCCGCCTTTCAGTTGCACGCCCGCAGCTATGAGAGATGGGTCGCCGACGAAATCTCTTATGAAGGCGTCATCAGGTTCCCAGCAGCTTTCGCTGAGCTGATCGAGGAGGCAACACGTGTCAGCATACAGTGATACCTTCCCTTGGCCAAGCCACTCCGGTGGTTTTGCATTTTTCGAACAGCGGATGCGCGAGCACAGCAGGGTTCTGTCAATAGAGTCTAATGACGAAGGGCTCTATCACCTCGCCACTGCAGATGGCCGGATTCTTGTTGTATTCATATGTGAATGTTATTCCTATGGTTGTGCTGAATATCTTGAGACCACGTCGAAGTTAGGGAAGGTCGATGTCGTGGTCATCAATTCAAACTGGTGCGGTTACACCGAGGACCTTAAATTTCAATGTCGATCGGACCAAATAGGCCTATTCAATATACGTGATTTTATGGCCGCCCTTAATAGACGCGATTATTGGCTTTACCTCAATGATTGGGACAGCGAGAATTTTAAAGAGCGAGGATTGCTTTGACTAGGATTCTCGAAGTGTTTGGCTTCGGCTCGTTCTTTCGCGGAGCCAAGGATGCCAAGGACATAGATATTCTGCTGATTCACCAATCCAGCGATCCTGCTTCATGCCGGTTCGCGATCGAGTGCAAAGCGCACTTCCAACACCATCTTCCGAACGTAGACGTGGTTATGCTGTCGAAGACAGAAGAAGCACAGAAGCAATTTATAGCAAAATCTGGCGCGTTAGGACTTGGCACTATCGCAAGTAAAGATTCTCGCATGCAAGTTAGCAATATGGCGAGGCTAATCATCCGTCGAAATGAGATTACGACAGAGGTGCCATCTTGCTAGATAATACCCTTCACGCGAAGACTATTGCACGCCAGTTCCGTTCAAGTGACTTTAGAGACACCTCTTGGGCTATCAAAGTTAGTGACAAGGCAGCGGTAGTGGAGGATGCAGTTCGCATCGCTAACGATGGCTTCCGGACAGTTTCGCTTAGGCGGAATGGTTTAGGTGACAAGTCGATATACCGACACGCGGCTTTGCATGAGGCGCTGCTGATACGACACATCTCCGAAACACTCCGCAGAATAACAGGTGTCCGACAATCTGATCGGAAATCGATCGTAAAGTCATTGATCGCTCTCACTTCGGAGGGAATCCCATTTGGGATTTTAAAATTTGATATAAAATCCTTTTATGAAACCGTGAATACGCAAGATATCGTCGATCGTCTCCGAAAGGACGCGGCATTTTCACGGCAATCCATCATGCTCATTGAGACCTTTTTCTCGGCACTTCAAACGCAGGCGATAACGGGGTTGCCCCGAGGCGTAGGTTTGAGCGCGACCCTGGCCGAATACGCTCTTCGGGACTTCGATGCCGCAATTTCGAATTTGCCTGGTGTCCGATTTTATAGCCGATACGTAGACGATGGCATAATAGTGGTTTCCGATAAATCGGATTTAAGTCTCCTGCGCAATACTATTGCAGATCTCTTGCCGCCCGGCCTACAACTGAACAAATCAAAAACAACGCCATATAAATTTTCGCCGTATACAAAACGTGCAACGATAGCGACTGAACATGATATTAAATTTTTGGGATATTCGTTAAGCATTAGTCAAGTGACCCGAACATTAGGCCGAGGCCTAGTTAGAAACGTTCACGTTGATATCGCACCGTCAAAAATATCAAAAATAAAAAGGCGAATTTCACTGTCTCTATTGAATTTCAAAGACAGCGGCAACTTCGATGATTTCTTAGGCCGAATTAAACTGCTTACTAGCAATTTCGGCTTCATTGACGACGCGACCGGTCAGCAGAGATATTCTGGTGTGCGCTACAACTACGGATTAATTGACCCTAATAATTCACCACAACTACAAGCTTTGGATAGATTCCTGACAAATGTGATAACGTCGGGTCACCCTAACAATAGGCTGCGGCCAATTCTTACAAAGGCCCAAAGGGCAAAGGTGCTCGGATTTGGCTTTTCATCTGGCTTTCTGAATAATCGCTTCTTCAGTTTTGATGATGATACATTGAAGAGACTTATTGGATGTTGGTCGCATGCGTAAAAAAATCGTAGCAAAAGGGAATGTCCGGCGCGGAGATTTCCTCCGAGCGGTTGTTACAGACACATTACCGGAAGAAGTTCCAATTGTATTTTCTAACGACGGCTTCTACTCAAATCTTACCAAAAAGCTGCCACGTAATGCAGATGCCGCCACATTTATCAACCAGTTGCTCGTACCCGAACGACCATATACCAAACCCTATCGTTACAGTGTTTTAAAAGATGCTTGGTCTGCCCGAGGTTTGAGCTTAATTCATCCATCCGCTCAACAAAGCGTTGCCGAGTTTTATATGAAATTCGACACTTTGATCTGCTATTACGCGGCGCGGTCGCCAGCGACTTTGCGTGCCCCGGTTAAAGTTGGAGGCACTTTCTTCGTTAAAGGGCCGGCTAGTGATCGCAATCGCCTCCGTCGAAACGGCATCGATACAGTTACGATCGAAACGTCAGTATCAAATCCGGCATCATATTTCGCCTACAACAAAATCAGTCGCGCACATGAATTTTTTAACTCCAATGAATACCTTCATTTAGAAAAGAAATATCAATTTTTCCGATCTCTTGATGTCAGTAAATGTTTTGGCAGCATATATACACACACACTTTTCTGGGCGATAGCCGATATTCAAACGGCAAAGGACAATACAAACTCTGCAGGCTTTGCGAACGAATTTGATAAGCTAATGCAGTCCATGAACTTCAATGAAACAAATGGAATTTGTATTGGCCCAGAGGTAAGTCGTATATTTGCAGAGATTATATTTTCCGAGATAGACCGAAGGGTTATCCGCACCCTATCTGGAAAAAGTTTGTCATTCCGCGCTGATTACGAGTTCCGTCGATATGTCGACGATTATTATGTGTTTGCCCAAGACGAGAGCACGGCAGATCGCGTTACAGCCGTAGTACAGACGTGTCTTGCTGAGTTTAATCTCCACTTGAATACTGCGAAAACTACTACCATCTCTCGACCATTCTCCACAAAGAAATCGCAAATCATCGCTGACACAAACAGCGCCATCACCAAATTCTTCAAATCGTTCCTTGAAGAACGAATGCACAGCGACGAAATCGTACTATCTCCGCGAAAGATACTACGAGCTGATGCCCTCATCCGGTCGTTGATCGGGTCGGTTAAAGCTACCTGTACCCTCCACAACACCGGTTATGACACTGTGTCCGATTACATAGTATCGGCTGCGAGCAAAAGGATTACCGAGTTAGCCGATGGGCATAAGGCGCTTCCTTCCGCAGATCGCGCGGAGGATGAGAGGTATATAGCCGCATCTATGCTAATAATTGAGGTTATATATTTCTTTTATACAGTGAACCCAACGGTGAGGGCATCCTTAAATGTTGCACGGGCGACAATCACCTCGACTCGACTTTTCAGAGATAACTTTCCCGATCGACTTCCGTATTTGTCAGAAAGTATCGTACGATGGACGTTAGATTTGGCAAAGTCAATTAGCCGGAATTCACGCCACAAAGACCTTGCCGCTGTTCCAGTAGAAGTACTAAATATTCTCATACCAATGCGCGAAATAGCTAGCTTAGAGCCGTTGGTGGACGAATTGATATCTTCTATGTGTGACGTCATTGATGAATTTGACTACTTTGAGATTATTTCTTTCCTTTTTCTCACAGGCGGAAGGATTCGACACCGGGCTCTTATCAAGAAGCTCTTCGATCGGGGCAGAGCAATTGTAGCGGAAGGCCTTGGTCCACGCGTAGATTCCCAGGCAGCACATCTCGCACTTGATCTATTAGCGTGCCCCTATGTACCGATCCAAAAACGATCGAGTTGGTTCAACGTCCTTCGGACGCGATGCCACTTACCTCAAATTTCCACAGCCGATGCTGGTGCGGCGGTAGCTGAAATCCAAGCACACCCATGGTTCGTTCGGTGGGACCAGATTGATCTTCTAAGTGTTCTCCGAAAAAAAGAGTTGAGCTCAGTCTACTGATCGGTCAGAACGTCAAGTGGGTGCTGTCCTTCCACTTGAGAGCGGTTCGCCGCTCTATTCTCCCGTCCAAAGGTAAAGCCGTTGCTAGGTTTTGCTGGGCGACGATGATGAGCCTCCGTGCACACACCAAATGTGGTTGGATGGGCCCACCTATTTCGTTAAGCAAGCGATATACTTGCTCCCCAAGCGGTCCTTGCTGTGACACTCTCAGTTCGGCTCTTCTGTCGAAACCTCTAATTCTGCTAAACGAGCTACGCAGACTGTTTGCACTACCCGCCCAAGCTCGTCCACTTGCCGACTAATCCAGTTGAGTTCATCAAGGGTGACGGCGTAGTGTTTCGAGTACCGTGCCTTCACATATGCTTCCTTGAATTTGGTGAACATAGCGCGCTCAAACCGAGTGTCTTGTGGCCAGACGTAGCAAAATCGGCGATCAAGACGTTCAGCCTGAGCTCGCAGGAAGCCGAGGTTGTGGACATGTGGTGTATAGAAAGTCACCGTTAGAAGCACGCAATGATAAAGCCTCTCAGCCGTTTGATGCAGTAGAAACGCTGCGAGTTTGTTATCGGCATCACGGACAGCATAGGCAGCATTTCGATTGAAACCCATCGCTGTTGGAAACCACTCATCAAAATATTCGCGCGCCAATGCTAGAGCTGCACTCTGCGACTTCGGCCGGGGTGCAAGCAGCGGAGTGTCGTCAGACTGATACAACGCAATTCCGTCACGGGCGATGTCCATGAAAAAGTAGCGGCCCTGCGCGAGACCGTCGTTCACCTCCTGCAGCGCATGCACGATAAAATTGACCGGCGTCCGCAGCGCACCCGTGATCGAAAATTCCCGGTTGAGCCGATCATCGAGCTTGGACCAGTACTCCACGCGGTCAGTGAGGCGGCTGTCGTTGACGATGATGAGCAGATCGTAGTCCGACTGATACCCCTTGGCGGTATGCGGCTCGTCGACCCAGCCGCCCCGCGCATAGGAGCCGTAAAGCACCAGCTTGAGGATGCGGCCCTTCTTCTTCCAGTCGTTGGTCGCGAGCGCCAGCGCGTCCTCGAATTCCTCGAAGACGATCTGGATCACGCGCTCCAGTTCACGCTGCTTGTTGCCGGGAAGGTGGTCGAGATCGGTCCGCATCGTGAGGTCCATTTTGCAGGTCAGGCCGCCCGATGGCAAGCATCAGGCGGCCTGACAGATCAACTTTGGAGAACGCGCCGCCACCATGACGGCGGCCTGTCGTACTCGTCCGTGAAAACGAGCAGCGCTGCGGCGAACGCCGCCCTCACCTCGGCCTCGGTGACGTGGTGCTGGTGCGCGAGCGCCGGATAGCCGAGATGCTCGTCTTGCAGCGCCAGGAAGACGTCCCGCTGCAGAGGCGTCATCCGGCGCAACGCAAGCCGGGCACGGCGCTGGAAATCCCGATGGGAGAGCCCGTCGATCATGACCGCGTCCCTTTCGTATGCGCTCCTGAGATACGACCGCCAGACGGGGAAGGCCCGCCCTCCCCCATCATATGGGCGAGGATCGCTCCGATGCCTTCGTTGGCGGCGACGACAGCGTCATCGTCGAGATGGGCATAGCGGGCCGTCATCTGCAGGGTGGAATGCCCCAGCAGCTTCCCGATCATCGGAAGCGTCTCGGACATTACCGCGGCATGGCTCGCGAAACTGTGCCGCAGGTCGTGCATGCGCACGTGCTCCAGGCCCACCGACGACCGCACCCGGTAATACTCGTGATCCAGTTGGCGTGGATTCAATCGCTGCTCCCCCACCCAGAAGACGCACGACATTGCCGGGTGACGGGGAAGCCGGGCCAGGAGAGCCGCTGCCTCGATGCCGATCCACACAGTTCTCGGCCCGGTCTTCGCGTCGTGCAGCAGCAAGCGGCGACCTTTCACCTCGCTCCAGTCGAGACCGCTGATCTCGCCTTTGCGGCATCCGGTAAGCGCGATAAGCGTTATCGCGGCGGCCTGCATTGGTGCGGTCATTGCCAAGTCCGCCAGCGCCCGCCCGAACCGCGCCAGTTCGTCCGCAGAAAGCAGGCACTGGTGCTTGCGCAGGCGGTTCCTGCTGATCCCCTCGCACGGGTTGGAGCCCGGTGGCAGCACGCCCCACGTTTCCGCCTTGTTGAACAGAGCCCGCAGCAATTCCAGCGCCCGGTTAGCCGCGCCCGGCCCGGAAGTGACGGTCAGGTCAGCAAACCAGCCCGCCACTTCGCCCGGCGCGATCTTGTCCAGAAACCGGCGTGGAAACGCGCCCTCCAAATGCTTGCGGTAATAGGCGTTGCGCTCCCGTGTGGAGGTCTTCCAGTGCGGCGAAATCTTGCTCCAGAACTCCAGCAGGAAAGTATCGTAGAGCGGAATGCGCCGCGTCCTGAGCCGGGCCTCGGCGGGGTCGTCGCCAGTCTGGGCCCGCAACAACACCCGGCGAGCGACGTCGATAGCCTGCGCGCGCGGGACCACCTTCGCGTCCCCGATGGTGACGGTTCGCGATCGTCCGCCCATCCGGGCTTGCACGAGGTAGACGCGCTTGCCACCGGGATATCGTCGGATGCCGAAGCCGGGTAGCTCCCGTGCCCAGACGGTAAGTCTAGAAGCACGAATGGTCTCGGCCACCTGCAGAAATGGCAGGTTGGCAGTGGCAAGCTCCTGGGCGACGATCGCGGCGAGAGTGAGCGCGTTCATACGAGCACCCCCATCTTTCCGGCGATCGACGCGCATATGCGTGATGCCGCTTCGGACACCACGTCATCGGCAAGGTGCGCATACCGCGCGGTAGTCTCGGGAAGTGCGTGGCCCAGCAGCTTGCCGATCACCGTCAGGGAATATCCCTCGCGGATCGCGACCGATGCAAAACTGTGTCGCAGGTCGTGGATGCGTACGCCGGTCAATCCGGCCCGTTCGCGCAGCTTGTACCAGCGGCTCTCCGCATTGAACGGCATGTCGGGTTTATGTGCGGACGGGAAAACCAGGCCTTCGGTCCGATCGCCCCGCACTCCGTCCAAAAGAGACATGGCGGGCGCGTTGAGGTAAATCACCTTTGCCCCGGTCTTGCTGTCGGGCAGGAAGATGCGCGGCGGCTTCACCCATTCCCACCGCAAACCCGCGATCTCGCCGCGCCGGGCCCCGGTATAGATCAGCAGGCGGATGATATGCACGGTTTCGGGAAACTCGCTTTCCGCGCTGCGCAGCGTCGCCGCTAGGCTGCGGTACTCGGCCGCGCTGAGGTACCGCTCGGGGAGCTTGCGCTTGTAGCGGGCAACGCCTTTGCAGGGGTTCGATCCGCGCCGACGATGACCCATCACTTCGGCCTGCTGGAACAGTGCCGACAAGATCGGAACAGCGCGATTGAAAGCGCCAGGTCGGCCGCCCATCGCATCGCGCCACCGGGCAACATCGGCCGGCTCCGCGCGCGCCACGCTCAACGAACCGAGGGACGGCAGGATGTCTCGGGTGAGCGCCGATTGATTGCGTGCCGTGGTGCTCGCCTTCCACCGCCCGCTGCAGCAGCGCATGAACTCGGGCGAGAACTGCTCGATGCTCAGATCGTCGTCAGCGCACCGAACTGGTTTTTGCGGCAAGCCATCCAGCGCGACAGCGCGCAGGATATCGACCGCCGCGCCGCGCGCCTCTTGGATCGACATCTTGGCCGTGGTGCCCAGGGTTCGGAATCGCTGAACTCCGCGCTCACGGTAACGCACTATCCAAGACTTGTGCCCGCTGGGACGAAATCGCAGGCCAAAGGCGGGCAGTTCGCTGTCCCATACGATGGTCGCCACCTTTGGAGGCCGGCGGCGAGCGACATTCCCGTCGAGCTTTTCTGAGCGGCTGCGGTACCCCGTCTCTGAAGAGGCCCCGGTCCCCAATCCGCCATCGCCAGAAGGCGAACTGCCGGAGGAAATTACATCGTTATAGAATAGATATCTGTTTGATTTATCTTCTTTTACTACGGCATAGCCGTGTTCGGTGTGCAAATTTACGACGCCCGTACGTCAATAGGCGGCGTCAGTGGCATTTTATTTCTATGTCGGGAATGCTACATTAGCGCGAAAGGAGTTATGCCTTGACGTTCCCGTATAATGGCACACCGGAAGGTAATGGCCTCGGACTGTTGATTGATGATGATGACCGTCGGCGCCGAACGGAGAGTGTACCTTCGTTTGACGATTCTGAGGCGTTATCCGGCGCCTCTCCTGCTTTGCAAAGGCTTAATTTTGTACTTTGCGCGGCGGTAGTTCTTGGCGTCATGCTCTATGGCACCGTGGGCTAACGCGCACGGCCCTTATCTTGGAACCAGTTTCGGCTGGTCCGCTCATTGGCTTGCTGATTTAGGTCCACCGCGCCCTGTACAGCACCACCCCGATTTGCCTCAGATGCGGCTCGCCTGCTCTCGATCGAGGCACGCCCCTCGTTGATCGCTCCAGCCACCTCTGCCTGAAACTCCGCAAAGCCACTGTCACCGCCACCACTACCGCTGCGGCGGCCACCGCCAGCACCAAGGCTGCCGCGTATATCGGATTCGCTGAAGTCGCTGGGTCCTTGGACTGATCCACGCAGCTCAGGAGGCGGTACGAGCTCATCGCGGACTGGCTCCATGATCTGATCGACGTAATCCTTTGCAATGCGATCAACGATCATATCACGCGCCCTCATTTGGGTCGGGCTAAGATCCTGAGCCTGCAGCGATGGGGCACCAAGCGCCCGGAACTCAGCGCTATTAGCGTATTCCCGATATTGACTCGCAACGATCTGCGAAAGGTCCTGACTGACTTGGACGCCGCCCCCCTCGCGCATAGTCCAGGTTGTCCCGAGCGAGCGGGATGCCTCTTCAATCTCGGCCAGTTGTCCATCAATCGAGCGGATTTCTTCGACCGTCTTATCGCGGAATGAGCGGCTCTCCGAATAGCCCTCGCTGCGAGAGAAATTGCCGCTGCGAGAGTAGCCCTCTTCGTTCAAGCGGAAGTCTTTGCTATGGTCCTCGCCTTGTTTGCTGGTTTCGCTTGAGCTGATATTCGAGCGATCACTCCGGGATTGCGTTGTCCCGTCGGTGAAATACACGCCGTCCCAGGCATCCTTGCTGATGCTTCCTCCCAGATTGGCACCTCCGCTGGCGCCGCCGCCCTTCGCGCCTTTGCCAGAGCCGCCTCCCCCTCTCTGAGCTCCAACGGATCCACCAATGGACCAGTTCGTACCGGTACCGGATTTATACTGGTCTTGTGCGCCCCGACTGCTCTCTGTGCCTTGCGCGATATCTCGGCCAGAGCCAGTCTGGTCGCCTGAGCCCTGGGATTCACTATGGCTCTCGCCTCGGCTTGCAGTGTTGCCATGCCCTGAGGATGCCTCAGCCCCGCTGGACGTACGGAAGCCGTTGCTCGAGCCAAAGCCCGCACGCTCCAAAGCAGCCACGCGCTCCGACCTCGAGTTCGTGAGTGAGGTACGTCGCGTTTCAAGCTCAGACGCCGCTTGGCTGACCTCAGCCATGGTCGAGCGCGACACGCTGGGTGTGAAGCCGAGGCTGCTCATGCCCGGTCGATTGTCATAGACCACCGAGCCATCGGCGGTTTGCGCCGACTGCGTCCCATTGTAGTTGACGAAGGTCGAGCGCCCAAACCCCCCAGTGTATGCCGGCGCGGTGTTCCACTGATCGCGCTGCACGACATTGCCGGTCAGGTTCTGATAGCTCTGGTTGCCGTAGGAATAATTGCCGGTGGTGCGCTCGATCGCCGCCGCCTCCGCAGCCGATTGGGCCGGCGCCAGCATCGAGGTCGCTTGGCTCGAAATCGTCATCGCCCCCCTGGCTAGGCCGCCGGCGAGAAACGGAATGGACATCATGAGGAAGCCGGCGATAGTCGCGGTGTCCGCGTTCACCGCATCGATGCCCTCGATCGTGGCCATCGTGATGCCGCCTGGGGCAGTCGCTGCCATCGCAGCCTCCTCGCGCCCCATGATGAACATGTGCAGCACCGCATAAAGCGGCCCCCAGGCTGCCAGATAGAAGAACCCGGTCAGATAGCCCTTCGCCGCCGCCAATCCAGTCTGTGGCAAGAGAAAGAGCGGAAAGATCGCCGGAAACATCGCATAGAACACGACGACCAGAACGATGTTGAGCAAAGGTACCCAGGCCATCGCCTGCTGCGCGATCGAGGTGTAGGTGTTCTTTGCCTGCGTCTCGGCCCGCATCATTGCGAACGTATCACCATCGGCGCCAGATAGATTGGCCCGGGCCTCCAGGAAAGCATCAGTAAGGGCCCGCTGCTGAAAGATCTCAGCAGCCGTCTGCGTACTGCCATGAAACTGCGATGCGACTGTCGGGAGATCCGCTTCCAGCTTCGCCTTCGCGGCCGCGGCGGTCATGTCAGGGAAGAAACCGGGCGCGGCCCGCGTCAACTCCTCGTCTGTCTTAGCCGGAATGCCGGCCGCACTGGCGAGCGTCGCATAGGCGATGGCACAGCTAACGATGTTCGAGGTGCCATCGGCGTTCCAGTAGTTCATCGCCCGCGCTGGCGAACCCGGTCCCATCGCAGCCAGGACATTGGTGGAGTTCATCACCTCGGCCGGATCGCGCTGACCGAGCAGGAAATCATAGAACAGGCATTGCCTGAAATACTCCGTGAGGTTGGCCCTCGCCCGCGGATCGCGAAACTTGAAATCGCGCGTCCTGTCATAGAGCCGCGCCCCATAGATGATGCCGTTGGTTCGATACTGCAGAGCATCCGGCATCACGAATACCGTTTCGGCCTGCTGCGTCAGCCAGTCGCCAACCTGGCTCGAAAACGAGGCGATCGCGGCAAGGCCAATCGGCACATTGGCGATGACAGCCGGGGCGAGTCCGGGGTTGATGCGGTCCGTTACTTTGACGCTCGTAGTCGGCACGATCAGCACGCCGTACATCAAGGTCGAGGCGAGGAACCAGTGGAACCAGGCCTTCCAGTTAAGGCTGAAGGCCACCACCAGCAGTGAGTAGGCAAACCCTATCACCATCACCACCCGGATCATCGCCCGCCACCCCCCTCCCCCGGTCCAGGCGGCCACAGCGTTGAGGACATTGACGATGTATTCGCCGCCACCGATGGTGAAGACCTCTAGCATGTCCAGGGTCCCTCAGTTCAGTCCCTGCGCGCTGGCGCTGGATCGGAATGACAGGGCAGCAGACATCTGCGGCGAGATCGTGTTTCGCAGCGTCCGCTCAAGAAAGATTGAGCGGTCGATGTAAGTCTGGGTGCGCTGCAGGCGCGCGTTCATGGCGTAGCTATAGCCATCGATGACCTGGCGCACGGTGGTGAGTTGGTCACGCCACTGCGTGAGCGTGGTCTCGTCGGCCTCATTGAAGCTGCCCTGCGTCCGCTGGACGTAATTGTAGAACTCGCCAACGATCGTCTCAAGCATGTCCATGGCGACGACCTCGGACAAGCCCTCGATCTCGCTCGTGGTCATGCCGCCCAGCTGCGCGGCGGCATTGACGGTGACGATCTTGTAGAGTGGAATGCTGGTGGCGCCAAGGATACCGATCTCCTCGGTGGTAAGGGCTTCGTTGGAGCGGACCTTGCCGACCATTGAGGTGATGAGAGCCTGCACTCGAGGCTTGAGCGCTTGCGCCGCCGAGATCGACACGCTGATTGAATCGGACGGGTTGAGGCAATCCTGGGTTTCATCGCACCGCAGGACGTGCGCGCCAGACGACCCATCGAGCAGCGCCTGGATCAGTTCGCGGTTGCCGTGGCCGTAATATCTGACCGCGCCGTGCCCCTCGTCGCTGGACGCGCGCTGGTAGACGATCGTGCCCACCAGCGTCATCAGGTACTCCTTGAACTCGCGATCGAACGAGGGGTAACTCTTGTCCAGCATGTGCCAGGTGTAATTGTAGGACTTGGACGGAATCGTCTCGTCCCCGTTCTTACCGATGATCTCGGTGCGGCTGCCGCCGGCATTACAGTCCTGCCGCGCCTTGGCCCAGTCGGTTGCGAAGCCCTGACTATTGGCGATCGCCTTGCAAACCTCGGAATCGCGCCCTTGGCTTTCGCCCCACAAGCCAGCCACGAGGCCCTGCGCCATCTCGCACGAAGAGATATTCATCTGGTTCAGCTTCTCGATCTTCTGCGCCATCTCCTCGATGGTCTGCGAGATCTGCGGGCTGATCGATTTGATCGCCAGCTGGAAGGCAAACCCCAGCGCATTGCTGGCGACGCCCTTGAGCATCGCGACGATCTGGTCGGTATTGATGAACGAAAACGCCCCGCCGAAGATGTCGATGCCGCCGCACCCCGCCTTCACGCTAGGCAGTTGGACGTTGACGGGGTTAACCTGTTTGTTCGGGAACCGCGTCCACACCCCGCCGCCGGTATAGTAGCCCGCCGACTGGCCTTGGTATGCGCTTGGGCCAGAGGCATTGCCAGCGCCGCCAACGTCGTTGAAGAAATCGTTGAGTTCGGATCCCACGTTGGCATCGGCCTGCATGACCGCCAACTGCGAGAGAGCCAGCACACTCACTACCATGCCCAGGATCCGTCCCGGCCGCATGCGCATACCCGCCATCAATAGTCCCTTCCCGGTTCCGTACGCGTCAGCGTGAAGATGCGGTCCATCACCTCGTCGGCCGCCATCAGGCCGTAGCCGATAGGAATAGGCTGTTTGGTATGGGTGTCGAAAAGCACCAGCGCGGGAACTTGATTGCCGGTCAAACCCATGCGCTCGTACTGGCCGCTATTGACTGCGTAGCGCGGAAACGTCTCATTGGGCCCGCCATCCATTGAGACCGCCATCACCTCGAGCCCGTACTGCTCAGAGATCGAGCGGATGATCGGACTGAAGACGCGGCAAGCGGAGCACGCCGACGAGAAGAAGTAGAAGACCCCGTAGCGCTGCGAAAGCGCCCTCATTGTCGATGCCTTCTCTGCTTTGCGATCGGCGACCCAAGTCTGCTTACCCAGCGCATTGATCGGCCGCTCAAGAGTGTAGTCGAGCTCGGGGGTCTGCCAGACCGCCCGCCCCCACACATCGGCGAATGTCGATGCGCGGTCGAGTTGCTCGCGCTGAAAATGCATGTAGGCGGTCAGGTTCTGGGTCGTTGGCTCGAGAATCGCCTTTGCCTTCAGCTCGTCGAGCTGCTCGGTAATTTCCGCCAGTTGCCGCACAGCTGGCACGGGCGTGGGCAGGAGCGTTGGCGTGGTCGCAACGCGCCTTTCGGGATCGCAATAGAACCAGCTTCCAAGCTTGCGTTGCTCGCAGTAAAAGCCGTCGCGATGGGGCTCGGACGTATTGGGCGCAAAGGGCATTGCTGCGGCCGGCACGTCCTGTGCGGGCGCAGCATTTGTAGAGCCTAAGTGCAGCAATACGAGCAAAAACGCAGTCTTTAGGTATCCAGACTTATACATGGCCGGGCTCCTGAGAACGATCGGACTACCTGAAAGTTTGAGCGGCGGGCGGACGCCTTGGCTTCGATGTGCGCGAGAGTTTGTCATGGCGCTCATGCTCCTTGGTGAAGCTCGTAATATTGCTCGATCTTCTCCTGGATCTCGATCGAGGTCTGAACCTCATCGGGCACCTTCGCCGCATCGATGAACTCGCTGTAGACCTCGGTGAAATCCATCTTCGACAGGTCAAGTCGTTGGAATTCCTCGATCATGAAGCCCTTGCAGTCCGGCTCCTTGGCCTTGCCCCAGGTCTTGCCGATCTGGGCACGGCCCTGCTCCTGCAGGATGCGGCTGAGCTTGCTCTCGAAGCAGCAGTAGTTCTTGCGCTTGGAGGTGCAGACGCCCAGCACCTTGTCCGAGCAGTAGGTGCCGACGTAGTGGCACAGGCCCATACGATCCTTGACGTCGAGCATCTTCTCCTCGGGATCGCACAGGAACGTGGTCAGGAACGGTGTCGCCAGAGCGGCGATCGCAGCCGGGCCGCTCGCGATCGCGGCTGCGCCGGCCGCCGTCGTGATAAGACCCGTCGTCTTGCCCGCGCAGCAGTTGACCAGGCCGAACACCGGCTTGTGGCAGCCGGCCTCCTCGCCATTGAACAGCGTCATGGTCTCAGGATCGAAGTGATCGCGGACATTGCCCATGGCCTGGACCGCGACCATTGCATCCTTGAACTCGGTCGAGGCTTCGCGCTCGACCTGGGTGCACTCCCCGTTGATGCAGTAGAGATCGCCGCCACAGATCGAGCCGCCGGGTTCGCCGGTTCCGGTATCGGGCGTCTTGCAGGCATAGACCTTGTCGAAGACGTTGCACGAGCCGCCCTCGTTCTCGCTCAGGCACTCGTTATGGTCGAAGTGACACTCTGGCTTCTGGTCCAGTTCGCTGCAATCGTTGGCCGGGCGGCGCTCGGTGCACTGGAATGTGCGTGACCAAGCCCAGCATGGTTGCGTGACAGGCACGCCGTTGATGAGGCGGGTGACAGGATCGCTGTCCGTGCAAACCTCCGCACCCTGCTCCATGCACTGATTGTTATTTGCGAGGTTCGAGCATCCATCACTGCGCGACGTGGTGACGATCGGCGTGAGGTTGGCCGTCTTGTACCATGGCTTGCCGGTGGCCGGCACATTAACGGTGTACTGAGGAAACGTAGGCAGATTAAGGATTCGGTTCCCATAAATCGAAGCTTCCGCGCTGCACTGCACGTCCTCGACAACGGCATCCCCCAGACCATTCGTTTCGCAATCGCCTCTCGGAACCAATCCATAGATTGGCGATGACGGGCAATACCGGACCCGTCCCGTGACTTTGCAGATCCCGGACGCAAATTCATCGTTAAGACTTTCCCTTGCGACGAATGGGCCTGTTGTTGAGGCATAATAGTGGTAGCTGGTGCGCTGTTCGACACCGACCACTAGCGTTGAAGTGCAGCTTTGCGGCGCTGTGATAACCTGATCACCCTCATTGCAGGTTTCGTAATAGGTCGATCCGCTGGCACCGCCATTCGGGAGCGGCTCGCAGCTCGCGGTTGAGCCGCCAACGCCCACGGCGGCGCCAAGGAAGCTCTCCGGCGTGTCCTCGATCGTCTTGGCGGCCGAGAGATCGATGGTGGAGGGATCGAACTCGGGCCGGTTCGGATCAATCACCACGCTGTAGTTTGGGTCGCTGTAGCGCGCGTTCACGCCGGCATCAGTCAGCGCCTCGTCATCGTCGAGGTACTTGGAGGCGTCCATGTCGGTACCGCCATAGCCCGGGACGCTATTTTCCGCGCCGCTCTGCAGGATGGTGGTGGCGGAGCCCTCGCGCACGGATTTGGCGAGGTCCTCGCCCTGCTTCGCCGCCTCGGACTGCGCCAGCGCAGAAGACGAGAACACGGTCGCCACCATCAAGAAGGACAACCACAACTTCACGGACGCTTCGCCAAGTTAGCCAGCGCGACGCGAGAGGCAGGCGCACCAGGCCCCTCACCTTCCGCGAAAGTCTGAAGCGCGTAGCTGAGCGTCACATGGCCGGTGATCCGGTCGTGCGGCGGCGGCGGCGTGACGCAGTCGAGTTGGTCGCACGGCTCGAAGCTGCCCGATGCGGCCACGATCGTGGGCACCCGGTCGATCTTGAACGCGCGAAACAGGCGCGGATCGATCGTGATGTTGGGTGCGTCCTTCTGATCGACCGCCTTGGCGAGCAGCTGCACGAACGGCTTGGCACCGCCCTGAGAGAAGCCACGAAACACGATGACGCCGCCGGCCCGGGTGGTGTCGAGGATCGTGCGGCGTAGCGATTCCTCGGGCATCGACAGGCTGACAAAGGCGATCAACAGCGGGGTCGACCTGGGACCGGCAAGATTGCCTTTGGCGCCGGCGACCATGGCGTCAAAATCGATCGGGCCATCCTTGCTGCCGCCGGCGATGCCAGAAACGTTGAGGTCAGCGATGCGGTCGTAGGCATCGTCGATGACAGCTTGTGCCGCCTTGGCCTGGCGCTCACCCTGCCCTTTGACGAAATCGAGCAGCGCCTGCGCGTCCGCTTGCGCGGCCTCGCCGCGTTTCTCGATGCCCTGCAGGTCAAGGCCCTCTATCGTTTGCGCCAGTGCAGCGCTGACGAGCCCAACCGAAATGACACACACACCGGCCAGTACTGAAGATCGGATCGTCATGGGTGCACCTTCTGCATCCCGGCTTTCTTCATCGTCTGCCAGGCAGCGTATTTTGCTGCGCCTTCAACAGTGCCTCGCCGGGCTTCAGCTGCAGCAAAGAGCACATAGGAAGCGGTGGTGAGGACGAGGATGAGAACCCAAACAGCTAGGGTCTTGCGCGTGCTCATGGCTGCGCAGCCTCATACATTTCCATCCATTCGCGATCGCGCTCTAGCCGCATGCGGTATTCGTCAGGATGTTTGATCCTGTCCTCGAAATCCTCGACGAAATCATCGTGTACACTCGCCGCCATAACCCCAAAGAGGACTGTCGCGGCTATCCATCCGAATGTAAAAAGAAGGTCCGATACAAAACGCCGATAAGCGGATGTACTGGCGGTGCTTCGGCCGCACTCAGAACAAGTCATGAAGGCCTCTTCCTTTGCCATCACAGGACGCAGCAATTTCGTTTCCTCCAAAGGAGGAAGCCCATGTCCTCGCCCTTCACCGGGTACGTGCGCGCAGCGCGTGGAAGCAGGACCGAGCCGCCGATCGGCGAGCAGGACTCCCGCCCCGACACCATCGGCGTCGGATTGACCTGCTGCAGGCGGTACTGGCTCTTCTTGAGGATCGGCATGACGTACTTGCCGCACAGCGCCTTGGAGCCCATCGTGCCCCATCCCAGCGCCTGCCGGTGCATCTTGTAGACCATCCGCTCGGCCGCAAGCCGACCCGACTGCGTCATGCCGGTGCTGGCGCCGATGTTGCCGTTCAAGGGATACATCGAGCCCTGGCAGCCCGAGCACCAAAACAGCTCGTTTAGCGGCAGCGCGGCCGTCGCCGCGACACAGTCCGCCGCACAGGCGGCCTGCGCCAGAGGGTTCGCGAAGATCAGCGCCTCGGGATTGATGAGCGTGGTGAGCGCATCGTCCTGCCACAGCGGGTCGATCTCAGTCATGTAGGCGACGTCGAAGCTCGCCTGCTCGAAGCACAGGAAATCGGTGAGGATCTCCATCCAGTAGAGCAGCGGGTAGACGTAGTAGTGGACGTGGTACTTGGCGGTGTCGGTGCCGCCGTTCGAGCCGGTGTTGGCGGCGTAGCCGCCGCCCATCGACAGGCCCGGGTTGAGCTTGATGCCGCCAAGGTTGGGGAAGCAGAACGGCTTGGTCGTGACATCGATCAAGCGGGCCGGTTCCCAGAAGCCCATCGCGATCCCGATGCGCGGAATGGGTGAGCCACACAGGCAGATGGGAGAATCCGGGTTGTTGGTGTCGGCCCGTGAGGAGGGCCAGATCTTGAGACCGCCAACCGAGAGCGGGAACATGCAGCCCCAGCACACGTCGGTGATCGGGTTGACGAAAGACCCCGAGCAGCTTCCCGCAGGCAGCTCCTGCGCCCGTGCGAGACCGGGTACGAACAGGAAGAGACCGACGAGGAGTTGGAGAAGCCATCTGTTCATGGCAGGTCGTCCGCGTCGTCTTCGGTCATCCGCGACATCAGGTAGTCATCGTCCGCCTGGTTCTTGGCGCGTATCCAGAAGATGCCCTGTACGGCGATGAACACCGCCAGGCCCACGACCACGCCCAGCGCAACGCGGCCGGCGATCGCGGGCCAGAACGCCGTCATGGCGCCGAGCGCGACAAGCGCCACGATCAGCCTGACGCGCGCGGTGCGCAGCTCAGCGGTCTCGGGGGCGGCCATGGGCGCGGGCATATGCTTGTCGAGCCAGGGGTTCATGCGCCTTTCCCTTGCCTGAGCGCGTCCTCGGTCACGATGAGGATCCTGCCCTTCTGCTCGACCGACGCCGGCGTATGCTCGATCCCGAACTTGGCGGTGAGCGAGCCGGCCTGGTCGAAGTAGAAGCGGCGCTGATTGGCTTTCATGAGGTCGAAGGGCGAACCCTTCACCATGATGACCTTGGTCCTGAGATCGTCGCCCTGCGCCATCGCCCAGGACACCTGCGCGGGATCATCGCCGTCGATGAAAAGCAGCTTTTGCGTCATGGAGATCTTGTCGAGTGGATTGATCCGCTGGCCGGCGGCCGCGATGAGTTTGCCCTTGTGATCGCGGATATCGCTTTCGATCACGACGGTCGGATCAAACTCCCAGGAGCGGTCTTCGATCGCAGCGCTGATGCCGCCAACCGGCGCCGGTCGCATCACGCGGGCCTTCACCTTCTGGGCAAATCGCGCGTTGAGCTCGTCGAGCTTACCGCTGGCCTTGGCGCTTTCCAGCTTGGCACGGATCACATCGAGGAGGTCGGACTCGACCACCGGCCAGGCTTCGCCGACCTGGCCGTGGTCGACCGCGTGGGCGGGTGTTTGCCATGGCAGGACCGTGCCGCTAACGGCGCCGACGAGAGCGGCGAGCGCGAACGGCAGGATCCTCACAGGATCGGCCTCCCCACCCCGGCGATGCGATGGCCGCAGACGAACCCGATCGCGGCGTAACGGCTGTCGAAGCCGTCCCGGTGTGGGCTGCCGGCGTAGACGCAGCCCTTGGGGATCGTACCTATCGGTCCGGCCACCAGCGGATCGCCTTTGCGGGTGAAGGGCTTCAGGCCGGCGACCTTGCTACCATTGACCAGCACGTCGGCGCCTTCCCGGGTTACCGTATCACCGGGCACGCCGTATGCAATCTTGGCGAACGCTGGAGGATTGTCGCCGAAATACTTAACGACCAGGGGCGTTCGGCCGGGTTTGAAGACCACGTACTCGCCGCGCTTCGGAAAGCGGCCGCTTTCGACAAGGAAGGCCCAGTTCGGCAGAGAGTCGCTTTCGTTTATCATGAAGGCGTGGATATCGCCCCAATGCGAGAGGCTCTGAAGCGCCAGGCCCCCTAACAGGATCATCCCGAAGGCCCCAAGCCAGCCGGGAAGCCCGGTGGGCCGGCCTCCCCGCCCCGGCTCACGGGGCCGTGACACCGGTTCCTCCTTCGGCTTCTCGTGCACCAGCCGCCAGATAGGTCTGCATACCCTGCTCGACCGGCGCTCTCGCGACTTGGGGCACCGGCACATGGGCGTAGACAGATTTCTTTACCGCATCCGTCACGTCGGGAATATCGCCGCCGATCACCGCTTCATTGACGAGCACGATCTTTCCAGATTTGCTCAGGGCGGCAATGGACTTGTCAAGCTCGCTCATGAAAGCGGTCGTCGCCCCGGCCGCGCTGTGGTCGTCGTTTCCGGACCGAGCCTGTGCCTGCAGGTATTCGGTAATAACCCCTTGAAGCTCCATTTTGACGAAGCGACCGTCCCTCCTTTCGAGGTCGATGAGCGCCCGCGTTATCCATGCTGCCCAGCAAAGAATCGCAACGATCGCCACTGCGCCTATCGCCAAGCCCCAAAAATTGCTCGGCGGCCTAAGTGATCCGCCCGCGCGCAGCGATTGCGACCTTGGCGCATCGGTAAGATCGCCCAGCAGGTTAGCGAGCCCCTTGGGGGATGGCATAGAACCTGTAGAACCCGTCTCACGAAAGTCTGGCGAACGCGACTGCTTGCTGAGAATCTTGTCACCGCGTTGCTGGGGTTCTTTCGGAGTTCCGTCAGCCATTTTGAATTCTTCGATCACAGTCGGCCTCCTGTAAGATGACGTTTTTTAGGGATCTGCGTCGAAAGAATCCGGTGCCTGCGAAGCTAACCAGAACGATCCACACGAGGATTCCATCGAATTGGCTTTGCCGCTCTGGTCCCGCCGCGACATAGCGTCCGGCGAGATTGAGCAGGTGATGCATCGTGCCGTTCACCGAGAAACTGCCAATCGTGAACGCCAGGGACAGTGGAATGCCCAGAGAGGCGAGAGCGGTCACGGCAAACCACCCGGTTATTCGGATGCACGTCGCGAGTACGCCTTGCCCGACAGCGAAGCTTCGATGCGTGGTCAGACCTCTCATGTCTGGCACCAGGACATGATCATTGGACGACCCGATGCAGGTTATCTGTCCCAGGGAAGCGATCCGGGAACGCTACCCGCTCGATCGCCTCGGCGACCCGGCATCCCGCGTGCAAATGCGCTTCGATTTGCGCAAAGACCTTCGGGCTCGAGGAGTAGAGGGCGCCGGAGAAAGGATCGAGCACCAGGCGGCAGACAGTTTCCGTATCCGGACCTCGGATCAGCACGTCTGAATACTCTGTCCCATTGCGCTTGAGCGATCTGAGCAGCGCTTCGGTATACCCTGTCATCTCGAAACGGTCCGACTTTCGGAAGTCGGAAATCGTCTCCGCCTTCTGCTGAAGGATGACAAACCAGTCCGAATTCTCCAGAGCCGCCCGCGAACCTTCCGACTTGTAGTAGTCGTTGATCGACTGCGTCGCGGTGATGAGCGATGCCCCGTATTTCCGGCATGTACGTGAATAGGTCTCCACGAAGTCAGCCATGGCCCCACCTTTCAGCATCTGCCATGCCTCGTCGATCAAAAGGGCTTTGGGGATAGCACGGCTCATCCGGCGCATCGTTTGCGAGGCGACGAACATGATGGAAGTCAGGACGACACCGCGCAATTCTTCGCGCGCAGCCAGGTCGGACAGCTCGAACACCGTCAGATCGGCACTCAGATCGAGATTGTTGTCGCCCGTGAAGAATCGGCCGTATGTCCCGCTTAGTGCGAACGGCAGGAGCGAGGTCGCCAGTTCGTGTGCGAACAAATGTTCCTCCGTTCCCAGTGCCTCGATTACATGGTCGACAGTGCCGTCCCGGCCCTGCGCCGACCAGACGGTGTTGACAGCGCGGTCGATGAGCCCTCGTTCCGTGTCGTTGAGCCGGTTCTCGTTTCTCGCCATCTGCGCGATGATCGCTTTCAACATCGCCATGCAGTCGATGAGGTAGTCCTCGTCACGCTCTGCCAGCGCAGCATCGACCATCCGGAATGGGTTGATCGAAATGCCGGAGGAAAGCCTGAACTCCGTGAAGGTCCCGCCTAGCGCCTTAGCCATGTGCTCGAACGAGCGGCCGTCATCGATGACGATGACTTTCGACCGCACACCTGCGAGGCTTGCCGTAAGATCCTGAAGAAGTACCGATTTGCCCGAACCGGATTTGCCGGCAATAGCGACATTGTGATTGCCGGCCAGGTTCTGGAACGGCGACCAGAACTGCGGCTGCCCGCGTCTCCCGATAAACAGCATGTGCGGGATTTCGCCGCCCACATACTCACCCTGAAGAGGCGCGATGGCCGCAACGTTCGACGAAAGCAAAGTGCGGAAGCGCTTCATGCGCTCCAGGTCCGATTGCAACCCATCAGCGAGCATGAGTGGGAAATGCGCCATGAACGCCGGCAACTGGATATGGGTCTCATCGATCAGGTCCCAGCCAGCCGCCTTGTAGATGGCCTTCAGTGATCTTTCCGCCGCCTCTGCGACGCCGCGCGGTGCGATGATGCTCACGGCATAATAGCAGCGTATCAGCTTCTGTCCGGTCCTGACCCGCTCCTGCACGCTGCGCCATTCTGCAGCCTGGTCGCGAAGCTTGGGTACCAGCTTGACGCCCTGCCCTTCGGAAAGCGACTGGGTCCGCGCGAATTTGTAGCCGGCTTTCGCCTCCGAGCGCTCAACATTCGGGATCGTGCCACAAACCGACTGAAGTGTCGGGCACGGCAAACACAGCTTGGGATTGAAGATGTCGCCAATGACCTTCTGTGTGTCCCACGGCGCCCAGCGATCCGGAAAGTTGCGGATCGACATCGTGCGCACATCGAAACGCTCCGGGACATATTCCTCGTACTGCGGAACACCGTCGACCACATTGCCCGTCGGCCGCAAAGACTGAGCATGCAGGAGCAGCCGATCCTTCTCGACATGGGTCACAAGGTCACGCCGCACACACTGTTCGTTAATAGGATCGAAGCGGTTATAGCCGGGCGCATCGTCGCCTGCGCCGGTGGAAGCGCACAGGATCTCGTCGAAGAACCGGATCAGATGCACCGGTTCAAACTGCCTCACGGGAACGTTGATGGCATCGAGCGCTGAGATGAGGCCGTCGCGCATCGCGACAAGGTCCTCGACCTTGAGGCCGGAACCATCAGGTACTGCCACGGAGACAAGCACGCGAAAGTTGCGCAGGAGAAACGGACCGTCGCTCGCCACGCTGTTCCATGCGCCTGCTCGCAACTTCTCAGCGCGATGCCTTGCGAGCGTCGCGAAAACACTGCCCGCCTCCATGCGGGGCAAAACCCATTCGGCGAGTTTCTCCGAAATGCGCGGACTGGCGTAATTGACGATGCTGAACGCACTGCCCGGGTGCAAAATATCGGAAAAAATGGAGGTGATGATCTCGGCCACCCGATCATCTCCGCCGATCAGGGGCGCCAGCTCCAGAACGAAGCCCTTGGAGCGGACCTGGTAGAAAATCTTGCGCTGTTCGTCAAAGGATCGATAGCCCAGGAAATCGCAAAGCATCGGAACCGCCGCGGGGCGGCGGGCCGTTTCGGGCTTGCGGCGATCCCCAACGAGAAGGTCAAGCAGGCCGTCCATCATCGACATGATCACTCACTCCTGCGCGTTGAATGGATCGGCCTGCCGGACCGCGCGGCGCCTCGAGATGGACGCAGTGTCGGCCTTGATCCGATCTAAAGGGTCCTGCACATCCGACTTCGTGCGTTCGTCGAATGGCAGTGAAGCCGCTGTTGCAACGTCCTGCAGTAAGGGCGCAGCTTGCGCGGCGGCCAGGATCCCGCCCGCGCCGCCTCGTTCTTGTGGGCGTTTCGCGAGTTCGGCGCTGCCGCCGCCGCGTCCAGGCAACTGAGCGTTCACACTTACGACTGAACGCTCGTGTTTGATGCCGGAAGTGTCCGTATAGGAAGGGAACACGACGCTGAGCCGAAATCCCTCGTTCGTGATGGCGAGCGGGTCAGACGCACGGACTCCGTTCCCCGCCCCCCGTTGCGGTCCGATCCCATCATCGACCTTGTACATACTCGTAGGAGACACAAACCCCTCCCGGTCGCCGCGGGCGATCTGCACAAGAGCCCGGTCGTCGATGACTGTGGACGGAGCACATATTCCATCGGGCGCCTCGCAGCGGAACGATCCGCTTACGTTTGTGCCAAACGTCGTGCATCCCGACAGCGCTAACGAGACGGCAAGGGGCAGCAGCGCCTGTTCGAACGAAGAGAGCGCCCGCATCATTGTGCCTCCCTCAGCCACGCCTCAAGAAATGCGCGTGGCCGGAATCCATGCACAACGGCCCCGTCGTCGCGCACAATCACAGGTGTGCCGCCAAAGCCGTGCTGCCTCGCAAACTCCTCGTTGGCATCGAGGCCGCTTGTATCGCACTTCTTCACCTGGCCAAGCGGCTCCTGCCTGTAAGCCCTCGCCGCCGCATCGGCCTGATCGTCCGAGCAAATTACTGCGTCGGAGATCGAGCGGGTCCCAAGCAGCGAAATCGGCCGCTCGAGTACTTTCACCCTCATGCCCGCAAGCGCCTTGTGCAACTCACCGCAATAGCCGCACCGAAAGTCACTGAAGACCGTGACGGCTCTGGAACCCGACCCCCAACTGATCGCGCCGGAGGCAGGCAAGTTTGCAAGCGACACCTTGTTGATAGGTCCTGCAGGCCTCTGCGGTCCGGGAGACGAAAGCGAGGGGTCGTCCTGCGCTGCTGTCATCGGCTTGGCGGCACCCCCGACCAGAGTCTCCGGACTGATTTCGAGCAGCCGTGCAGCGGTAAGGTCCTGCCGCGTTTCCATGTCGTAGACGCGGCCAATCATTAGGAAGCGCCCTGCCCTGTCGGTATAGAACAGGTTGGAGCCCGCCTGCACCTCACATAGACCGGCGATCTTGGCGCAGTCGATCGCCGTCAGAGGTGTCTTTGGCAGGCGCGCGGCGAGCGCCCTGGTGATTAGGTCGTCGTGATCGCCAGCGGCATAGGCGAGCGCGCCGGCCCCACCGCCGAGAAGAGGGATTGCGCAGCTGGCGAAAAGGATCGTTCGTCGAAGCATCTCTCACCTCAATTTCGAATGAAGGTTCCATCGAGGAAGACCACCTCGACATCGGCGCCGGTCGGCATTTCTATGACCGGCTGATATTGCTCGGCGCGCTCAATCAGGTAATCGGAAACGGTATCGCCGGCCTTTGAGATCCCTTCGCCAAGACCGCCCTTGACGATGTCGCCAGCAGCCAGTTGCTGGCGCTCGCCATCGACACTGAGGTTGGTGCCGGAAAAAATGGAGTTGGCGTTAGCGCTGAAGCCACGACCGAAACCGCCCGCCATGCCTGCCAGAAAGGCCTGACCGATAAGCCCGCCTTCGCGGCTGACCACGCGGCCGCGAAGGCCGACCTTCCCGCCGAACGAGATGAAACCCTTCACCTCGGAGACTGCATAGCGCCCCCCAGCCTGGGGGCAGGTCATGCGCTGCAGCTTCACGTAGACCTTTTCTGACGAAAGGTCGCCATAGGCTGCTCCATTGACCATACATCCTTGCACCTGCGTTCGCAGGAGCTTGCCTTCCGCGAATACGGAACGCGCAGGTCCGGTTATGCGTAGCAGCACCGGCAGGGGATCGCTCTGGCTGCGCACATTGGTGGCCGCATCGACGCCGACCACGACCTTGGCCTGTGCGATCGAGTTGGGCGGAAGATAATTGGGACTATCCGTATAGGCGGCTGCCTGCTTGCCGCCGGCATCAATCCTGTTTCCGTCGACGGCGGGGACACCGGCTGCGGGAGCGGCGCCGAAGGAGACCAACTTCACTTCGTTGCCGTGCGAACCGCCGATCGGACCAGGCATTCCCAATGCGCTCGCTGCGGCAATCGGACCAGGAGCGGTCGGACTCCGCAGCCCGCCATCGATCTCACGCTTGAGCTGGTCGTTTTCGCGCTGGTAAGCGTCAAGCACGCGCGTGGCATCGGCTTTCATCTGCTGGTTTTCCTGGCGCAAGCTGTCGAGTTCAGCCTGGACCTGGTCCATCCGCGAGGCCGTGCGATCCATACCCTTCAATTTATTGCCCTGCGTGAGCAGTTGGTGGTCGTACATCGTCATCCAGTCGCGCTCGGCCTGTTGCCGGTTCAAGAGCGCATCGGTGGAAATCTGAGTTTTCTGGGTGGGGACCTCGGCAGGATCGTGGCTTACCTCGCCGTCCGCCAGGACGTAGTACATGGCCGCCAGGCCGATGATCGCAACGCCACCGAACAACGCCAGCTTTTGCCGGCGCTGCGCCGACGCATTTTCTCCGATCATGCCGTTTTGATCGACAATCTCGTGCTCGCTCGACCCTTGGCTATCCAAGTTCTTTGGCGTCCGCTTGAGAAAGTCCATTACAGGTCTCCTGCCGGTAGCACGACGTAAGCGCCGGTCGTCTGTCCCGGCCCAAGCGAGGAATTGGAAACGCTGACAGCGATCGCACCGCGCGAAGCTACAATGTCCTCGCTCAGAACCATGGGCTCTTTCCCCGCGTTCTGAACGCGAAGGACCTGGCCGGTCAGCAGAAGTCCGCGATACTCACTGACCAACTGAACCTTCAGTCCGCCTACGTTGACCGCCGCGCGCGGCCGATCGCGGATCTCGAACCCAGGTAATGGCTTCTGTTCGAACATGGCGCGTACGAGGGCCAGCACCTGTTCGTCGAATGGCAGTTCGCTGACAGCGTAGGCCGCTGGTTGTTCAGCAGGCTTCTCGGCCTGCCCATTAGCGACGAAGACCTGCTTCGCGTCGCTCCCGCCCACCTTGCATGTAAATTTGTACACGAAGCCTTTTCGTGTTGTGCCGAAAAAGGAGATCGTCGAACGGGTGTAGCCCTCCGGGACCGAGATGTAGACATCGCCGCGCGTCGGCTCATGTACGACCGAAAAATCTTCGCTCGCCCTACCTGCACTCACTTTTGAAACCGCAGCAAATTGATCGTTTCGCAGCGAAATGCGCGTCAGATCCTGCCTCGACGCCTCACACTCGACCGCCCCGTTGTCAATGGCTACTACAGTCTGATCCGCAAGCGCGGGCGTGACTGATATAAGCCCCCATCCCATAACGCCGGCGCCCAGCGCCCTGCGGCCCATGCAGTTCATCGATGACGCCAGCGCAGTCCCGAAGATCACTGCGCATGCGGGAACGACATTCGGCAGGAGACCTGTCATGGAGCTTCGTCCTTCTTTAGGACGACGCCGAAGCCAAGCAGCTTCAGACTCAGTCCTTCGTATTTCCATTTGAAGCGGAAAGTGCGTTGCTCGCGGCGTACGTCGCGCGAGGCGACTACGGTATGCAGAACGCCCCCTATCTCGCTCGTCAGGGTTCCCGGATCTACCTGGATCCAATCGATGGTAAGGAACTGCGTCACCTGCGAGCCTTGTTGCTCCGCCACGATGGCCGCCAGCTTGGCTTTCAAACCGCCCCGCGCCTCGGGGGCCGTGATCGCCAGGATTGCATCCATCCAGTACTGAAGGGTCTCGGGCGATCGATTGAGGGTGAGCAACGCCGCGTCGCGGGTTACAGCCTCCAGATAGTCGCGCGACACGCCGCCCGACGAAATCGACATCTGCTTTGCCACGACCGGCTGCAGGATCACTTCGCGGTCCGGATTGGTTGCAACGACAGTGAGCGCGATGCAGGTGCCAAACAGCGCCAGGCATGCCAGGCCCAATAGGTTGCGCTGCCTGAGGGTGTTTTGCGACTGCTCGTAAGCGAAGGCGTGATCCATGTCAGCCTGCCAGGACGCGCAAGTGCGAAGGCGGGGCGACCTTGAGGCCGAAGAAGCCGCCTGGCAGATGCCAGTAGGCAAAGTGCAGCACCCAATGCATCGAGCGGCCGGCTCGGAGTTTGCGATAACCGAACCAGGCTGCGACAGCGGCGATCAGTCCGATCACGATATGCTGGCTCAGGATGCCCCACGTGAACGGAATGACCATGACGAGGAACTCGTCGAGCGTCCAGAACCCGATGAGTTCCGGGTCGTCCAGATGCTTTGGAATACTGTAATGGTCCATAAGGCCGCCCCTTGTCTGGGAAACGCCCGCCCCATGAGGCAGAGCGCTTCCGCGACATTCAGATCGTCGCCGAGATGGTCGACGTGACGATGGGGATACCCGTACCTGCTCCGACACCGACGCCGACGGGAATGGCGACCTGGCCGAGGCTGAAGCGACCGGATGCAAGGCCCACGATCCCCCCGGCCAGCGACAGCACCGTGATGATCTTGCCGCCGGAACCTTCGAGGAAGCCGGTAAACTGTGTGAGGGCCGTATCGAAAGTGGTGTCGGTGCCGGCCAAAGCCGGAGTGGCCGCCGCGATCAACCCCGCTGCGCAAACCGCCGCGGCGAGCGCGATCCGATTGCCCGTATCGCCCTTTAACCCATGTACGTGCATGATGTCCTCCTGTTCGGTCGAGCAGCGCAATCGCATGCCCATCAGAAGGGTCGCTTTGGCGGCCGCGCCGCGACAAGCGCGGAATGTAAATCCCGGCCTGCCGCCCGTTTTCACCGGCATTCTTCTGCGATTAAGCGCCCCCTCGTCCCACATCGCCGGACACGCATCCCGGATGGCGGGACAGCGCTGTCCCCGAGTTTCGGACGGCTGTCCCGCTGTCCGGGACGTCACTATTCGGTGTCCGCTTGGTCCGGACAGACTTGCCGATTCGCAGTTCATGAGATCTAAGATGGGTTACAGGCTCGTTATGCGAGGCACGATAGGCATGGCCGTAGATCACCAGCAAATTGAACTGAACGTATCGGAGTTTCTGTTCCGCCTGACGACCGAAAGCCTGCGGGTACGGTCGAACGAAGTACTGCGTCCGCAGACTGTCGACGAGCTCGTCGAGCACCTGCTGACATCGAACGAGGCAACCACATCGCAAAGCCAAGTCGCCGTGATCCGCGACCATCTCGCGACGATCCCGAGCATTGGGGATGTGAAGCTGCCGGTTGCGTTTACCAGCGAGACGGCGAGCTGCCTGGCTAAGGCCAAGCGGTCGCTGTCGCTCAGGCTGGAGAAGCCGGTCTCGGACGCTGAAGCGATTTCCGTCCTGATGTTCGAATACATCGCCGCCAAGAAAGCGATATCGCTCCTGCAAAAGCTTGGAGTCATCTCAGACGGGGCGCCACATTGAACGCCAGGCTTGCATCCGGACGTTTATTCGATTTATCTTTGACCAGTTTCCATATCCCGAGGGGGCACTCTATGGGGGACTTCACGCAAATTCATGAAGCTTCGCCAACTATTGCTGGTGGCGAGCAGATGCATATCGATGCTCATCTTCAATGCGAACAGATGGCGAGTATTGAACTCGTCCGAGAAGCCATGGGAGCTAAGAAGCTGACGATCCGTGATCTCGCTATCCAGTCCGGCATCCACAAATCTCGATTAGGTGCGGTCCTTCATGGAACTCCGGAGAAGCGCTCGCTGGTGACGCTGCCTGAGTATCAACGCATCCTCAAAACGCTTGGGATCAGCTTGATCCAAGCTTCAGTGAAGATCGAGGCCAGCGTTCATGCAGATGAAAACACCAGGACACTGTATGAGCTCCTGGCGCGTTTGTATGTGCAGATCCCGCCCCAGGTCATCGCCGCGCTCGACGAACTCAATGGAATCGATACGTCGATCATCCGCGAAGATTGGTCAGGCCCCCTGACGCAAGCGATTACCAAAAAGCTGGTGGACACGATCCTCGGTATTCAAGGCCGACGCGATGCCTTGGCGCAAATCTGACGAGCAATCCCGCCGCCATCATTCGAACACCGCGACTGTAGCAATACTTGGAGCAGCAGGAACTTCGATCATTGCATCCGTGACGTAATGTCCCGGACTCGTTCGAGCACCGCTAAGCCGGCCCCAGTTGTGAAGGATCTGAGAGACGTAGGCTTCGGTTTCGGCAATGCGCGGGACCCTGCCGCCCTGAACGCGGCCGGGGCCGGCATTGTAGGCCGCCAAAGCGAGGTGATAACGCCCAAACCGGTCTACCTGCGATCGTAGATAGCGGGCGCCTCCTCGCAGATTTGCCTCTTCATCGTACCGATCCACACCGAACGCCGCGGCCGTCCCGGGCATGAGTTGCGTAAGGCCATAGGCATTGCGAACCGAGATCGCCTCGGCGCGATACCGGCTCTCCTGGATAATCAACGCGTCAAACAAGCCGACTGGAACCCCGTATTCGCAGGCCACCCGGCTCATCAACGGATAGACGCGCGAGCGCCGGATTTCAGCATCCGCGCGAAGGAAGCCCGTCGGCCGGTAGGTGACCATGCGGCAGTCTGCGGGTGACCTTCCGGGTAGCTCCGTCCTGCTATCGCCCGGCAGCATCCACAGAGGCACCGCAGTGCCGCCGGGCCCGATCTTCGGACTGATCACGCGATCCTGCGAGATCTCCTCCTGCTCAGGATGACCCGCAAGCTTCATATCCCGATCTGGTATGTTTCCCCGGGCCTGAGCCGCGCCCGGGCCCTGCTTCATCGCGGCAGGCAGGACCACTACCGCCCTTCGCACGCCCCTAGCGATAACCGTCGCTTCGTCCGCCTGGTTCGAAGCCGCCGCTGACGAACGCAGCGAGGTCGGCGCCATAGTTCCGCCCCATGCGCGATCCCCCGCAGGCGAAATGGATGACGTCAGGAGGAGGATTCCGGTAACGCCCGGATAAAATATGCGTCGCATCGGCTTCCTCCATCGGACCAGTCGTCCGAATGGAAACGAGGCACCGCTGGCATGTCAATAACGCTTGCGAAAGACATCCGATTGGCAGGCAAGCGGTCGGTGCCGGCAGCCCTGTTACCCGCTACCCTGCAAGAAAATACCAGACGTCAATGCGCCTGAACCGACGATATATCGGCAGCGGGGGAAGACAAACGTGCGTCACATATGTCACTATCCCGTTGTCGTTCTTATCGAATCTTTCGGCGACAGAGGGGTGGGTCGCGCCCCCAACCATTCCGGAAAAAAGTCCGACATTTTAAAACCTGGGCAGGGATACTCGCAACGTCGAATGAACTGAGGAAGGATTTAAAAGTCTGAAAGGCCGTGTCCCTGCTGTTTTTCCAAGGAAACAGTATGTACATTGGTCCAGAATTATCGCTTTTCATCTCGCGCTGCGCAGAAGTCCAAAGCGAAGCAGAGATAAAAGATCTCCTTACAGAAGCCGGCATCCTGCTGAGGTTGCCGAAGTTCGCGCTCGTCAGCCATGTCGATCTGCTTGCAGAGGGAACTCGGGCTGTGGCCATATCCAATTATCACGATGACTGGATTGATCGAATCCTTAGCCGTCGGTACTATCTCGACGACCCACTCCATGCCGCCAGCACGCGCGTCCGAATGGCGATCGCATGGCACGATGCATCCAAATTCGTTCAACTAACCGCCCGTCAGACAGCGATACTCGCAGAGGCCGAAGGGTTCGGCCTCTATGATGGAATCACGATACCGATCCACTCGCCAGGTGAATTCAGGGGCACCTGTTCATTTGGGGGAGGCCAGCGCTTGCTCGTCACTGCTGAACTCCTGGCGGTCGTGCAACTCGTAGCTGTATTTGCCTTCCAAGCGGCACGCCGCGTCATCCACCAAGCCGCCTATCTTTCACGCCCGCCGATACCTCTTCTCAGTCCGCGCCATGTCGAATGTCTCGGCATGGCGGCGGCGGGGCTCAGCAACAAGCAGATCGGCCACCGGCTCGGACTGGCCGAGGATACGGTCCATAAATACATTCAAGAGGCGATGCGGCGATACGGGATTGGGAAGAGGGGCGCCTTGATCCTTCGCGCCGTGTTCGATGGACAGATCTGCTACAATAACGCGGCCTGATATCCCTTTTTTGGGGTATTGGAGACGGTGCGCCTTTGGCCGATGCTTTGTCCATCACGAAGCACCGGAGAAAAACCAATGGCGCCCGTCATTTACGACGGCGGGAGCGCGAACGACGACGCGCTCCTCGCCCAAATGTTTCTTGAACGCAAAAGGGTCTTCATCGACCTCCTGGGCTGGGACCTCCCGGTTCGCGACGACCGCTTCGAACTCGACCAGTTCGATCTGCCCACCACGCGCTATGTCGTGTGCGCGAGCGATCAGGGTGAACATCTCGGATCGTTGCGCCTGATACCCTGCGACCAGCCGTACTTGCTTGGGGCAATATTCCCCTCCCTGTGTGCGGATGCCCCGCCGTCCTCGCCGGACATCTGGGAAATTTCGCGGCTATGTCTGTCCCGCTCGATCCGCGCAGCAGATGGGCTCAATGCGCGCAACTGCCTTGCCACCGCACTGGTCCAACTTGCCCTTGAAGAAGGCATAGTAGGTTACTGCTGCGTCGCGGACGAGGTCTGGGGCGCTCAAATCCAGACGTTTGGATGGCGCTGTCGTCAACTCGGCGACGCACAACAGTTGTCGACCGGCTCAATCGGCGCGCTGCAGATCGCCATCGATGACGACACACCCGAACTGTTGCGGCGGACGGGCATCTGGCGCGCGGACACGCGGGCATCGCGCAACGTGGTCGCCATGGAGGCGGGAGTATGACGGGGCCTCAATTCGCCGCGGCCCACACCGCGCGCTTGCGAAAAGACGGCTTCACGATTCTCGAAGGGATTTTGGATCGCCGAACGATCGACCGGGTTTCGCGGGACCTTGATCCGCACTTCGCCACAGCGCCACTATCGCAAGGAGTCTTCTCTGGCGAGGATACCCGCAGGTTTGGACGACTGCCTGTGCGATCGTCAGCGACCCATGCGCTGATCGAGCATGCCGGCATTCTTGCGCTGGTCGAAGAAATGTTGGGACCCTGGTGTGATCGCTTCGTCTTGAACCTGACGCAGGCGATCCAGCTGGAAGCTGGCTCTATCGAGCAGGTTCCGCACCGCGACCAGGATATGTGGACTCTCAGCCGCCACCTGCCCCCCGCCAGCGGCATAGAATTGCTGGTCAACGTTATGTGGCCATTGACCGATTTCACCGATGAGAACGGCGCTACCCATATCTGGCCGGGCAGCCACAGGGATCCGCACAAATTGATTCTCGACCCCGACTTGGCCGTGAGAGCCCAGATGAAACCTGGCTCGGCCCTCGTATTTCTTGGATCGACGCTTCATGCGGCCGGCGCAAATCGCGCGCAGATCCCGCGGCGCGGCATTATCATTAGCTACTGCCTTGGGTGGCTCAAGCCCTATGAGATTCCGTGGTTAGCTTATCCTCCCGAGATAGCCCGTAAGTTTACCAAGACCCTCGCGGCGCTAGCAGGCTACAAAATCCACCGCCCCAACCTCGGTGTGTTCGAGGGCCGTTGCCCATCCACGCTGCTCGATGGAACTCATAGCGGCGGCGCCATCGATGCCTTGCTGCCAGACCAGGAACACCTGATCACGGCCTGGCGCAATGGCGAGATCACCCACCTCGACGTCCTGACAGGCAACGCGTCGCAGTGACGCCAGACAACGAGAAAGACGCAGGGAGGCCGTTGGACGGGGGTGCGCTTCACGCCCGGCGTGTCAGTGCTTGTCGATCGCTCATCATCGAGCGCACGCTTGTCTCAGAACGTCTCGGCACGAGGGCTTTTCCCAATCCACGATGGGACGTGGTACTCGATCTGCTTCTCGCTACCCTTGAAGGAAAGCAGTTCTACCAGTCCTGGCTCGCGCCGCACGCTCCTCCCGCTAACGCCCATCGGCATTCTGCCAGGCTTGAGCAATTAGGGATCATCCAACGCACGCCGGACCATTTCGACCATCGCCGCGTAATCGTAGAATTGAAGCCCGGGGTGCTGGGCATGATGGAAGAGATACTCGATACGCTCGCTGTTCATTGGCCAAACGACCGATAACTTTGCAGTGACGGTTTTGCATCGTCATGTTCACCACCACCCGGCGCAATCGGATCAATCAACGGCGCGCACTCTGCTCCGTCCCAGGTCCTGCAGGCGCAGTTCGATATCGCTTCAATCCAGCCCCTTACGTCGTTTCAATCGCGGCGCGATGCCCCGGCATCTCACGGCAAAAGCTAAGTGCCGTGACTCTCTCATGAGTTCACGAGCTGCACAGCCGACAAGTGTCACCAGAGCGATGATGACTCATCGGCGATGCTCAATTTGGTATGATTAGCCGGAGCAGAGCGGCTACCGCCCCGACAATCCGCGTCCTTTTCCAGCTTTTTTTCGCTTTTAGTGGACCTGCAGCATTTTCGCAAATAGGTAGTGTGCGTTCGATTTACGAAATTTCGGTTTCGGGGGGCGCTGTGTAGCGAGCGCTGTGCGGCGCGAGAGCAGCCTCCGCTTTATAAGCGCGGTTGGGTCGGCGCTTGCCCATCTGGTTCGGTAAAATGAGGATTCGTCTATGCCTGCACCCAATTAAGATATCGCCGGTCAGTTCTGGGAGCTTTCTGGCAAAACGCTGCCTACCCGGTGCGATTCGCGACTTCTGCCTGCCCCGGAAAGCTGAACGATTTTCTTGAACGCGTGATGCTGTTTATGCATTTTTAGGCCATCATTACATAGGAGAATAGTTTTTGACTAACTTATAGATAATTATCTTATGAACTAAAGGCATCGGACCAGCGCAACTGGCCTGGACTGCTCAAGCGCCGCACAAGATGTGACCAGGTCCGACGGGATCGAGAGGATGATGATGCAAAACCGAGTTGCCCTTCTACTTGCCGGCTCGCTGATGATGATGCCAGCGACCGCTCTCGCCCAAGCGCAGTCCGCATCCGCCAGCATTGCGCAGAAGGGTCGGTGGTTCGTCGATCCTGCCGGCCGCGCCGTCACCATCCGTGGCGGCAATGTTATGCTGCCTGAAAATCCCCTTGATCTGAATAAGGCAGACCGCTGGACGCCGCAGACGCCGCAGCGCATGGCGGAACAGGGTTTCAATGGCGTGCGCTTGGTAATCTTCTTCGACCAGTTGATGCCGAAACCGGGCGCGATCAGCGGCGCCTATCTGGACCGTATCGCAAAGGCTGTCGCCGCCTATAAGCAAGCGGGCATCTATACCTTGATCGACTTCCACCAGGATCAATATGGCCCGCTGGTCGGCGGTCGCGGCATGCCCGACTGGGCGGTTTTCTCCGACGGCTTCAAGAAGATGCCCGGCATCGAGTTCCCGGTCGGATATTTCAAAGATCCCGCGGTGCAGCGGTCCTTTGACAATTTTTGGAAGAACCATTCCGTAGCGGGCACAAGCAAGGGCGTGCAGGAGCTTTATGTTGATGGGCTTGCCGCCGTGGCACGGCATTTCCGCAACGAATCCAGCGTGCTCGGCATCGACATCTTCAACGAGCCAGCTACCGGCAGCCGCTGCGCCGTGCCCGATCCGGCCCAAGCGGATTGCCCGGAGCTGGAGCAGGAACTGCTCAAGCCCTTCTATGAAAAGGCGGCAAAGGCGATCAACGCCACTGCGCCGCGCATGATGGTGTTTGTGGAACCTTTCATGCTTCAAGGCGCGCTGGGTACGCCGATCAAGACACCCATCTCCGGCAAACCGGGGACGCGCGCGCTCTCCTTCCATAATTATGGTCCGATCAAGGCGACACGCGACAGGGTGAACGATGGCGCGCTCGCCCATGCCACTGTCAGCGACGCGGCCATAATCAACACCGAGTGGGGCTTCACCAACGACCCGGCCGAGATCGTCGGTCAAGCCGCAGACTTCGATGCTCGCCACATTTCCTGGCTTGCCTGGACGCGGGGCGCGTTCGAGGCACTGGTCGATCCCAGCCTGCCCGACAAGGGCAACGGCAACCGCGTGGCCCTGCTGCGCGCCTATGCCCGCCCTTATGCGCAGGCGACCGCAGGCACACCTGACGTTCTGCACTTCGACGCTGCCAAGGGCGTTCTCACGTATCGTTACACGACGACTCTACCCGGCGGACGTAAGGCAGGTGCTAGTGCGACCGAAATTCGGATCCCCGCCATCCAATATCCGCACGGCTATAAGATCGTAGTCGATGGGGGACGAATTCGCTCCGCCAAAGATGCGCCGATCCTTCTCATCGCAAACAAGGCAGGCGCCGCACAAGTGACCGTTACCGTGTCTCGCGTAGGGGATCTGCCGCCCCTTCCTGTCTCCAAGTCGGCGCCTGACCGCAGCGAAGGCGCGCTGCGTGCCTTGCCCCCTATTCCGAAAGGGCCGCTGTCGAGCACCTCGCTGCTCGGCCACGTTGTGGTCACACCGGGAGGCCGCGACTTGCTGGACCGGGAGGTTCCGGGGATGCTCCAGGGCATGAGCCATGTCGCTGGCTGGGAAAAAATGACTCTCGCGGGCGTACAGCAATTTGCGCCCGCCATTCTGACCCAGCAGAAGCTCGCGACTATCAGTGCGGGGCTCGCCAAGCTTAAGGTCACGCCCGGTCCGGTGACGGTGACCGGGGCCAGCCACCTGAGCGTGGACTCGCTTACCAGCGACCTTATCGCTGATCCACGCGCCCGTGCTATCCTCGACCGGGAAGCGCCAGGGCTGAGCAACTCGAGCAAACAGGGACTTTTCCCGCAAACTCGGCTGCGCAATCTTCAGCCCGAACTGCCCGGCATCCTAACCGACCCCGTGCTCGCTCGTATCGAACGGGCGTTGGCAACGTTGAAGTGAGCCAGCGCTGCCAGCACGACATCGCCCGCAATATCGGTGAGTGCTGATGCGGAATAACTGCGCAGGTCGTGGCGAAGGCCAAGGTGATCTCGACCGGAAGGCTTCGCCCTTTTCCGTAAGGCCTTCGTCAACACAGCCGTTAAGCGCAAATGAACTGATCCCTACCAAGCGCAACGTCCAGGAAATTTAAGCTAACCGCCGCCATCGTGCGCGGTCATCACAAAGGAAGACATCGCGATGATATCACGCAGAAACCTGATGGCGACCGTCGGAGTGACGGGTGCGGCCGGGATGGCCGCTCCGCTCATCCGAGGTGCGCCACACGAGCGTCGCTTTCCAAAGGACTGTTGGGGCTGCGCTACCGCCGCCTATCAGATCGAGGGGGCGGCAAAGGAGGATGGCCGCGGACCTTCTATATAGGACGTGTTCTCGCGCACACCGGGAAAGATCGCCAACGGCGACACCGGCGATGTGGCTTGTGACAGCTACCATCGCTATCCGGGGGATACCCGCCTGATCAAGGATCCTGGACCAGGCGCCTACCGCTTTTCGCTTTTATAGTCTCGCATCTTTCCGACGGGCCGGGGCAAGCCCAATCGCAAGGGCGTGGACCATTACAAGCGTGTCGTCGACAACTTGCTGGATAACGGTATCGAACCCTATGTGACGGTGTTCCACTGGGATCTGCCACAGCGCTACCGGGCGGTTTCCAGTCGCGTGGCACGGCCGAAGCGTTTGCCGACTACGCGGGCTATATGGCGCAACAGCTCGGTGATCGGGTCAAAACGTTCACGGCCACCAACGAACTGCGCACGTTTGTGGACCCGGGTTATTGATCTGCCCCCCGCTGAGTGGCCCAGAGACTATGATAGTCTGGACCATGAAAGGGGCATTGAATGCCGAGCAAGAAGCACAAGCCGGAAGAGATCATCGGCAAGCTGCGTGAAGTTGAGATTGTGCTAGCGCAGGGAGCCTCGACTGCCGAGGCATGCCGGCGGATCGCGGTCAGCGAGCAGACCTATTATCGGTGGCGCAAGGAGTATGGCGGCCTGAAGACCGATCAGGCGCGGCGGATGAAGGATCTGGAGAAGGAGAACCAGCGGCTGCGCCGGGCGATCTCGGACCTGACGCTGGACAAGCTGATCCTGCAGGAGGCTGCACGGGGAAACTTCTGAGCCCCGCGCGGCGGCGGCGCTGCATCGATCAGGTACGACGGGATCTGCCAGTCCGGGTATCCGAGCGACGGATATGCCGGGTGCTGGGTCAGCATCGATCGACGCAGCGCAAGATGCCGCGCGGGGCAGATGACGAACAGGCACTGACCGAGGACATCATTGCATTGGCGAAGCAATATGGTCGTTACGGCTACCGCCGGGTCACGGCGTTGCTGTGTCATGCAGGGTGGACGGTGAACCATAAACGTGTCGAGCGGATATGGCGGCGTGAAGGACTGAAAGTCCCGCAGCGCCAGCCAAAGCGCGGGCGTCTATGGCTCAATGACGGATCGTGCATCCGCCTGCGGCCGGAATATCCGGGACATGTATGGGCCTACGACTTCGTCGAAGGGCGCACGCATGATGGCCGCAAGTTCCGCATCCTGACCATCATCGATGAGGCCAGCCGGGAGTGCCTGGCGCTCGTCGTGGCGCGTCGGCTCAGGCATGAGGATGTTCTGGCGGCCTTAGCCGACCTGTTCATCTCGCGCGGCCCTCCGGCACATATACGGTCCGATAATGGCAGCGAATTTATCGCGACCGCCGTCCAGCAATGGCTGGGGCAGATCGGCGTGAAGACGCTCTACATCACGCCGGGATCACCATGGGAGAATGGCTATAACGAAAGCTTCAACGGGTCGCTTCGCGACGAACTGCTCAACGGCGAGATCTTCTACAGCCTCGCCGAAGCCAAGGTGCTGATCGAAGCTTGGCGGCGGCATTACAACACCGTCCGCCCGCATAGCAGTCTGGGATACCGACCACCGGCACCGGAAACAGCGACACCGCCATATCCGGCCTCCGGTTCCGCTTCGCTCCACCTCCGACCGGATATGGCGGCGATGGGCTTAATCCACTAACAAACCAAACGGTCCACTCGGTGGGGGCAGATCATTATCAGGAGGGTACGCACGCCCCAGGCCTGCAGGTTGCCGAAGGTCCGCTTAAGGAGGTCCGCCATATTGCTTTGCTCACGGATCCCGCGACCGACAGCACTCGTACGGCGCTGTTCGCCGCCATTGGCGCTGTACAGCTTCCGGAAGTCATTGTCGCAGTGGATGCGCGCACCGGCTTCTCTTCGCTGCTGCTAGGGCGAGAGGCTGCCGGTGCTGACGAACTGCAAGCACTTTATGCCGCAATTCTCGCGCTGGGCACCGATAAGACCGCCGCCGAGATGGCCCGGATGGTGGACGGGGTCAGCGATGATCGAATAGAACTGCGATGCGGGCGATGGAGGACAACGGCCATTTGCGCGCTGCCAGCGACGCTGTGGCCGCGGAAATGCTCGCCACGCCCCTTGCCGTGCATTGGGGCTCGGGTGTTGCTGCTTCGGCAGACATGATGAGCCTCGATGCGACCCGCAGGCTTTGGCTCTCTCGCATCGAGCCCCGCCGGAGGGTCCCGGCGATCGGCACCTACACCCACATTAGCGACAGATGGGCTGTGATCTATGACCAACCTGTTCTGCTCAACGAACGGCAAGCGGGCGTCGCCATTGAAGGAGCTTTGAAACAAAACATCATCGCAATCCAACGTCTCGCCGTTGACACGCATGGCTTTACGCACTTCGCGATGGCAGCGGCCAAGCTCCTTGGCCTCGATCTTGCTCCACGCCTGGCAGATCTTGCGAGCCGCAAGCTGTTTCTGCCGCACGACGTCAGCGTGCCTGCGAGCCTGGAGCCCATGGTTGAGCGGGTTGGGGTGAGCCGCGCTGCCCGGGAAGGTTGGGATGGCCTGCTCCATTTAATCCTGTCGCTTGAGAATGGACATGGCTCTGCGGCAACGATCATCGCACGGCACGGCAGCGCCGCGAAGGGCATGCCGGTCTACGAAGCCGGGACGCTACTTGGCAAAGTGCTGCGCAGCTTGTTCTTGCTCGACTATCTTGTAAAGCCGGTCTTCCGCAGGGAGGTACACCGCGTCCTCGGACAAGGCGAGTCGGTGCACCAACTTCAGCGCGCCATCTTCGCCGGTCGAATTGAAGCCAAGCACGCGCGTAACTTTCGCGAGGTTGCCGCGACCTCCGGAGCCCTTACCCTGCTGACCAACATCGTCATGGCCTGGAACACCGCGGCAATGCAGAAAGTGGTCGACCGAGAGGGCGCGGATCGGTTCCCGGCCGAGCATCTCGGGCACATCGCGCCGGTAGCCTTCCGGCATATCAACATGCACGGAAAGCTGCACTTTCCCATTGAGCGCTACGCCGGCTTCGCAGTAGCGGGACGACGGAGAGCTTAGGCTTCAAAACCTGATTCCAAGTTAAGTCATTGATTTATCACGCAACATGTTCTACGCAAGACAAGCAAGCCATTGATATAGCGATCTTTTTCCTACCGCTACTTTCTGCGAAAGCGGTACGGGAACCCCGTTCACGGCATCCCATGCTGCGCGCCCAGGCCTCGACTGCTTCGATCAGGCCCCGGCCGACGCCGAGCCGGCGGCTGCTCTCGGCGACGTATAGCCCTTCGAGGAAGGCGACCGGACTGGTGTCGCAGCCATTGACGTAATCACTGCGCAGTGCCGCTTCGGCAAAGCCGACAGCCTCGCCCGCGGCATTGCGCCCGAGGAAGCCGACCAGTGAGCCTGGCTCAGACAGCGACTCCATGAGATCTTCGCGGTGGTCGGCCGCGTAGGCGACCGGCCAAAGCGCCGTTCGCAGATTGGCCCAGTCGTCAAGGTTGTGTTCGCCAGCTACTTCAATCCGAACCATCATGCCGAACGCTCTTCCATCGCTATCAGGGTCGGACGAGGTTTGCAGTGCGGCGCTCCAAGGTCCAGAGCGCCGCACTGCCTCAGATCAGCCGTTCAGCTTGTCCTTCACCGCCTTGGCGGGCGTGAACGCGAGCTTCTTCGATGCCTTGATGGTCATGGCCTCGCCGGTCGCGGGATTGCGGCCTTCGCGCTCTGGCCTGTCCTTGACCTTGAATTTGCCAAACCCATTGAGCGAGATTTCTTCGCCCTTGCTGGCCGCCTCGGCGATGGCGTCGAACACGCCGTCTACAACCTTGCGCGCATCAGCCTTGGTCAGGTCGTGAGCCGAGGCGATGGCGTCGGCGAGGTCATTGTTGCTCATTCGTGTTCGACCTGTCGAAGTTTGAAATCGTTCTGCGCCCGCGCGTCAGGCCAAGTGGCGACCCGCGCTAGCCCCGCCAGCATGGCCCAAACCCGCCGCAGATCAACCGTTCGGCGGGCACCCGGCACTGCTGTGCCGCCGCTTTTCCACAGACTATGGGGCGACGACAGCATTCGCAATGAGAGTTTGTTCGCGCGATTTCTATTGATGACCGATTCCGCAAATAACCGCCTGTGGCACTTTACCCGCCGGTAACCCGATATGTTCCAGCCCGATCTTTTCACGGCCGTCGCAGAGCCGGTGACCTCAGCTGCAGCTTCAACCGGTCCCCTCACATTGCCTGGAATGCTCCGGCGTTTGACTGATGTGTGCGAACGCCCGCGCTACAGCTTCATGGTGCTGCATTTGATTGCCCGGGCGAGTTCCACCACCGGGTCCGCTGGCCCTTACGTTCGCGAAGGGGGCAAGCTGGTACCGATCAGGGAATGGCTGTGCGACGCCCTGATGCCGATCGCGCACCAAAACTCCCGGCGAGCGGCGGTGATCGATAGAGTTCGCTGTGACTTGCTAGCGCGTGGTTCGATGCCAGCCGACGCCGATCAAGCGGAAGCGCTCGTCCGCGAGACGGTTTAGCAACGTCTTCGTCATTCCGCCCTGACGAACGTTAGCCGGGCAGTATCGGAATTGGTACGTGCGGGCTTGGTAAGGCGTCACTACCAAGGCTACCGCGTCGATCATCGCAATCGCGGAGCTCAGCGCCAAGCGGTCTACACCATGACTGAAGAAGCCCAGAGAGCTTTAGCCTAAATCGTAAAGAGCATAGGAGAGCATACCGTTCTTCCGTTGAGGTGTCGGCTTCGATTGCTCGTCAAGAAGCCTGCTAGTGTTGTACCTTATCGGCTGCGGGACGACTTCCAGTCATCCGACGATAAAATCGAGAAAAGTACGACGCATCTGAAAAGCCCAGTTCGTTTGCCACTTGCGAAACAGTTGCATTCGTAAAGCTGAGAAGTCGTCTTGCTTCTAGCACAAGGCGAGAATGAACGAGTTCGGTTGGCGTGCAGTCCAAGCTGCGGCGGCAGATGCGCGTCAGCGTTTTCGCAGTTATGGCGAGCCGCTCAGCATACCAAGCAACGCTACGATGTTCGCACAGATGAATTTCTACCAGTCGCCGAAATGCCACCAACCGCTCTTCGTCAGCGGCTTCAGCTTGCTCCGGTGACGGCAACGACCGGACCAGCGCCTCGGCAAGGACCATGAACAGCGGTTGAGGAGCTTGCCAATCTGCTTGGCAGTCGAGCATTTCCCTGCATAGCCAGGAAACCCGCGCTAGGTTCGTATCAGGAACGGTGCCCCTTGCCCCATAAGTCAGAAGATGGAGAAAAGGATCGTGGGGCCCCAGCGCACGCGAAATGAAACCTGCGGAAAGGGTTAAGACGTGTCCAGCCGTTTCGGGCGAAAACTGGAAACCATGAACGCTTCCGATCGGGACGATCATGTAGCACGGGGCGCGCAGATCCAGCACCAGCCCATCGCAGCGAAACTTCACCTGTCCGCTGGAGAGCAGCAACGCCTGGACACTACGCAAGTGGCGGTGCGGCGCTATTTCCCAATCGTACAACGCGCTGCGCGCCGCAATCGTCTCGATATGCGCAAATTCCGGGACGTCGTCACCCAGCTTTTCCCCGTATAGCACAAAGCTGGGTATTGAAGGCTTCGACATAGGCGTGTCCCAAAAGTACCTGCAATATGAGCCCCCAGTCTCTTTCTGTAAACACGCGACGCTGTCAATTCATGCCCATGCAAGCGCGCCGATCAAGATCGCGCCGCCGGTGGAGACTCTCATGAAAACCCAGGTAGCGATCATTGGCGCGGGACCGGCTGGCCTGCTGCTAGCCCATCTTCTCAAGGCCGAAGGTATCGAATGCGTCGTGCTCGAGCGGCAGACCGGGCCTTATGTGCTTTCACGGATACGGGCCGGCGTTCTGGAACAAGTCACGGTCGGCCTGATGGAGCGCCTCGGCCTGGATGCCCGGCTGAAGATCGAAGGATTGCCTCACGACGGTTTCAACCTCGCCGACGGCGAACGGCTGATCCGCATCGACATGAAGGCCCTGACCGGCAAGCAGGTTGTCGTTTACGGCCAGACCGAACTGACCCGCGACCTGATGGAAGCCGCCGCGCCCCGCGGCCTCGAAGTGATCTACGAGGCGACCGATGTCAGGCTTCACGAGATCGAAGGCGCGGCCCCGTTCGTGACTTACGTCAAAAACGGCACGGAACAGCGGCTCGATGCGCGGTTCATCGTCGGTTGCGACGGCTTCCATGGGCCCTCAAGGCAAGCTATTCCCGCCTCGGCCGGGAACTGGTTCGAGCGCATCTATCCGTTCGGTTGGCTGGGTATCCTGGCGGATGTGCCGCCATGCAATCACGAACTGATCTATGCCAACCACGACCGCGGCTTCGCTCTGGCATCTCAACGTAGCAATGTACGCAGCCGCTACTACATCGACGTGCCGGTTACCGAGAAGATCGAAGACTGGAGTGACGATCGGATCTGGGACGAACTCAGCATGCGGCTCGGCCCGGAAGCCGCCGCGCATATCACGCGCGGCCCCTCGATCGAGAAGTCCATAGCGCCGCTGCGCTCCTTCGTATTCGAGCCCATGCGCCACGGCAGCCTGCTGCTGTGCGGAGATTCGGCGCACATCGTGCCGCCGACGGGGGCAAAGGGCCTGAACCTCGCCGCCAGCGATGTCCATTATGCCGGTGAGGCACTGCGCGCTTTCTTCAAGCACGACAGCGGCGATGCGATTTCAGGATACTCCGAAAAAGCGCTCGCACGCGTCTGGAAGGCGGAGCGGTTCAGCTGGTCGCTAACCAAGCTGATGCACCGTTTCCCGGACGATGGCGATTTCGAGCGCCGCATGCAGATGGCCGAACTGGACTACATCGCGTCGAGCGAAGCCGCCCAGCGTTCGATCGCGGAAAACTACGTTGGCCTGCCGGTCTGATCGGCATCTTCACCAAAGAAGGGCCCAGCCGCCTTAGCACCGGCTGGCCCTCTGATTTCAAAGGTCTTCCGGCCAATAGAGCCGCATCGGGTTGGTGACGAGCAGCTTGCGCTGCAATTCCGCGGTTGGGGCGATGCGCGGGATCATGTCGACGAGATGACCATCGTCGGGGATCGCATCCTGCATGTTGGGATGCGGCCAGTCGGTGCCCCAAAGTACGCGATCCTGATAGTCCGCGACCAGCGGCGCCACGGCATCCGCAAACGCATCCCACGGATCGCCGGCGCCATCGAGGCGATCGGGACAGGTCGCCTTGAACCAGGTATCCTCACGGCTGTTCAGGAGCCCACGGAAGGCCTTGATGTCGGCACCGTCAGGCCCCTGCGTGACGTCTGGGCGGCCCATGTGGTCGATCACCAGCGGAACGGGAACCGCGTCCATGAAAGGGCGCAGTTCCTCCAGTATGTCGGCCTCGAAATAGATCACGACATGCCAGCCTTCCGGCAGGCGCTTCGCCACGTCGAGGAACCTGTCCTTGGGCGCATCGTCGACCAGGCGCTTGAGGAAATTGAAGCGGATGCCGCGGATGCCGCCTTCGTGCAGGGCCTCAAGTTCGGCTTCGGAAATCGCAGGATCGACCACCGCAACGCCGCGCGCCATCCCCTGTGACCTGACGATCGCATGCAGCGTGGCGGCGTTGTCCGTACCGTGGCAGCTGGCCTGAACGATCACATTGCGGGCAAAACCCAGATGGTCGCGCAGCGCGAAGAGTTGATCGGCACTGGCGTCGTCGGGCAGGTACTTCGCCTTGGCACTGAACGGGAACTGCGCCATTGGCCCGAAGACATGACAATGCGCGTCAATCGCCCCGGCCGGCGGTGTGTAGCGCGGCTTCGACGGGGCGCCGTGCCACGAAACGATACGGTCAGACATAGACGATCCCATCCATCAACTTGCGCGCCGTGCGCAGCAGCGCAGCGCTGGTAACCGAACCGTGTTCATCGGTTTCGAGGACGCAGGTCATTTCGCCGGTCGGGTGTTCGACCGACAGGGTCTTACGGAAGCCTGCGCCGATTTCGGCAACTTCCGCGGCCGGGGAGCCTTCCAGCAGGCATGCCGTCGCCACCGAAACGGCGCCCAACACGCCGATCGTGGCATGAGCCCGGTGCGGGATGAAGCTGCGTACCGTCACCGCGCCGCCATTCTTGGGCGGGGCCACGAGCATCATCTTCGGCACGGATTTGTCCTTGACGTCGCCCAGGTTCATCCGTTCGCCCACCGCAAGGCGGATCGCCTCGATGCGGGCCTTCAGGTCCTCATCGGCATCCAGCGTCTCGCGGTCCTCGTAGCCGGTAGCGCCCACGTCCTCGGCCTTGAACACCACGCAGGGCATGCCGTTGTCGATCAGGGTTACGGGCACGCCGTTCACCTCGTCCACCACGTTGCCGGTGGGCAGCAACGCCCCACAGGAGGAGCCCGCAGTATCGCGAAATTCAAGCGGCACCGGCGCATGGGTGCCCGGCACGCCGTCGATCGCGGCGTCGCCGCTGTAAGTCACCGCGCCCCCGGGGGTCTGGACGGTGGCAACGGCGACCTGCCCCGTGTTCTCCATATAGATCGATACGCGCGTCTCGTCGCCCGTGGCTGCGACCAGTCCGCGCTCTATCGCAAAAGGACCGACGCCTGCCAGGATGTTGCCGCAGTTCTGCGCATCCGTGACGATCGCCTGATCGACGAACACCTGCAGGAACAGGTAGTCTACATCGATACCTTCCCGTGCCGATCTCGCCACCACGCCGACCTTGCTCGTCAGCGGATCGGCGCCGCCCATGCCATCGATCTGGCGCGGGTCCGGAGACCCCATCGCACCCAACAAGAAAGCATCACGCGCGGCCGTATCGGCGGGGAGGTCTGACTTGAGGAAATATCCGCCCTTGGATGTCCCGCCGCGCATCCACATGCACGGCGCCGACGCCGGGCCCGGCCTTCCATCCCTACTGGGAGAAGGATCAGACATACTTAAGCCCTTCCTTCTCCAGGCGTTCGCGCATCTTGTACATGTCGAGCCCCAGAATGCCGTTTGCCAGCTTCTCGCGCTTTTCGCCTTCGTTAGCTTCGCGGGCCTGTGCGGCAGCCAGCACTTCGGCGGCTTTTTCACGCGGGACCACGCAGACACCGTCATCGTCCGCGACGATCACGTCGCCCGGCTGGACGGCGGCATTGGCACATACGACCGGCACGTTGACCGAGCCGAGCGTGTTCTTGACGGTACCCTGAGCATAGACAGCCTTGGACCAGACCGGAAAATCCATCTCGGTCAGGTCACGTATGTCGCGCACTCCGGCATCGATGATCAGGCCACGGCAACCACGAGCCTGCGCGCTGGTCGCCAGCAGGTCCCCGAAGTAGCCGTCCTCGCAGGGGCTGGTGGGCGCAAGCAGGAGGATGTCGCCATCTTTCAACTGTTCGATCGCAACGTGAACCATCCAGTTGTCACCCGGCGCCGCGCTAATCGTCACGGCCGACCCGGCGATCCGCGCACCGCGATAGATCGGGCGCATGTAACTGGCCAGCAGGCCGGTGCGGCCCTGTGCTTCATGGACGGTGGCGACACCGCACTGCGCGAGGCCGTCGATCACCGCGGGGTCGGCGCGCTCGATGTTCTGAACGACGATACCACTCATTTCAGCCACTCCTTTTCCATCCTCACCAGATGGCCCTCCGCTGCTCACGAGGGAAAGAGAACTTTGGCAAGTGCGATTGGATTTGGCTAAGAGTAGCTGCATGGACATCTGGACTTTGAACCTGCGGCACCTCCAGGCAGTCGAGCGGATAGCCACCCTGGGAACGGTCAACGCGGGCGCGGACGCAGTGAACCTCAGCCAGCCCGCCATCACGCAGGCTCTCGGCCGACTGGAAAGCGCGCTTGGCGTGCCGCTGTTCGAGCGCCGTCACGACGGCATGATTCCGACACCTGCAGGCGAAATGCTCGTCCCGCGCATATCAGCGGCCACTCGATATCTTCGCAGTCCGCATATCACGATGTCGCGGATGCGAGCGATGATCGCCGTGGCGGAAACCGGCAGCTACTCTGGCGCCAGCCAGGTCACGGGGCTTTCGGTGCCATCGATCCACCGGGCGATCGGCGACCTTGCCCTCGGACTGCGGCGGGCCCTTGTCACGCGCCGCGGCAAGTTCGCGATACCGACCGCCGCGGGCAACCTGCTTGCCCGCGAATTCCGGCTGGCCCAGGTGGAACTGAGACAGGACTGTCGGAAGTCGAAGCTTTGCGCGGTAACGAGTGCCGGCGCATCGCCATCGGCGCGATGCCGTTGTCGCGCGCGCGCATCCTGCCCGCAGCCGTCGCCCGCTTCCTGGCGCGCCGCCCGCAGGTGCGGCTGACCATCGTCGAGGGATCGCGCGCAGAACTGGTAGAGCCGCTCCGCAGCGGCGTGATCGACGTCATGGTCGGTGCCCTGCGCGACCCGCTTACCGAGCCGGACCTTGCCCAGCATCGGCTGTTCGACGACGTTCCCGCTTTCTACGCCAGGGATGGCCACCCGTTGGCGAGCACCGACCCCGCTGGTGCGGACATGGCGCGGTTCCCGTTCACGCTGGCCCCACCCGGCACGCCGCTGCGCGATAGCTTCGAGGGCTATTTCAACGACCTTGGCCTGCCGCTGCCTAGCGTTCCGATCGAATCCGGCTCGGTGATGATGATCCGACAGGTGCTGATGGGTACGGATTTCATCACCCTGCTCTCCTCCGATCAGGTCGCCGTGGAAGTCGAGGCGGGGTGGCTGCGGCGGCTTGCGCCCCTGCCCGGCCGGTTCGCGCGCACAATCGGCATGACCACCCGCACGTCGCTGCTCCCCAGCGAGGTGCAGAAAGAGTTCCTGGCCGATCTGAAGGACGCTGCAGCGGATTGCGGCACGCATGACAATTAGCCCGGTGTTATCGGTATTCGCCAGTTCCGATTTGCTGGCAGGGGTCAATGCCGTCACCTAGGGGGACATGAGAGGAAGCATTGCCCTGATCGGGTTCGGCGAGGCCGGGTCGACTTTCGCCCGAGCTGGCGCATGGGGCCTGCGCGCGGCGGCATTCGATATGGCGGCCTCGCGCCGCGCCTTGATCCGTGAACTGAACGTGACGCCATGCGACAGTGCGACACAAGCACTTTCAGGCGCTACCCTTGTACTTTCGCTGGTCACTGCCGATCAGGCGTTGCACGTCGCCCATGAATGCGCGGGGCTTATGCCGCCCGAAGCCGTGTTCTGCGACATGAACTCGGTGGCCCCGGGCACCAAGCGCGAAGCGGCTCGGTCCTTCGCCGAGTTGGGCAGGCGCTATGTCGACGTTGCCGTGATGGCGCTGGTCAATCCGGCGCATATGGCCGTGCCGCTGAACATTTCCGGACCGGATGCGCTTGAAGCGGAAAGCCTGCTGCGCGGCGCCGGTTTCACCAGGACCAACGTGGTTGGCGACGCCATCGGTCGAGCCTCGGCTATCAAACTGGTGCGCTCGATCATGGTCAAGGGGATCGAGGCACTCACGGCAGAAATGATGCTCGCCGCTGATGCCGAAGACGTGGCGGACGCCGTCCTGGCCTCCCTCGACGCCAGCGAGAAGTCCATAACCTGGGCCGAACGGGCGGACTACAACCTCGACCGCATGATGGTCCACGGCCGCCGCCGTGCCGCTGAGATGGCTGAGGCAGCCCAGATGCTGCGCGACCTGGGCATCGAACCGGTCATGACCGATGGCATCGTGGTGCGCCAGCAGGCGCTGGGCGGGCTGGTCATCGAACCGCCGCCTGAAGGCCTCGCGGCTAAGCTTGCGGTCATAACAGCGCCATCCAAGGGAGAGAACTGAGCCATGTCGCTCGTTATCGACTGTCACGGTCACTACACCGTCCTGCCCAAGCCCCATGACGCATGGCGCGAGGCGCAGGTCGCCGCTTTCAAGGCGAGCGAGCCGACCCCCGCTTACCCCGAAATTTCCGATGACGAAATCCGCGAGACGATCGAGCAGAACCAGCTCAAGCTTATCAAGGAGCGCGGGGCGGACCTGACCATCTTTTCTCCCCGGGCCTCGGCCATGGCGCACCATGTCGGCGACCAGGCGATTTCCGAGGAATGGGCGTTCCACTGCAACAACCTGATCGCGCGCGTGGTGCAGCTGTTCCCCGAGACGTTCGCGCCCGTCTGCATGTTGCCACAGTCGCCCAAGGCCGACCTGACAGCCTCGATCAAGGAACTGCGCCGCTGCGTCGAGGAATTGGGTTTCATCGGCTGCAACCTCAATCCGGATCCGGGCGGCGGCCACTTCGAGCACCCGCCGCTGACTGACGAATACTGGTTCCCGATCTATGAGGTCATGTCGGAACTGGACGTGCCGGCGATGATCCATGTTTCGGGTTCGTGCAACCCGGCGATGCACGCCACCGGCGGTTTCTACATCGCCGCCGACACCGTGGCTTTCATGCAGCTCATGCAAGGCGACCTTTTCGCGCAGTTCCCGAAGTTGCGCTTCATCATTCCGCACGGGGGCGGCGCTGTGCCCTATCACTGGGGCCGCTATCGGGGCCTTGCGGACATGCTGAAGAAGCCCAGCCTCGACGAGTATATCATGAACAACGTGTTCTTCGACACCTGCGTCTATCACCAGCCTGGCATCAATCTGCTGGCCGACGTGATCGCCAACAAGAACATCCTGTTCGGGTCCGAAATGGTCGGCGCCGTGCGCGGTATCGACCCGCAGACCGGCCACTACTTCGACGACACGAAGCGCTATGTCGACGCTCTCGACATCACCGACGAGGAGCGCCACGCGATCTTCGAAGGCAACACCCGCAAGGTCTTTCCGCGCCTCGACGCCCAGTTGAAGGAACGCGGCCTGTGAGCGGCCCCAGAAACATACACGAGTATCTCGGCGAGTTCGACGACATTCCCGGCACCCGGGTCTACACCGCCGCACGGGCGCGCCAGGGCTATCACCTCAACCAGTTCGCAATGAGCCTGATGAAGGCCGAGAACCGCGTCCGCTGGCTGGCGGACGAGGCCGGGTACCTCGACGAATGGCCGATGACGCAGGACCAGAAGGTGGCCGTGCTCGCGCGCGACTACAACCGCCTGCTCGACCTTGGCGGCAACATCTACTTCCTCGCCAAGGTGTTCTCCACCGACGGCCTCAGCTTCCTGCAGGCGGTCTCGACGATGACCGGCATGAGCGTGGAGGACTATTCGGCGATGATGAACGCCGGCGGCCGCTCGCCCGAAGGGGCGCGCTCGATCAAGGCCACCCGGGACGCAGAAGGCGACGCTGACAACAAGGAGCTTCGCTGAGATGGCCCGGATCACCGCCGGCATCGCGTCGAGCCACGTTCCCTTGCTCGGCGTTGCCGCCGACCATGGCAAGGACCGCCACGCCTACTTCGCCCCGATTTTCGCAGGGTACGACTGGACCCGCGAGTGGATCGCCCGACCCGAAATCAAGCCCGACGTCGTGATCCTGGTCTACAACGACCATGCATCCGCGTTCGACATGAAGATCATCCCGACGTTCGCGATCGGCTGCGGCGAGCGCTACAGGCCTGCCGACGAAGGCTGGGGGCCGCGCCAGGTGCCCGAGGTGGAAGGCCACCCCGACCTCGCCTGGCACATCGCCCAGAGCCTCGTGCTCGATGAGTTCGACATGACCATCATCAACGAGATGGACGTCGACCACGGCCTGACCGTGCCGCTCACCATGATGTACGGTGCGCCCGAGGCCTGGCCCGCAAAGGTGATCCCGCTGGCGGTCAACGTGGTCACGTATCCGCCGCCGTCGGGCAACCGTTGCTGGGCGCTGGGCGAAGCGATAGCGCGCGCGGTGCAATCCTATGGCGAGGACCTCAACGTCCAGATCTGGGGCACCGGCGGCATGAGCCACCAACTCCAAGGGCCCCGTGCGGGGCTGATCAATGCCGAGTGGGACAACATGTTCCTCGACGGGATGGTCGGCTCCACGCAGAAGCTGCGTACCATCCCGCACATCGAATACCTGCGCGAGACCGGCTCGGAAGGTATCGAGATGGTCATGTGGCTGATCATGCGCGGCGCCCTTGGACGCGAAACGAAGGCGCTGCATCGGCATTATCACGTGCCCTGCTCGAATACCGCAATCGGCCACCTCGTGCTCGAGCCGATCGACGGCTCCGTGCCACCCAGCCCGACGCTGGAAGGCAACAACGCCGCAGCTCAGGCGCTGATCGACAGCTGATGCTTTTTGCGCCGCCACTCGCCCCACGAGCGGTGACGGTGTCGTCGTAGATCCCTCCCTTTTAGAGAATACCAAGGAGAACCCCATGCGTATCGCTCTCGTCGGCGCCGGTGCTTTCGGTGAAAAGCACCTCGACGGCCTCAAGAACGTCGACGGCGTCCAAATCGCGTCGGTCATCAGCCGCTCGGCCGAACAGGCAGCGCAGGTCGCCGCCATGTACGGCGCGCCGCATTCCGGCACCGACCTCGCCGAGGCCCTCACCCTGCCCGACGTCGACGCCGTGATCCTCTGCACGCCGACGCAGATGCACGCCGAACAGGCCATCGCCTGCATGAACGCGGGCAAGCACGTCCAGGTCGAGATTCCGCTTTCGGATTCGTGGGAAGACGCGCAGGCAGTGGTCGCAAAGGCCGAGGAGACGGGCCTGGTCTGCATGGTTGGGCACACCCGCCGCTTCAATCCGTCGCACCAGTACGTCCACAACAAGATCACGGCAGGGGAACTGACGCTCCAGCAGATGGATGTGCAGACCTACTTTTTCCGTCGCAAGAACATTAACGCCAAGGGCCAGCCGCGCTCGTGGACCGACCACCTGCTGTGGCACCACGCCGCCCACACTATCGATCTGTTCGCCTACCAGTCGGGCAGGATCGTTACCGCAAACGTGATGCAGGGGCCCAAGCATCCTGAACTCGGCATCGCCATGGACATGTCGATCCAGCTCAAGGCCGAGACTGGCGCGATCTGCACACTGTCGCTGTCGTTCAACAACGACGGGCCGCTGGGCACGTTCTTCCGCTACATCGGCGATAATGCCACCTACATCGCCCGCTATGACGACCTGGTAAACGGCAAGGAAGAACCGATCGAGCTCGACGACGTCGCTGTGTCTAAGAACGGCATCGAGCTTCAGGACCGCGAGTTCGTGACCGCCATCCGCGAAGGGCGTGAGCCCAATTCGTCGGTCAGCAAAGTGCTCGACTGCTACCGCGTGATCGGCAAACTGGCCGAAAGCCTTGAAGCGGCGGACGGCTGGTCGTGATCTTCGAAAAACGCCTCTTTACATGGACGGTCAAGTCCATCCGGCTAGCGCATGAAATAGCTTCGGCGTTGACTGTGCTGCCATAGCGGCCATGTTCGGTGATGCTAACGATACCGGCTGAAGCGTTTTTGCCGTACGTGTGGCTGGATGCCGCTTCCATTAGAGTTCGCCGAGACTGCCGGATCGCATCGGTTGCCGTAATCATCGCGGTCGGCGTGAACAGTGACGGCCGCCGTGAAGTGCTCGCATGAAGAGCGGTCGCGCCGAGGCGGAGGTTTTCTGGACCACTTCTACCTAGCCGGGCCCGCCGAGCCATACGAGCGTGAAGCCCGTGTGCAAGGTTTGGCGCGTTGAAACTGACCATGTCCGGCCGAGCGGCCAGCGTGTCTCATCCGGTCGCAACGGTCTTTCAGTTATTAATTTGATTAGGAAGGGCGCCGCACAACCAGGTCATCGCACATCGCGTTGTCGGCGGCAGGCGCGCGCAGGGTCAGAAAGCAGACCACCGCGGCGAGCGCCGCCATCTCGGGAAGCGGAATGGCTTGTTCTGTAGAGCGCATAGGAAGCCTCCCGACAGTGCATCCGACCAGTGCCCGCACGGATCGCCGTCGATCGTCGACGTGATCCTCGACAACAACCTCACAATCCTCTCATGATCAGCTTTCCGACCGCGAATTCACTCGACCAATATCCGCTGTACTTCGGCACGCTATCGGACATCTCTACGATGCGGCGGTGATAGAACATATCGAACTGGACCGGCGGCAGACGGGCCTCCGGCTCGAAATTACTTGCCGGGATGAACATAACCTTGAACGGTCCCGCGCCAGCAATCTCCACGACGGGCTTATTGCAAGTCCGGCATACTCCCCGATCGAAGTTCGGCGGAGAGCGGTACTTCTTGAAAGAGATGTTGCCGGCATTGTTCAGGGTCACATCCTTGGCGTTGACGGCCACCACATCCGCGTAGGGCTTGCTGTTGAACGCCTGGCAGATCAGGCAGTGGCACCGGAACCTCGCTTTCGGCACAGCCTTTACCTCGATGGAGCAGGCGCCGCATTCGCAGGAGCCGCGTAGCGGCGTCGATGTGTGGGTGGTCATGGGCTGATGCTCCCGAGCATGATGTGATGACAGGGCGTTGCTCACCGCAGTACCATGTTGAGGATGGTATCGATCGGTCGCCTGAAAGGCGCGCGAAGCAGGGTCGCGAGATTCCAACGACCCTGCTCATAGATGCCCTTAGCGTGGCTGAGGGTGCGGAAGCCCTCGACGCCGTGGTATGCGCCCATGCCGCTGGGACCGACGCCGCCGAAGGGCAGGTCGTCCTGGGCGATGTGCAAGATCGTGCCGTTGATGGTGACGTTGCCGGAGGTCGTTCGGTTCAGGACCTTGCGCCGATCGTCGTTATTGGCTCCAAAATAGTAGAGCGCGAGCGGCCGGGGCCGATCGTTGACATAGGCGATCGCTTCGTCGATGTCGCGATAGGAGAAGATCGGCAGGACCGGGCCAAAGATCTCCTCATGAGCGAGGCGCATGTCGTCGGTGACGCCGAGCACCACGGTCGGGGCCAGCGTGTTGGGGCGACGGGATGCATCGCCGGGCCGATTACCAACCTCTATGATCCGCGCCCCTTTGGAGCCGGCGTCCTCGAGCAGGCCCTGAAGCCGGGTATGGTGCCGCTCATTGACGATCGAGGTGTAGTGCTCGCTCGTCGGGCCGTCCGCGTAGAAGGACGCCACCTGTCGGCCATAAGCCGCAACGAACGCCTCGACATCGTCTTCGTTGACCAGCGCGTAATCGGGGGCGATGCACGTCTGGCCGGCGTTGACCAGCTTGCCGAACACAATGGCCGCCGCCGCTCGGTCGAGAGCATAGCCCTTGGCGACGATAGACGGTGATTTACCCCCCAACTCCAGCGTCACCGGGACAAGGTTGTCGCTGGCGGCCTTCATCACTGCCCGGCCCACCGCGGTGCTGCCGGTGAAGACGAGATGGTCGAACGGCAGGGCCGTGAAGGCCGCTCCCACCGCCGCATCGCCGGTGACGATCGCGAACTGGTCCTCCGGGAAAATCTCGCCGAATATCTTTGCGAGCAGCGCATTGGTGACGGGCGTGAACTCCGAGGGTTTCAGCATCGCCCGGTTGCCGGCGGCGATGGCCGTGGCCACCGGCATCAGCGCGAGGTTCACTGGATAGTTCCAGGGGACATGACGCCGACGACGCCGAGCGGCTGATACTCGACGCGGGCCTTACCCATTCGCATCGTCATAGCGACGTGGCGGCGGGTCGGAGCCATGAACCGGCGAAGATTGCGGATCAGATATTTGACGCCTTCGGCGACGCCCACGACCTCCATAATCGCCGTTTCATACCGTGAGCGATGGCCGAAATCAGATTTGATGGCCTCTTCGATGGCTCCGCGGTGCCCTATGAGCGCGGCCCTGAATTTCGTCAGGGCAGCGCGTCGCTGCGCCAACGAAGGCGCTCCGTCACGCAGGAAGGCAGCACGTTGGCTGGCGAGGAGACGGCCCAGCCGATCAGCGCCGGTGTTTTTTCGATGGCGTCCATGGGCCGCTCCGATGTAGACGAGAGAAACTTATCCCTTGGATTAGGCTCATAAGTATCCACTGTCAACAATGTGTTCCCTAGAAACTTCGAGGTCATATGCAGGACGCACCCAACCGCCCCTATCACCACGGAGATCTCCGTCGTGCGGTTATCGAGACGGCGTTGGATATGCTCGCGGAGGAGAAGGGCTGGCATTTCACGCTGCGGGAAGTCGCTCGCCGCGCTGGAGTAAGCCACGCGGCGCCCTACAAGCACTTCTCCGACAAAGCAGCGCTGCTCGCCGAACTTGCCATGATTGGGTTCGATCGGCTGCGGGAGTCCCTATCGGCCGCGAGGCCCAAAGCGGCTAAGACTCTGCGGGACGAAGTCACTCCCGTAGCCCATGCCTATGTCGCGTTCGGAACGCACAATCCGGCTCTCTACCGCCTGATGTTCAGCGCGGGGGAGGAGAAAGTCGCCGGGACGCATCTTAATGAGCGGGCGCTCGCGGTCTTCGAAGTGGCGTTGGAAATTCTCCGGCGCGGACAGGCTGCTGGGAGCATCCGCATGCGGCCAATAGAAGGTCAGGCCGCAGCCTGGTGGGGGCTTGTCCATGGCATGACCATGCTCGCCATTGATGGGCTGCTGGTGCCCGAGAAGGTTGGATTGGCTCCGTTGGACGCGGCACTGAGCACACTGGTTGAGGGCTTGGAGACACAGGCTACATAGCGTCCCGCCAGCTCCTATCGCGATAGCGACCACTCCACGGCCGCTACAGTCAGCCGCCCGATCTTCGCGGCGCCGCGCCCGAGGGGCGCATGCGCACGCCGTCAGCACGGGTTCGGGCGCGCCGCATGACGTCAGGGCGGGATGGCCCTGGGCTTAGACCCGTTCACAGCCAGGACCCGGCGCGACAGGCGATCGTCATCCTTCGGCGGAAGATTGATAAACGCGTGCCGGCGGAACAAATGGATGAGTTGCCCGACCTTCTCCTTGACGGTCATTTGCGTTAGAAGCACATCAGCCTTGCCTTCCGCTCCCGCATCGGAAGCGTTGAATCCCGGCGCGCCTGCTCGGGAGCGGACGACTCTTTCACGGTCGTAGCGGTCGAGAGGAGCAATAGGAGCACTGCGCCCACCCCCGCCGGCAGCGTCCATCCGGGTTTGCGCATCGTCAACTTCTGTTGGTTAGGATTTCGACCTGTGTGAAGAGGTTTCAGCCGGGGAGCGTCATGTTGGTCATTGTGGGCCCTTGCAGGTGAAGTTCGCCGCGTCGTCCGTAGAACCTGAACCGTTATACCGGGCCGTCTTCGGCCAAGCACAGAGAGGGCGCGTGCGCACGACCTTCGCGGGCATGCGGAGCAGCGCAAGAAAATCGTTATCGAACTTGGTTGCAATTATCCGCTCGGGCGCGGTGCCGTGCTCCACCCAGCGGTCGAGGTCGGGCAACATGTCGAACGAGTTTGGCCCGGGCCCGCCGAAGCAATGGCTCATCCCCGGCGCCATGAACAGTCGCACGCTCCGGCCTCCCGGGTCGGAACGGCGGCGCACCGCATCGTAGTATTCCAGCGAGTTCTCTGGCGGCACCGCGGCGTCGTTCCAGCCATGATAGACGATCAGCTTGCCGCCGCGCCGCGTGAACGCGCGCACGTCCGGATTGTCCGAATCGATGATGCCGCCGACCCGTTGCTCGGCGAGCCTGTAGTCGCGGTCGACGTCGAAGCGCGTTTTGTCCCATTTGGGATCACCGTGAACCAGCCAGCGGAAGGCCTCGCTACCGAGGCCGTTCTGCTGAGACTTGGCCGCCGTGATCCAATCGCTCCAGCCGGTCGTCTCGCCGCCGACCGCGAAGCCTGGCATCAGTTGGCGTCCGTTGCTCAGCCGCACTCCCCGATAGAGGGTGCGCGCTGCCGAGACCTCGTCGGCACTCAGGCAGTTGGGGCCGCTCCCTGCCTTACATTGCAGCTCAGTGGGATCGAACGCACACTGTCTGGGGTTATCGAGAACCCCGTCTGTAACGCCATCTAGGCCATCGCACTTCTTGAGGACCGTCGCATTTAGCAGCGACAGCTTGGCTGCCAGGCCCGGTGCCCGGCTCACAGCCAAGTTGTTGACGACGAAGCTGGTCAGCAGCGGAGTAAAGCTCATCGCCGGCGCGCCAGCAATTATCCCATCGTAATCTGTTGGGAAGCGGCTCACTTCCATCAGTGCATCGCGGCCACCGTTGGAGCAGCCGTGGAAATAGGCCCGTTCCGCTCTCTTGCCGTAGAAGGCGCGAATTACCTCCTTGGCGGTCAGCGCCGCGAGGTGGTTGCCGCGGTAGCCGTAGTCGATCAGCCTCTCCGGATGTCCGTACGCCCACTCGCCGGTTTCGGTCGCGGGATGCCCCACATCGGTCGCAACCGCGGCGTAGCCGCTGCTCATCGGCGCACGCAAAGTCAGCGCCGCGGTGGCTAAACCGCCCGAAAAGCCGCCGCCGCCGATACCCAACATCTTGCCGTTCCAGGCGTCCGGCAGCCACGTCTCCACCGTAATGTCAGAGTCTGGAGTCGGATGGAGGTGGGCGCGCACCTTGCAGAACGGCACCGGCGTCGTGAGGCCATTGAACGCTGCCGCAAACCCCGTTTGTTGATCGACGAGCTTACCGCCCTTCGCGATGTAATTCACCTTCTCGACCGTGCCGGAAGCCAGCTTCCTGCCGACCAAAGCGTTGCAACGCGCCATGGCGTCCGAGGAGGCCTCGGGGGCTGCACCGGCGGGCGAAGGCGCCGCATTTGGAACCGCGCCCAGCAGGAGGCCGCAGGAGGCAACGAACATGATTCGCAACATGCTGTCTCTGGTCACGCTGGTTCCTTTCGTCAGGGCACTCTACGGCTTAGAATCGTTCACAGCCAGAACGCAATAACGTTGCGAGCGCCACGCCTGACAGGAAGTTGGCGGCGAGCTTGTCGTAGCGGGGGCAACGCGGTGGAAGTTCTTGAGGCAGCAGAAGGCGTTCTCGACAAGGTGGCAGTCGCGGTAGCTATCCTCGTCGTAGCGGGTGGTGCGCTTGCGGTTGCGGCGACGAGAGATGACCCTGACAGCGCCTGCATCACGCAGCAAGCGCCGAAGCTGGTCGGCATCATAGCCGTTATCAGCCAGCAGTTAGCGCATGCGTCCGGCGCGCTGGAAAAGCGAGGGCGCAGCTCTGATCTCGCTCACGTTGCCGGTGGTGAGCATCAACGCATAGGGGAGGCCGATGACGTCGGTAAGCGCGTGGACTTTCGTGGTCCAGCCACCCGGCAAGCGGCCGATCGCTTGCGCAGAGCGCCCCCTTTCGCACCAAACGCGGCACGCTGTGCCTTCACATACGTGCTGTCGATTGCTGTGTTTTTTTGAACGCGCCGACACCAACCAGCGGGTCGAGCAGCTTAAGCCAGCAGCCCCGGTACGACCGTCGGTCGAAGCGGTTGTAGACCGTTGTCGATGGCGCGTACTCGGCAGGCCAGTCGCACCAGCGGCAGCCCACTTTCAGCACGTGCAAGACTGCCGGTCGTCCACGCGCCGGCACCAGGCTGGTTCTTGGGAGAGCGGCTCGATCGCCGCCCATGCCTCGACCCGCCACCAGAGCCTTCTCAACCCCCCGATCCTGGGGGCTTGGTCATATCATGGCACAGACCGTGATAGCGCCCGGGCAAAAAATAGCGCGGTGTTCTGACATCCCGGCGCTCCACCGACGCCTTTTCTATGGCTTGCATCGGCGGATGCGCGGTGGAACCCGCGCGGCAGGGGGCTCGCGTGGTTATGCTATTGTAAATTGCCACTGCCAAAGATAGAATGAACATTATAGTTTTATAGAGCGCACGACATTGGCAAGGGCGCGCATCGAGAGAGGAGATCACGAATGAGCCGGATCAAAGAAATCCGCTACGTCGGATATGGTGTCGATAATTTCGATGCCGAGCGTTCCTTCTACGCCAACGACTGGGGCCTCGTTGAAGTGGCGGCTGAGGAGGGCATAGCCTGGTTCAAGACCCACGGCGACGATGAGCACCATGTGGTACGTCTGCACAAATCCGATGCTAATCATGTCGAAGTCGTGGCATTCGCGGCCGACACCAGTGCCGATGTTGATGCGCTACACGACAATGTGGTCGCAGCCGGCTGCAGGGTAGTCCATGCGCCGCGCGATCTCACTGCGCCCGGCGGCGGCTACGGCTTCCGCTTCTTCTCGCCTGATGGCTTGCCTTTCGAGATTTCGGCAGGTGTGGAGCGCTTGGACAAGCGCGTGATGGAACGCTGGGAAGGCATGCCAGTCAAGATCAGTCATATCGTGATCCACTCGCCCGACCATCCAGCGATGGTGAAATTCTTTACTGACGTTCTGGGCTTCAAGGTCAGTGACTGGCTGGGCGACTTCATGTGCTTCCTGCGCTGCAACGAGGCGCATCACCGTGTCGCGATCCTACCTGGGCCACCGTGTCTCAACCATGTCGCGTACGATGTGCTGACGGTAGATGATATGTTCCGCGGCGCTCAGCGCCTGAAGCAGGCCGGAACCGACATCCGCTGGGGCCCGGGTCGCCATACGGCTGGCAACAACACGTTCAGCTACTTCTGTACGCCTTCCGGCTTTGCTGTTGAGTACAGCTCGGAGTTGGAAGATGTCGACTTCGAAAACCACGTCGACAAGGTGCATGTCCCGGGTCCGAATGTCATGGACCAGTGGGGCATCGGTATAGGCGGCCCGCAGACCATGCCCCATCCCAAGCCTGATGCGAAGCTGTTCCAGGCGGCGGAAGTCTGAACGATGGCACTTTTCGAATACTTCCCGAATTACATCTGGAACCTGTCGGTCGCGATAGCAATGGAGTCGGGTGCGCAACTCGGTGAGATCATCGATATGTGTAAGCCGATCAAAGACGCGGCCGACGGCGGCGCCGACGCCGGCACACCGCAGTTCATGAGAGCCTGGGCGGCGATGGGCGAGAAGTTGCTCGATCTCGCTGCCGAGGACGAGGCCAAGGGCCGCACCTTGTCTGCGTCGAACAAGCTGGAGCGCGCATCGCTGTACCTAATCACGGCAGAGCGCATGCAGGGCCACGGCGCACCGGGTCGCGAGGCCACCTATGCGAAGGCGCGCACGGCATTCGACCGGTCCACAGAGCTGGGCAAACTCAATCGCGAGCGCGTCGAAATCCCGCTGCAGGTCGGCACTATGCCTGCAATCTTTACCCGTGCCCCAAGGGAAGGCCGAAATCCCGTCGTGGTGTTCTGCAACGGCCTCGATAGCTGCAAGGAATTGCTCTATTGGACACGCCTTCCCGAGCAGCTCGCCCGCCGGGGCATCTCGACGCTTTGCGTTGATCAACCCGGTTCCGGTGAGGCGCTGCGGCTCGAGCGGCTGCCTGTCGATCCCCATTCCGAAAACTGGGCCAGCAAGGCAGTTGATTGGCTAGAACAGCAGTCCGAAGTCGATCCGAAAGCAATCGGAATGACTGGCATTTCGCTGGGCGGCCACTTCGCCCCACGTGCCGTCGCATACGAGCCGCGCTTCGCCAGCGGCGCTGTCTGGGGCGCGAACCATAACTGGCGCGAAGTGCAGGACAAGCGCATGTCGCGCGAAGGCGAGAACCCAGTCCCGCATTATTGGGCCCACGTCCATTGGGCCTTCGGTGCGGAGGGACAAAAGGAATTCCTGGCAAAGTCAGAGGCGATGAACCTCAACGGCCACATGGACCGCATCAAAGTGCCTTTCCTCGTTACGCACGGTGCAAACGACCGACAGATCAGCGTGGGGTACGCCGACGATCTCTTCGAGCAGTTGGTCAATTCGCCCCGCCGGGAGCTGGTGATCTTCACCTCTCGCGAAGGGGGCGTCGAGCATGTCGGTGCCGACAACATGGCTTATGGGCGCGATCTCATCGCGGACTGGTTTGCCGAAACGCTCGGCGGCAGAACGAACTAGTCGACGGACGCGCAAGCCGTCGATCAAGAGGCGCGCCGCCCCACTCCTCCTCCGGGGCGGCGCGCCATAACATAAATCGGAAGGACGCCCATGACCCGTCGCTTTGTCGATCTGTCGATTACCCTGTGCAACGACGTGGTCAGCGACCCGCCGTTCCTCAAGCCCGAGATCACCTACCAGACCCACATGGACACGGCGAGCGAGCTCGGCATGTTCTTTCCGGGAGTGACAGCGGCCGACACGCCTGACGGTGCGGGTTTCGCGGCTTCGGAGTGGGTGCGACTGACCACGCACAGCGGCACACACCTTGATGCGCCATACCACTTCCATCCCACCATGAATGGCCGCGACGGAGAGCCAGAGCGGTCGATCACCATCGACGAGGTGCCGCTGGAATGGTGCTTCCAGGCCGGCGTGAAGCTGGACTTCCGCCATTTTTCCGATGGCTACGTCGTAACCGCGAAGGACGTTGAAGACGAACTGGCGCGCATCGAACACGACCTGCAGCCGCTCGACATCGTGCTGGTGAACACAGCGGCGGGCAAGGCGCTCGGCCGACCGGACTTCGTCAACGTAGGTTGCGGTATGGGCTACGAGGCGACGATGTACCTGACGGAGCGCGGCATCCGCGTGACCGGCACCGACGCGTGGTCGTGGGACGCACCGTTCAGTCACACCGCCCAGAAGGTGAAGGAAACCGGTGACACCTCGCTGATCTGGGAAGGTCACAAGGCGGGAAGGGACATCGGCTACTGCCACTTGGAAAAGCTGCACAATCTTGAAGTGCTGCCCGGGCACGGCTTCACCGTCAGCTGCTTCCCGCACAAGATCAAGGGCGCCTCGGCAGGGTGGACCCGGGCCGTCGCGATCATCGAGGACTAGCCATGCGCCTTGCAACGTTCAACGATGGCACGCCGGACGGCCAACTTTTGGTCGTTTCGGCCGACGGCACTCGCGCGCTCGCCGCCGATATCCCCAACTTGCTTGCCGCCATCACCGCCTGGAGTTCGGCTGAACCGGTGCTACGTGCGCTGGCCAAACGGGTGAACGCGGGAAAGGGAGAAGCATTCGATCCCGCGCAGTTGCGAGCACCACTGCCGCGTTCTTGGCAATGGCTGGATGGCTCGGCGTTCGGCACTCATGGCGAGTTGATGCAGATCGCCTTCAACCTGCCGCCGATTGAGACGGACCGACCACTGATGTATCAGGGTCTGTCCGATCGCTTCTTGGGGCCCGCCGACCCTGTACCATTCCCCAGCGAGGCCGACGGCATCGATTTCGAGGGCGAGTTCGGCGTGGTCGTGGATGCAGTGCCTATGGGCGTGACGCCCGAGCAGGCGCTCTCGCACGTGAAGCTGGTTGTCCAGATCAACGACTGGTCGCTGCGCGCAATCGCGCCGGCCGAAATGAAGACAGGCTTTGGCTGGGTTCAAGCCAAGCCCGCCTGTTCGATGGCGCCGTTCGCCGTGACGCCTGACGCGCTGGGCGAAGCCTGGCGTGACGGCCGGGTGTGTCTGGACCTCTTGGTAGACTGGAACGGCAAGCGCTTTGGGAGCGCCAGCGGCGCGCCGATGGATGTTGGCTTCCACGCCCTCATCGCCCACGCCGCCCGCACTCGCGATCTCGTTGCGGGGACGGTGATCGGATCGGGCACCGTCTCGAATCACGACTATGCCGAGGTCGGATCGAGCTGCATTTCCGAAGTTCGCGCGATCGAGATCATTCGCGACGGCAGGCCGACAACACCGTTCATGGCCTTTGGCGATATCATCCGCATGGAAGGCCGCATCCCCGGCGGTGCGGCGCCGTTTGGAGTGATCGAGCAACAGGTGGTCCGCCATTCCGGTGCAGCTCGGTAGGCATCGAGGAGAGAAACAAATGGGTTTATCAAGCAGCAGGTGACATTCGCCGCCGCTCGGTAAGGCTCAAGAAAAAACCGTGAGGCGGATGACTGGTGGACTAGAGGCGCTGGGGGGCCCCGCACGGGGGGCATCCCCGCCGCCGGCGCGGTCTTGTACCATCTGGCGGGTACAACGACTTTAGCCAAACGGGCGAGCGCATTCGGCACTTCACCTTGCTGTTCGTTTTGGGGGTGAAACGGCCAGCAGGGTGAATTTGACAAGTTACCTGCGGTGGACAAGCCGTATGCGGGCAATGCCAATCCGGTCCGCAGGAAGGATCGCCAAACGCTCGTCGCCGTTAATCGCGCGGCCGGGAACCCATTTGCCGGCAGCGTCAAAGGTGCCTTCTTGGACATGATCGAGTTCCACGATGTCCTTTCCCTTCTCGAAGTCGAACGTCACCCCCTTGCCTACCACAAGAAAGCGGTCATCGCCTTCGGCGATGACGAGGGCAAACGGGCGAGCGTCACCGGGAGCCGGCAATCCCCCTTCTTCCGTTTCGCTCGGCAGGGGCGGTGGAGGTGGGGGCGCCTGCAACCCGGCGTCGAGCAGCATCGACGAGAAGAGCGCCTGGCTGCCGCGTGCGACTACGTTATAGCCGCCCAAATCCATTTGTGCCGACACTTCTCCGTCCTCAAGCAGCACGGCTCCGATGCGGTTCTGGGCTTGTGCCGCAGCGATGACTGGCACCATTGTGTTGATTAAGGCGAGGGCCTGTGGATATTGCCCGTCCACGCGACCGTCCTCCACGCCGAACACCGAGAAGCCAATGGCCTTGTGATGACCCAGGGCCCAAAACAGGCTTCCTGTCCGGAACTGCGCCTCGGGGACAAACAACGGCTTGTCCTGACGGTGATACTGGGCGAAGGCGTCCTTTACGTCGGGTACGTACACGTCGGGCGAAAGCATGTCGAGGGAGGGGGCCGCAGCGTGCCACACATCGATCATACGTGCTACCGGTCCGCCGCTCGGATATAGACCGGCTTGCTCCTGACCCTTTTGCGGCCCCAGCCAGGCATTCGCGTAAAATGGTAGCGGGTTGACTGCCTTGCCGGCCTTGGCCAGTTCCTCAACGTAGGAGGCGAAGCTCCAGGCCATGAACGCTTCGTCCGCTTCCCACTCTGTGCCGAAGACCTCCGACCAGGTTCCGGACCGCCGCTGGCCGTGCCGCCCCCACATCGCGGCGAGTTCGGGGCGGAGGCGGTCTTTCTCCCGTACCATGTATGAAATCAGAGCAGCCGGCACTGGCTTGCTCCATGCCACATTCGCGAGGGCCGAGCGGTCGCGGCTGTCGCGCAGGAGGCCGATCTCATTCTCGATCTGAATCATGACAACCGTATGCTCCGGGTCGACCTCTCCCAGATGCTGCATAAGCGCGACGAATGCGCGGCGATCGGCCTTAAGCAACTCAGGTGAGAACACGGAGAGCACCGGTTTTGGCATTGCTCCGACATAGGTGAACGCAGTCTTGTACGCCGATTTGGTGACTGCTCTGGGGAAACGCGCTGCATCGCCGCGAACCCAGCTGGGAGCATAGGTCGAAGTGGCATTCTTATAAGCACCAAACCAGATGAGCGCGATGTGAATCTTGCGGGCGCGCGCTGCAGCGATCTGGGCATCGACCGTTGTGAAATCAAAGTGCCCTTCCCGCGGCTCCACATCTGACCAACTTGCGGTACCGATGACCGAGCGCACATTCATGGCCGCCAGTTTGTCCCAGACCGGCTTCATGTATTCCGGACTAGAGGCGCTTGAGTTGTGCAACTCTCCCCCTATGAACAGATAGGGTTCGCCATCGACCACGAGCTGCCTTCCACCCGCCGTTTTCTCGATCTTGGGCATCGTCTGCGCAGAGGCTGGCATGGCGAGCAGCAATGCCGTCGCGCAAAGGCCAATTTTCTTTATCATGATCACTCGATATTAGGAGAGTGGGCTAAGAACGAAGGCAGCCGATGTGCCGGCTGCACTAGACGGCGCGATCCATACCTGAAAGCGGCCCGGCTCTGCCCGTAGCTGCAAATCTCCGCCGATGAATTCAAGTTCCGCGCGGTTAATCGTAAAAGTTACCTGACGGCTGGCGCCAGCCGCCAAACGCACCTTCTCGAAACACTTCAATTCACGGACCGGCCGCGTCACGCTGGCGGCCTCATCGTGAATATAGAGCTGCACAACCTCTTCCACTGGCCGCTGGCCGAGGTTAGTGAGGGTGATCGAAGCTTTCAGATCGTCATCCCAAGGCAAGGTTTCACCGCTGAGTTGCACCGGTCCGTATTGGACGGGCGCATAACTGATACCATGCCCGAACGGGTATAGCGCAGTGTTGGCAACGTCCGTGTAGCGGGCTTTGAAGAAAGCGTTCTCACCCGGAAGTTGAGGTCGCCCGGTCGATTTGTGGTTGTAGTAGTACGGTTGCTGGCCCGAAGTCCGGGGGAAGCTGACGGGTAAACGTCCCGACGGCGCAATGCGTCCGGTCAGCACATCGGCCAGGGCATGGCCCCCTTCCGAACCTAGGAACCAACCCACAAGGATTGCACCGGCATCCCGCACGGCCCCCTGCAGCGCCAATGCACGCCCGCAGGATAGCACCACGACGATCGGCTTGCCTGTCGCGGCGACAGCCTCAGCCAATTCCTGTTGAGGCGCCGGTAGGGTAATTTCGCTGCGCGAGCGCGCTTCGCCGGACATGTCCTGCCCTTCCCCCACCGCGAGCACGACGACGTCTGCAGCCCTCGCGGCGGCAACTGCCGCAGCGATTCCGCCGTCTATCGGCGCGTCGATACCGCATCCCTCTACAATCGTAAGGTGGCGCGTGCCTAACTCTGCCCGCAGCCCTTGGGCGAGGGTGACGGCATCGCCCGTTTTCGCCCACGGTGCCCAAGGCCCGTCCATGTTGGCTGCATCGTCGCCCAAGGGGCCGATCAGGGCGATCATTCGGCCAGCTTTGAGTGGTAGGATATCGCCTTGATTCCTGAGCAGGACGACCGAGCGCGCCGCCGCCTCGCGGGCGAGAGCCAAGGCGGCAGGCGTCCGCACCTCCTGCGCCTCGCGCTTTGGGTCGAGCGAGCGGTAGGGGTCGTCGAGTAAGCCAAGGTTCTCTTTCACCGTCAGCACCCGCCGGACCGCTTCGTCCAGACGTTCGATGCCAATTGCGTTGGCCCCCAGCAGGGCAGGCAGGTGTCGCTTGTACAGACCGCCCCCCATATTGACGTCGACGCCGGCATCAAATGCCTGACGTGCCGCATCCTTTTCGTCCGCCGCAACACCATGGGCGACCAGTTCTTCCGCCGAGGCCGCGTCGGAGACCACGAACCCTTTGAAACCCAGACGGTCGCGAAGGAGATCGGTCAGAAGGTGGCGGTTCCCCGAGGCCGGTACACCGTCGATGTCGTTGAAAGCGGCCATCGTCGTCAGAGCGCCGGCCCTAAAGGCCGCCTCGAATGGCGGCATGTGCGTTTGCAGGAGTTCGCGTTCGGTGAGATCCGTGTTGTTGTACTCCATTCCTCCAATTACCGCGCCATACCCCGCGAAGTGCTTAGGGCACGCCGCGACGCTGCGTTGCGATCTTAGATTTACACCCTGAAAACCGCGGACGTAGGCGGCCGCGAAAAGGCTGGCCAGATAAGGATCCTCGCCTGAACCTTCGGCGACGCGGCCCCAGCGTTGATCGCGGGCCACGTCCACCATTGGCGCATACGTCCAATGAACACCGACTGCCGTCATTTCCTCAGCAGCGGCACGCGCAGTCCTTTCGGCTAAGCCTGGCTCAAAACTTGCCGCCAAGGCGAGTGGGATCGGAAAAATCGTTCGCAATCCGTGCAGCACGTCGGCCCCAAACATCAGCGGAATGCCTAGCCGTGATTGTAAAGCGGCCTCCTGTAATTTGCGTCCAAGTTGCACGCCAGTTCCCGCCAGCAGCGACCCAACCCGGCCGGCGCGGACCTCGTCAAACTGGAACGCTGCTCGCTCGCGGGCCTCGGCCTGCGCGTTGATTTCCGGATTGATTGGCCGCGGAGTAGGGCGGACCTCATCAGGATAAAGAGTGAGCTGTCCCACCTTTTCCTCGACCGTCATACGCGCGAGTAGGGATTCAACTCGCCGGCTCGCGGGAGCCGCGAAGGCCATTCGAGAAAATCCCGTTCCAAAAGCGAGAGCGCCCAAACAGGTTCCGGCGCGAAGCAGGTTACGACGATCGATAATCATGAATTGCAGTTCTTTCACTGGGCCGGAAAGGATGAGGATTGGAGGGCCCGGTATGTGAAGTTGCGGAAATGGACTGATCCCCCTCCTGCGGCGAACAGGGCCGGGCGCAGGCTGACGAGGTCGTCCATGGTATTGGCGTGACATCCGGACGTTTCGCTACGCAGGTAGTGACGCGTCCAGTCACGACCGTTCAGGCTGTAGTAAAATGTCACGATGTGGTCGTCATTGACGATCTTGAGAAACATTCGCCGTCGCGCGGGTGCGGGTTCCTGCCAATACGTCGCCTTGCCACCACGATAAGTCGTCATTCTGGCCGCGTCATGGCCCATGCCAAGGAACATCCGGTCATTGAAGAACAGCAGCAGGCCTCCCTGCACCTCACCGGTCAATTCCATCTCGACGCTGCATTCGTAAGCCCGGTCGCCGACCATCTGGGTCAGTGGAGAGCAATCGTGTACCCCAGTTCCTTTTCCTTTCAGCACCAGGCCGTCTTTGCCGAACTGAGCCCGCGCCCGTTCCTCCGGCATTGCGGAGAAAAAGGTCCAGCGCGAACCCAAGGCGCTTTTCTGAAAATTGTCAGATCGCGCCAAACCGTGGGCCTCAGTGCTCGTCGGCACGGGCTTTGCCAGCGGACGAGAGAGATCTCCACCGGTTGCCTTGAACCAGCCATCCTTCGTCCACTCGATCGGCTCCAGCAACGTCTGCCGGCCAAGCGTGCGATATCCGTTCTCGTACCCATGATAGACAAGATACCACTGCCCCCCCGGCCCTTCGACCGCAGTCGCGTGTCCGCGAGACCACCATTGCTCATCCGGATGGGTCGTCCGCACAATCGGGTTGAAAGGGCAGTTTTCCCAAGGGCCATTAACAGAGCGCGCACGCGCGGCAATGACCATGTGTCCCGTGACCGGCCCACTTGTGCCCCCAACAGCGCTGATGATATAGTACCACTCACCGCGGCGCAAAAGCTTGGGACCTTCAAGCGAGTATGCTTCCGTGATCCATTCCTCGGGATAATGCCAGCCATCGTAGACCTTCTCGACCTTACCTTGCGTTGCAAGACCATCGCGCGACAGTCTCACCCGGTTGATCCCGGAAAGGAACAAATAGCGCTCCCCGTCTTCGCCGACGATATGGCCAGGATCAATCAGCCCGCTAATGCCAAGATCAACCGGTTCGCTCCAGGGACCGCGCATGGAATCGGCTTGGATCACGAAAATATTAGCGAACGCCTTCAGATCGCGCGACCAAGGCGCCTTCATGAACGGAATATAGATGTAATAGCGACCATTGTGCTTGACGAGATCGACGGCGAATACGGTGCCAAGCGGCTTATCCAGAGCTGGGCCGACCGGAGCCCAGTTCACCAGATCACGCGAGTGCCAGATCAGCAATCCCGGTGAAGCGTCGAACGAGGAATGCGTCATGTAGTAATCCTCGCCGTCCTTCAGGATCGAGGGATCGGGATAGTCCCCTGCGAGAATCGGGTTGAGGAAGCGCCCGTTGCCCAGATCGGCGCGTCGCTGACCTTCGATCCCCACGCTCCATTTCGGCCCGAGGGTGACGCCAGGAGTTGTCTGTGACCTAGTGGCGACTACGCCACATGCGGCGCCGCGCGCCGAGGATGCGCTTGCCTGCACAGTGGCCATGCCGCCCGCAGCAAGAAGAAACAAAGAATCACGGCGCGAGGGCATAGGTACCTCCATTTAATAAAAAGTGACACAGAAGTTAGCTATCGATCTGCAGCTTGGCGAAGAAATCCTCTACCGTCAGTCGCACATCTACATTATCGAACACCTTTATTTCGCGCTGTGGCAGAGCTCCACCGTATGTGTGATTGTCTAGGATCGTGCGCGCGGGCCGCACTACAGAGCGACTGCTCTCCTGAGAAATCGCAGTGAAAAGAACCGGCGGGCTATCGCCCATCGGCCAGGCACCACCAATATCGACGAAATCAGGCGGGGTTGTGAACCGACTGTAAAGCCATTGCCCAAGCGGCGACGCGGCACGCAAGCGCACGCGCAGTTCAGCAACCGAAACCTGCATCTGCCGATAGGTACCCTGCGGCACCTGCCAAAGCGGCACCATAGTATGTTCGATGACGTGGCGCGCAGCATCCACATCGGTCGCAAGATTGTATTCCCAACCCCCTTTAGGATAATCGCCGCCACCAATCCATATAACCGTCACGCGATGGGCTATTGCCGGTTCGAGCCGCAAAGCTGCGGCGACATTAGTCAGCGGGCCACCGCATGAAAGGTATAACGGCCGCTCATCCACTCTCATGGCCTCATCGACAATCGCGCGGGCAGCCGCAGATACCCGGTTGGTCGCAGGGTCGAACGTTTCAGAGCCGGCAACTATTGGCAATGCGGGCCGACTAGGCAGTCCCGCGATCCCGATCATTTCGCGCACTATTTCTACGCCGCGCGCGGCTGTCACGCCCTCCGGAACGGCACCGCGAAAATTCGCAGGTAAGGGCGAGCATGTTATCAACGGCACGAGAGACTTGGGACTGAGAAGTTGGTGTGCCAATGCTATCAGCGCATCGGGGTCACCCGCGAAGTCATTGTCCACAATAACCCGGCAGTTCGGAGTTTGCGGCACTGTGCTATATGGCCTTGCCACTACTCGGCGCGGTACAGTCAGATAAGCCGCCGCTCCCATTGCCGACCTAAGCCAGCCCCGACGGGAAATCGAGCCTTGCCGCTTAGGAAGCATGCCGTTTCCTTCGAACTGGTCATAGACATACGGGGCCGCCCGTAGCGGCCCCGTGTTACTGTCAGAAGTTGACCTTACCCTGCAGCCCGACCACGCGGAACGAGCTGTCGGACAGGATTTGAGTGGTGGTATTCGTACCGATCGGCGAGTTGTAGCGGAGCACCGGTTGGCGAATTCCGAACAAGTTGCGACCGAACAATCCTAATTCGTATTTGCCATTGGCAAGCCGCACACCGGCGCGTGCGCCCGTGATGAAGTGCGGTTTGAATGTGACGTCATCGCCGCCTGCCGTGACGTAGCGGACACGCGAACGATAAACCGTATCGGCACCGACATAGGCTGTGGCGTCGCTTGACAAATCGGCCTCATATTCGCCGGATAAGACACCTTTCCAGCGAGCGCTGTAAGTGACCTGATAGCCACCGAGGTCGGTGCCATCCGTACCGATGAAGCCGTTCGGGAACTTCGCATCGACGTAGATCAGCCCGGCATTGATGTTCAGACCTCGCAATGGTTCACCGAACAGACCGACTTCAATCCCCTTCGTAGTCAGACTATCAATGTTCTGGGGAGCGCAGACTACGCCTCGCTGGGGGTCAGGGGCGCAGACCTGGGCCTGGTAGTTTTTGACCTTCGTATGGAACACGTTGAGGTCGAAGCCCAGACGGTCGAGGATCTGGCCCTTGAGCCCAACCTCGAATGACGTAGGCAGTTCGGGCTGTATGTACGTCGGCGTGGCACCCAACGTGCTGTCATCGTTGTAGGTCTGCCCCTTGAAGCCGCGGCTTGCCGTCGCATAGGCCATTAGATCAGGACCGAGATCCGCCTGCGCGCCGATCTTCCACGAAAAGTTGTCTATCTTCGACTTTGCGCGATAGAACCCCGGCGCACCGCCGCTGAGCACGTTCACGCGAGCGGTAACCTCGTTGTTTGTATAGCGCGCTCCGCCGAGCACACGGATCGCATCACTGAGGTGTACAGTTGCTTGGCCGAACGCCGCCATGGTTTCAACCAAAGGCCGCTGCAGATAGTTTGTTTCAATCGGCCTTGGAAGGAAAAACAGACTTACCCTACTCAGATAGTCACGCTCTCCCTCATAGCGCGAATAGAACGCGCCCAGCACATATTCCAACGAACCGCTACTCGGCGAAGTGAGACGAACTTCTTGAGTAAACATGCTTTTCTTGTCGTAGCCCGGACCATAGAAGATGTTGGGGAACTGCACGGCGGGCGAGGCCGATGGCAAACCGTCAATTGAGGCCGTTTCTTTTTGGTTCTGCCAGCGATAACCCGTGGTCCAGGTCAGCGTGTGATGCCCAAGCGTGACATCCATGGAGCCGGAGATACCGAACTGCTCAACCTGGTTCACCACTTCTTGGGGATTGCACGTTTTGTTATTGCCTTCGCCGATCGTGATGCCACAATCCGCGAGGACATCGATCAGTGCCTGACTGCTCGTGTTGTAGAAGGTGAAGTAAGGTGCATTGCGGGTGTTGATCTTGTTGTAATCGGCGATGATGTTGAACGTCACATCAGAACTGGGCTCCCACAACAGCCTTGCGCGGACGCCGCGATCGTTGCGGTCGCTGTCCTTGCCTAGTGCGACATTGCGGGTAACCCCGTCGATCGAATCGTAGTGGCCGGACAGGCGCAACGCTGCGTCTTGCCCGAGGGGCGCGTTCAGAACCAGACGACCAATGCGCCGGCTGTACTCCGAGCCGGCAAAGCCGTCATCGGCGAGCTCGAACTCGGCTTTGCCGGAGAACTCTCCAAGCTTCGGGGCGTTGGTCGTGATATTCACCAACCCCGCCGAAACGGCAGAACCAAATAACGTCCCCTGAGGGCCGCGCAGAACCTCGACGCGGGCCACGTCGAAGACCGACGACTGTGGAACGTTGCCCTGCGGAACGCCATCTACGACGAGTCCTACTGAAGGCTCAGCAGTCGATGAAGTGATCACCGTGCCGACACCGCGAATGAAGCCGCCCGAGCCGGGGGTTTGGCCCGGGGGGGCAAACTCCAGCGCCGGCGAGGATGACTTGAGATCTGTAACCGAAATGATGTTCTGGCGGCCGATCTGAGCTTCGCCCACGACAGTCACTGCGATCGGAATGTCCTGGACATTTTCGGAACGCTTCTGCGCAGTTACGATGATATCATTGCTGCTACCGGCTTGATCTTCCGCCTCCTGGGCGACCGCTGGGCTCCAGGCGGAGGCGAGGCATGTGCTAGCCATGGCCAGGCCGATCTTTGATATACGCTGCATTAAAGCCTCCTAACGAACCGGAGGATAGCTCGGCGCATCCGCATTCTCCCCTCCTCAACGCCGCTCATTGTCTCACGGCTTACACGAACACGTATTTTAATCCTGAAAACGAGTCAATGGACTCGACGCCCGAATCATGAATAAACACGAGTGACGATTCCTGTTTGGGCCGGTTCGATATTGGGGCATCGACTAGCGGGTTTGCGTGGCTTTCACGCAGTCTGGCTGGTATTAATAGATGGGGTATTCTAAATAAGCGGCGGACGGACCGGGTGGATGAGCACCTGTGAAATCTCGCGAATCAAGGGAGGTTAACATGGACTTCGGTGTTCCGCTCGAACCAGTGCGAACAGCTGTGATTGGGGCGGGGGATATAAGCGAGGTGTACCTCAACACGATAGACCGCTCGCCCGCATTAACCTTGTGCGGCATCGCCTCCGGCTCAATGACCAGCGCGCATGAGAAAGCCGAACGGTACGGCGTTGAGGCTCGGACGCTCGAGGCGTTACTATCCGACACTTCAGTGGAACTTTTGGTCAATTTAGCGCCCGGCCATGCGCACGATGAGATCAACGAGAGGATAATCGCTGCGGACAAGCATCTTTATACGGAGAAGCCATTCTCGATATCTGTCACCAAAGCCGCAAAGCTCGTGCAGGAGGCCGAACGTCGCGGAGTGATGATCGCAAGCGCGCCTGACACGTTCTTCGGAGCAGGACACCAGGTCGCCCGGCGGGTGCTGGACAGTGGCGGCATTGGCAAGCCGGTATTCGGCATCTCAACCATCGGCCACGCCGGAGTGGAGCAGTATCACCCGAGCCCCGCCAGCTTCTACCGTCCGGGTGGTGAGCCGCCGCGCGACATCGGACCATATTACATCGCACAATGGGTCAACCTGTTGGGACCAGTACGTAGCGTTTACGCTAGCTCGGCGCGTGGGGCCGCAGAGCGGACGGTTTTGCGCGGACCAACCGCTGGCACTCAGTTCCCGGTTGATATCTGTACGACGTATTCCGCCGTTCTCACGTTTGCGGAGGCGACGGTCTCATTGGTAACTTCACTGGATATGGCCAATCCTGCGCCTCACCAGAACCACTGCTACGGAAGTGAAGCGGCCTTGGTGCTCCCGGATCCGAACTTCTTTGGGGGGGAGCCGTTCTTGCTGCGCCGCGGGCTGGATCCTAAGCCGGTGCCGCTTGACGGTTTGCCGTTCGGGGCCCCTAACCGCACCAACCACGCGGGGTTGGCCGTTGCGGACTACCGCGGCGTGGGCCTGCTCGACCTCGCGATCGCTCACCGCCGAGGCACGAAACATAGAACCAGCGCCGCCTTTATTCTGCACATCTGTGAGGTCGTGGAAGCTATAATGGCTTCTGCGCGGTCGGGTGAGGCGCGTGCAATCGAGACCCAGTGCCGGCGCCCCGATGCAGTCGATTTTCCGCGCGACACCGATCTCATCGCGCTCATGCCTTCGCCCTGGCCGTGATGTCAAAGAAGCCGCCGGGATCGTAGCAAATCCAAGCGGCTCCTTCCTTTTTTAGGCTTGGTCTTTCGAATCTACGCAACTGGCTGCGGGATGCGCTTGCCGACAAGCAAAATCACAACGGCGAACACCATGCCGAGAACGCCCATGGCGGCGAAAGCATGAAGAATGCTGCCGCTGCGCGCGGAGATCGTGCCGACTATCGCCGGGCTGATGAACTGCGCAATGAAGAACGCCGACGTCCACAATCCGAAGCCTCGACCGCGATGTTCCGGCGCCAGAAGGCGTGAAACCCAGAAAATCAGGCCGGTGACGGTCATGCCTGCGCCGAGCTCCTGCAGAACGGCGGCGGCGGCCATCGTCGCTTCGCTCCGGGCGAAGCCCATGCCGGCCGTTCCGGCACCGACGATCATGAGGACGAGACCTATGACACGGTCGATTGACCAACGGCGGGACAGCAGGTTGAACATCAGCGCGCCGGCTGGCACTCCAAGGCTCACAAGACCCATGATCACGCCGAGGCGGGTGGCCGATATGGTACCGACCGCTTCAAACGCGAGGCCGCCATTTACGAGGAACACATAGTACAGGATCGACATGATCAGTGTCACGCCGCAGTAGGCCGCCACTGTCTTCCACGGGAATGGCGTGGAAGTCCCCACCTGACCGGGGCCGCGGTCCGCCGCTGCTGGCTCGAAGAACCAGGCGAACATCGCGAGAAAGATGATGAAGGCGAGTCCGTAGACGAGGAAGACGCCGTTCCAGTATACGCTGCTTAGCCATCCTGAAAGTGCCAGAGAGCCAGCGCCAAGCGCCGGCCCCAGCAGCCCCTGAACCGTTATCCAGTTGCGGCGACGATTCTCCGCGAAGTAATCTGCGAAAAGCGCGTTGACGATCACCAGGATGAAGGTTTCAGAAACACCCACCGCCAGGCGCGAGGCGAAGATGGTCGGCAAGTCGGTCAGGAAAAACGGTGCTGTGCCCGAGAACGCATAAGCAAATGTTGCCCACAGCAATGGGATACGCCGACCGTAACGGTCAACGATCACGCCAGCAAACGGTGCGAGCAGGGCCACCATCAAGCCGGGGGTAGTTGCCATCAGCGGCACCAGAAAGGCAGCGTTCGGTACGTTTTTGAAATGGGAGATGATCGTCGGGATCGCCGGAGCGAGCGAGAGGATACTGAGGATCGGGAGAAACCCAGCAAACGCCAGAGTCACACCCTGCCGCCAACCGGCGACATGTGCGCCCGGGCTCACAGTGGAAGCTTCAGTCATAGAAACCCTCGTTCTCCCGCTCAGCCATTGGCTTCACTCTGTTCATTGCAGTGAAATAGCAACGTCAACGGCGCTGCGGCCCACGAACAGACAAGGCTCATTGATGTCATTCCAGCCATCCTGCCACGTCTGCAGGGACCGGCGCGGAATGTTGACGCCGACGGTCCGGCGCTCGCCGGAAGCCAAGTGCACTTTTGCAAAGCCGGCTAGTGCCAGTTCAGGCTCACGGCGATAGACTTGTATGACTTCGCTCCCGGCGCGGGCCGAGCGATTATGCACGACCACGTCCACCCTCACGGGATCGATCTGCGAGGATAGCGCCGCGGATACGAATTCGACATGAGCGTACCCCAACCCCGCTCCAAACGCGTAACGCGGCCTGCTCATGCCGCGGTAGCCTATGAGGGTGCCTTCGCTGTAAGATAGGTCACCACTGGGCCCCGGCGTAAGCGCAAACGCCGGATAATCGCTTTCATCGTAAGCGATCGAGACCGGTAATCGCCCCCCCGGCTCGCGCTGGCCAGATAAGACTTGTGCTAAAGCTTCGCCGAAGCCCTCACCAGGATACCACGTGACAAGCAAAGCAGCTACGTGGCTATCCCAGGACGTATCGAAAGCGTGACCCACATTGGCAACCACGACGGTGCGCCGATTAGCCTGAGTGACCGCTTCGATCAACCGGACCTGCTCAGGTGGCAGGCGGGTGTCATCGCGATCCTTGCTTTCAACGCTTGCATCAGATGTTTCACCGACAATAAGCACTACCGCGTCAGCCTCCCGTGCGAGCGCCACTGCGCGCTCCAGCATGGCCTCGGGCGTGTCGGGGCGACGAATTCCGTACCAGAGACCCTGAACACGGGCCGGCGTAAATTCAAAGTCCACCTCGACCAGAACCTTCTGTCCGGCGTGCAACTCTAAGCTCGCGCTATCCGCGTCTCCGCCCTTGAGCGTGCCCATGACATCGGCAGGCGGGATCGCCTCATCGCGCACGATGATCTCGCGGCCGTCTATGCGCAAACGTGTCCGACCGGTAGCGCCTAGATAGAAGATGTGATCACCACCGGTCCGCGCCTCGAACACCCCGCTGGCTGTTATCCGCCCCGGCTGGCTCAAAGTCACGACATCGTCATGGACGCCCATGAACCACACGAGGGAGTTAGTGTCGCGAGTTTCGCTCGTGCGAAGAACTGCACCCTCACCCTGCCCATCATAGTAGTCGATAGTCATGCCGGCAACGCAACCATCACCAATATCGCGCGACGGCCGGACGTCCATCGTGGGCAGGCGCGGCTGAGGATCGACACCGGCTTCGTGATCTATCCGAACTTCAGATCCAAAGATGGCCTCGATCGCTTCTAGCGGTCTCAGGGCATCCGGAGCGACAGCGATCTTCGCAAACGTACCGCCTTGGTAGCAGGGCGCCGTGGCGTTTGGCCCGATGACAGCGATACGCTTGTCCGCACCCACTTCGAGCGGCAGCAGGTTGCCCTCGTTTTTTAGCAGTACGAAACCGGCAGCAGCTGCCTCAACCAGCAACGCCTTGGCATCGTCCTCGACGATGGGGCGGCTCTTTTCGCGTGAGAAGCGCTGCGCTGCGTGGGCGAGGCGGCCAGCGGCGTCGTCGACGCGACCCAGGTCGATAATACCCCGAGCAACTGCGTCGGCAGCCTTTGCGCCAAGGAAGCGCGCGGGGCCGGGCATCTCTAGGTCCAGCCCGCCGTTCAGGGCACCCGAGCTGGAATGGGTTCCAAACCAGTCGCTCATGACGATCCCATCGAATCCCCATTCCTGCTTGACGATGCGGGTGAGGACATAGTGGTGCTCGGAGCACCATTCGCCGTTCAGCTTATTGTATGCGGTCAACATCCCGCCAACCCCCGCCTGGGCGCAAAGTTCAAATGGCAGAAGGTAAACTTCACGCAACGTGCGCTCATCGACCACGGCATTCATTGTGTCGCGATCAGTTTCGCTGTCGTTGCAGACGATGTGTTTGACCACGGCCGCAGTGCCGGTTGTCTGGAGGCCCGTAGCCCAGGCAGCCCCCAGCACCCCGGCCAGCAGCGGGTCCTCCGAAAAATACTCGAAGGCACGACCGGCCAGCGGACTGCGCGCCAGGTTGACGTTGGGCGCGAGCACCATGTCCACGCCGCAACGGACAGCCTCACCACCGACGAGCATGCCGATACGCGTGCACAAGTCGAGATCCCAGCTAGCGCCCAGCGCGGTCCCGCATGGGGTCAGCAACGCGACATCGCGTTCGTCGACCCTGCCGCCGGCAATGCCCATTGGACCATCACCCATGGTAAGTGAGGCGATACCATGGTTGGGATAACCAACCGTCGCCCACATCGCCGCGCCCGAGGTCATCGCCAGGCGCTGATCGGAAGTGAGGTTTTCGATCACGTTGCATTCCCCATTACAAAGCTCATGATCTGCTCGGCCTGCGCCTGGATGACACGGCCAATCCCCACGTCCACGATGTTGCCGTCGTGACCAAATGGACGCTGTTCTACCGAATTTACGCCTATACCGATGGGTGTCGGCCATCCGCGCATCGCGTGCACCACATCGCGTAATGCCGACAAGGTCGTGCCGCAGGCCTGCCAGCCGGCGGCAGTGACGACGAGGCCCACTGGACGACCATCAAAGTAGACCCGACCATCGCTCCGCAAGTCCTCCAGCAGATCGACCGCGTTCTTCACAAGGCCCGAATAGCCGCCATGATAGCCTGGACTGCCGATGACGATCCCGTCAGCGTCGCGAACCGCAGCTATAAGGGCGGACTGGGCAGGCGTGCGCTCAGCGTTTTCCGGGTTGAAATGCGGAAGCGACGCCAAGGACGGGCCATCAAACATGAGGGTCTCGGCGCCCATGGCCTCGCAACGTGCGAGCACGGCGCGCACGAGCATCTCGCTGGAAGATGCCTGGCGGAACGTTCCGCCCAGGCCCACGATCTTCTTGACTGCCACTGTCGCTTTTCCCATTTATGGAGCGGCGTCTGATGACCGCTCTCCTTTTGATCGCCTTCGGATGCAACCTCGATCGCATCAAGGCGGCACCGAAGGTATCGGTGTTAGCTCTGAAATGCGGGCATCACCTTGCTACCCAACAGTTCAAGGGTCTGGTTGCCCAGGCGCAAGCGCTCTTCAGTGAGCGGCCCGGTGGTGGTGCCGCAGAGGATGTTGCCAATCCCTAGATCCTCGTAGGGCTTGAGGTGTTCAATGACGGTATCTGGTGAACCATAGAGACACCATGTGCCGATCCAGTCATCAGTGAGCGCGTCGGGCGTCCGATCCGTCTTCTTGTTCGCGTCGTTGCTTTCAGCACGAGCGTTAAACGCTGCTTCCCGCTCCACCGCATGCTGATAGCTGCGCAAGATCAACTCCAGCTCTTCGCGCGCCTGCTCGTCGCTTTCGGCGACATGGACGACCTGGTAGGTATGGGTCGTCCACCCGAGGGCCGAGGCGACCACCTCGTCGCTGTGCCCGGCTTCAAGAAGGAAGCCCTTGTAGATCTCGAACCACTTCTTGACGTGAATGAATGGCTCGGTTCCGCCGATCTTCGGCGGGGTAAAAGCAGGAATGAACGCGGGCCACCCATTCTCCGCCGCGCGGCGTGAACTGGCCTCCTTCATTGCCACCGGCATCAAACGTGCATGCCCAGGCGTATACGGTGCCGGTGTGATGCGTTGCAGCACACGGCCATTGTAAGGCCCATTCGCGATCTCTACGGCGGGGTCATCCATGCCCTTTGCCCAGAGCTGCTCCGCGATTGCGAGATTGTTTTCCGAAATTCTACCTGCGTCCTTGTAGTCAACCGCAAAGCCAATCATCTCCTCGGGCGTCGTGCCCGATCCGACGCCGACCAGCAGCTTGCCATCGGTGAGCTGGTCCAGGATATTGATGCGCTCGGCGAGACGTACCGGATGATGGAGGGGAACGGAGACGACCGAGAACCCGAAATGCATACCGGGCAGCTTCGCGGCGAGGTAAGCGGCGAACATGAAGCTGTCACTGGCGACCGGCATGTAACCATTGAAATGATGGTCCGGCATGAAAAGCGCGTCGAAGCCATTCTCGGCGGCCAGGTGCGCGTGCGCCTCGAGGTCCTTCATGAGCTGGCGATCGTCTTCGGCCTTCATCGACCGGGCATTCAGGAACACGGAAAATCGCATGGGCCCCTCCTCAATCAGCTTGTTATTTTCTGCAATCCGCCCGCCGTTTACAAACGGGCAGCAGCAGTTCAAAATGGAATGATAAATAGAATAGTTATTCCTTTTTCAGATAGGACTTCGATGACGCGCGTGTCAACCTCGAAAGCGAAGGGACATTCCATTTTTGTCCCGAATGAAGCAAGCCGCGTGCCCCAGCAGGGGCGGAGCAAGGCCTCCTACGAGCGAATGGTCAATGCCGCTGAAAAGCTAATGATCAAGCGCGGGAACGACGATTTTACCCTCACCGAAGTCAGCAAGACCGGCAAGGTTTCGATCGGGTCGATCTATCTTCGCTTTGACAGCAAGGATGACCTTATCCGCGCTGTCCACGCCAGAGTCCTGGCCAGGATCGAACATGATCAAAACACGATGCTGAATGATTTGAAGGATCGAGATCAAACACTGGACGATTTTGCCTTCAGATTTGTCGACGCTTACGCCGATCTACTGAAGTCCTATAGCCCCGTGCTCCGGCCAATCATGTTACGCGCAGCAAATGACAGTACCACTTCCACGCTAGGACGCCACTCAGCCGAGAAGCTAAGCACTGAAGTGCGCCGGCACTTTCTTTACTTTGAGGGAGAGTTTGGCCGCTCCGACCACCACCGCTTGGCTGAGACCGCGTTCCGGATGATCTACTGCACCTTGGCTCGTTATCTCGGCCTGGGATCTTCTCCCGAAGCCGCCAACGAGGGGAACTGGGAAGAACTGAAGGAAGACCTTGCCATTATGTGCGCCGCTTTCCTGCGGGCTAAGCCACGCCCGTAGCCGAATAGGGAGAACATTTGATATTTTTTAGACGTACGCGCTTTGGTGTCCTACGCCGCCACGGTCCACAAACTTGTCGCAAGTTCAAGTCTGGTATGCATGAAAATCCTCCCTAGAATGTGAGCGGCGGTTCCAATCAGAAATAGCCCTGTTCGAGCCGCTTATTCCACGGAGAGAATTTTGATGAGTGGCTGCCCTTTCAGCGATCCCAAGAAGGTTTGGGACGACTTTCGTGATATTCGCGAGGCGCCCGGCCTCTTTTGGAACGAGCAAATGAAGCGCTGGGTGGTCTCACGCTACGACGAGATCACCAAGGCGTTGCATGATCCCGCAACCTTTTCGTCGGAGCCTGTAATCCCGACCGCTCCGCCGCATGTGCGAGCGCTTTTTGCTGGCAAGGTTCCCGAGCGTGGGACCTTGATCGGGCATGACAACCCGACGCACGACCGGCTACGCTCGGCAGTAAACACCTTCTTTATGCCCCGCCGGATAGCCCGCTACGAATCGTGGATCGAGGCCCAGGCTCATACCTTGATCGACGGGTTTTACGAAGAAGGACAGATCGATTTTCGCGAACGGTTCTCCTCACCGCTGCCGCTAAAGGTGATCAGCCACATCGTCGGACTGGATGTCGATCGCTCGGAAGAGTACCATCAGGCACTGCTGTTCTTCAGCTCACCGTCACCCGAACGCTTGCAGCCCCTCATCGATTTTCATGCTTACGTTGAAAGCGTCATCCAGGATCGTCGTGACGATCGTCGGGACGACCTGATCAGCCATGTGTGGAACATGCGAGATGCAGGCGAATCGGTCATGACCGACTTCGAGATGCTTTCCCTGTTCCCTGGATTGATGCTCGCCGGGCACGAGACCTCCGCCAATCTTATCGTTATGGCCCTTACTCACATGCTGGATCGTCCCGGGATGTACGAATGGGCGCAGCAAAGTGATGAGCATCGTGTGCAGGCGCTGGAGGAAGCTTTCCGCTTCGAGGGACCGATTACAGGCATGCCGCGTGTCGTTACCCAACCAGTTACTCTAGGGGGCAAGGATCTGATGCCCGGGGAGGAAGTTTTCCTCGCCTATGGTTCGGGCAATCGAGACGCGAGCCACTTCGACGAAGGCGACACGTTTGACGTCGCTCGCCGGAGTCGCACGCAGCACATCGCTTTCGGTCAGGGTATCCATGCTTGCCTCGGAGCCCCCCTCGCTCGCCTCCTGCTAAAGGTTGAGCTTCGCGTTCTTGCGGATCGCCTGCCCGGCCTACGCTTCGCCGTGCCCTATGAAGAACGCGATTACTTCCCGGTTCGCGAGGTCCGAGCGCTCGTTCACACGTCGTTTGCATGGGACGTGCTCGACAGCCATCGGGCCAAGCGCGGGAAGCATGCAGCGCCCGCTGGGGTAGGGGCGGATGACGGTTGGATAAAGGCGGCTATAACTGGGCTTCGATTGGAAGCCGAAGGGGTGCTGGAAGTCCGCATAGGCGCGCTAGATGGCGATCTGCCTGCATGGGAAGCCGGTGCCCACGCAGAGATCGAGTTACCAAACGGGGTAATCCGTCAGTACTCGCTTTGCGGCACGGTGCACGACGGCTCCGAATGGGCCATTGCCGTGTCCCGGTGCGCCGACGGACGCGGTGGCTCTGTCTATATCCACGATAGGCTTAGAACCGGCAACGTCGTGCGACTTCGCCCTCCGCGTAACCACTTTGCACTGAGGGAAACCAGTGGGCCGGTGCTTCTTATAGCTGGAGGTATCGGTATTACGCCGCTCGTGACGATGGCAGAGGATCTGTCGGCGGCGGGAACTGATTGGCGTCTGCTATATCTTGGCCGCTCTATCGAAAGCATGGCGTATCGCGACCGCCTGCTGGCGCTTGATCCCCGGCGGGTCACAATCTGGGCTACTACCGAGCAAGGACGGTTTGATCTTGGGACTAGTCTTGCGGGCACACCGGACGGCACAGTCGTGTACTGTTGCGGGCCTGAGCATCTGATGCGTGCGGTCGAAGGTCTTTGCGAGGGGCGTGGATTAGTCGCCTATCTTGAGCGTTTCGCTCCGGCGGAAGTGGACACATCGAATGACCGCCCATTTGACGTTGTCATCCAATCGACTGGGGAGACGGTCCATGTCGAAGCCAACGAGACTGTACTTGCAGCGCTCGCCCAGGCGGGCGTGCAGGTCCTTTCCACGTGCCAGGAAGGCACCTGCGGGTCGTGCGAAGTTGGCGTTGTTGAAGGCGATATCTTGCACCGAGACACCGTGCTCACGCGCGAGGAGCGGGCCGCGAGCGAAACCATGATGGTGTGCGTCTCTCGTTGCGCCGGCGACCGCTTGGTCCTCCGCCTCTGAGCACAAGCCCCCGGTCACGCCGGGCAGCGACGCTCTAGTGTCACTGGCCCGGCCAAACCAGATGGCCGGGCCGGGGTATCGCCAGCATAAAGTTGCCCTGCCGGCGTGGATGGCGCGTCGCGGCCAGCGGCAATCAGGCGGTTCACCCAAGTCGTTGCAATGTCGATCTCCAACTCGTTGGTGCCCTCGTGCAGCGCATCAGTTACCTCTATTCGGTATGGTGGAGTCCAGACGGTGCCGGCGGCGTGGCTACCCACTCGAACTTGAGCCACGTCCGCAATCTCCCCGAGATTGAGCCAGTAGCGGGCTCCGGAGCAATCTTCGCTCTTAAGATGGGGGCGGGTGATCGCACCGATATAGCGAGCCGTGCCCGAAAAATCGCGATAACGCGGCGAGTCACTCAGCCACTGCAGCCCGGGAAGTGACGCGGTACGATCAGGCAAGCCCCGGCTCTCCAAGCGGACCGTCCATTGACTGCCGGCCTGAGCCACTGTCTCGAATGTAGTGTACTTGGGCAATGTATCCGGCTGCGGGAACATCATTAGAAAACGGCTCTCATTTGAACCCAGTGCGACTTCGACGCGGGTCTGCGAGCCATCTTCTTGTGCCGACGCGTCCTCGCGAGAGCCTGTAACAGCATCCCACCACTGCGCTGTTCCTTGCGCCGATAATGTCACCTCGCCAACAAAGGGCCGGGCTGCCCGATTGACAAGGAAGTAGAGATTGGCAGCACCAATAACCCGGTGCTGAACTGCAACATCGAACGCTCCCGAACCTCGTAGGCGCCAAGCGGGCTGCAGTCCTATCGTTTCAGCAGCGCTAGCGATACTTTCGGTCCCGATAACATTCTTTCGAGACCAGATTGTGTCCGCAAGCGTATCGAACCTCGCGGCGTCGTCTGTCGATTTCGAAGATTGCACAGGCCTTGGCCCGGCTATCGTTACACCTTGCTCAGCCAACGCAGCAAGCTTCTCCAGCATCGCCAAGCTCATTCTACGGCTGCTTCCGCCCAAATAAAGCATCGCGTACGAATTGCCGGACGTGTTATGCAGACGTCCGTCAACGACCGACAGCGCATTCAGCAATGTTGCATCGATGAAGTCGTAGTCCAAGCCCGCGGGGGCAGCGGGCAACCCTTCCCCATATAGACCAGTCACAGGTGCCTCTTCGCCGATGAAAAAGGCAATCGGCGTATCCGCCCGGCCCTGACGCAGAAGGAACTGGGTACGCGTAAGATAACGCGTCCACCCCTGAGCCATAGCTGCCCATCCCTCATTGCGGTTGAAATTATGGCCAAGCATCGGCAGCATGGTTATTCCCGGGAATGCAGCGGCGCCCGCAGCCTGATGAACCGAACTGTGGAGCATGAGGCGGTTTCCACCCAACACGAAAGCAAGATCAGCCGCGGGGCGCATGTCGTGAGGAGCGATCGCCCATGGCTGGCCGAAGGTGGTCAGCGCCTCTACTGCCGTCACCGGCTTTCCAAGCACATGCGCGACTGATGACGCACCCTTGATATCCGCTTCATAGGTGGGCTTGGGCCTGCTACCTCCCTTGAACCACCACATCGCCCCCGCGGGCACATCAGCGTGAGACCGCATGGCGAGGTCGTCACCAAGCTGCGGTCGATGATCTTCCAACGCTTCGGCAGTGTACGCCAGACCGTGCTCTTTTGCCACTCTGGCTATGGTGCCGTAATGCGCTTCACTGATCAGATCGGAAATGGTCGCGCGGAAATCCGAAAGAAACCCGTCGGTGCGATCACTGTTGTCAACAACGCGCCCCGTGAGCGCTGGCAGCCAGCGCGCGAGATCGTAGCCACGCCGTCTAGCGAATTGGCTGGGCATATCGTCCGTCCAGTTCTGCATACCCGCTTCTATGCTGTCGCTCAGAATAGCGTCGATCTTTTCGGCGCCTTGCAGAGCTTCCTCATACAAACCCAGATAGTGCTTCAGATAAGCCTCGACTCTGGATGCCGAAAGCTTGTCTACTTCGAGACCGGTCGCTTCTACCGGTGCCGGGCCATTTTGATGACCAGTGAGCGACATGCCAAACCGGAAGATGGTCCAGCGCCTGCGATCGGGCGGCGACCAGTCGAGCGTGCCGTCAGGATGCATTTTCCCAGTCAAATCGATCACTGTAGAGGGATCGATACCAACCACATTGGCGGAGTCCTCGAGGGCATTGTAATCAATCGCAGTCGCAAAGCCTGCCTTCTCTTCGGCCGACCGAACTAGAGGATTGCCCCAAAGGGTCAATTCGGTGACGTTGTATGTTCCGTCCGGTTTGGGAAAGGGCATCGGCTTGACACCCGGAGCATATGTCAATTGATCACTGAAGCCGGGTTTTGTGTCAGGAGACAAAGCCAGTCGGAAATAACGGGCGCGCTCGACCGGAAAGCTGTTGGTCCGAACGGGTGCGGTCGAAGCAGGAAGGGTGGTGACGAGGCGCCAAGCTTTACCGTCATCACTAGCTTCCAACGCTGCCCCGGGAGCCGGCGGCGCTCCAAAACCGTGGGGGCTGGGTAGGCCCAAGCGTACAGCGCGCACATCCTGCGCCGCACCCAGGTCGAATGTAAGATGCGCGAGCCCTGCCGCGCTACCCTTCAACAAAACCCCCGCGCCAAAATGACCGTCGCTGAGCTTCTCGATTGAGGTGCGGTGAAGTCCGGCTACCCCGATCGGCCTTCGCAGTTGATCGACCGCAGGAAATGCGATGACTGCTACATCGGCGTAGAAGCTTTCTCCACTCTTTGTCCCCGTACCTACCACGTCCTGATATGGCCCATATTGGCCCGGCGGCTTACGAAGGCGGATCAGCCTGCTTCCCGGTTCTGCCTCAATCTCACTCCAAACCAGCTTCTTCATAGCGTCAGCAGGCCGGACCCAAGGACCACCGGTAGCGCTCCATCCCGGGGATGTGGTAATGCCAAATTTCATGCCATTTCGGTGAGCGCGACTGACGCTCCGGCGCAAGACCTCTTTCCACCCGGGCGACATATATGATTGCAGGACATCTACTTGTTTGGGGGCGCCGAGTCCCCCTTCAAATTGGAAAACACCGCCGATGCCAGCTTGGGCAAGCCAGTCCAGATCGCTCTCTGCTTCTGTCGCAACAACATTGCCATTCATCCAGTGCCACCATGCCCACGGCTTCGCCGAACTGGGCGGCTGCCGAAAGCTCGCGAAAAGAGCTCCCTGCTCCGACGCGGCTTCAGTCATTCGTGGTGAAGGCGGGGTCGTCGTAGCGCAGCCATTCAGAAGGGCTCCTATTGCGATGGAAGCCAACAGCGCGCCATTGCGCGAGTTCACTTTGATACTCACCTCTAAAATCTCCCGTACCCACGAGCCGCTCAGTGCGCTAAACACGATTTATTATTCTAATTCGTTGCGAGCATCAACCGGTCACGCAGGCACGCTAGAAACAACCTGTCAACCGGCGCGCAAAACTGGGTCTGACTCAAATTCCGTGCAGATTTGACAAATCCGAAGGGTAGCCGCGAACTCCAGCTCACGGAAAGCGAGGAGTACGGGTCAATGGCCGTGAAAGCATGGGACAGCAGCCTGACGCTCCCCGGTTTGATTGTGGAGAGCAGGGCTGTCGTGGACGGAACTGTCGAGGTTTCGGGGCGCTTAGCATCTGCTGGAGCGATGTGCCCGGACTGTGCCACTCCATCGACATCCCTCCACAGCCGATACGACCGCACGCTCTCGGATTTGCCGGTCAGCGGCAGCACGGTTCGGCTTCGGCTGTCAGTCCGTCGGTTTCGATGCACGCACACGTCTTGCCAACGACGCACGTTCAGCGAACCTTTGGCGCCGCCGGTTGGCCGTCGATATGGCCGCAGGGTGGGCCGCTGCGACGCCTTGGTACGGGCAGTCGCGGTGGCGCTAGGCGGTCGGCCCGGGGCGCGGATGATGGCGCGACTAGCGGCGCCGTGGTCGCGCGACACGATGCTGCGTGTCCTACGGCGTGGTGATCCTGCCGCCGAACTGCCGCCGCCCGCGCGGGTGGTCGGCATCGATGACTTCGCCTGGCGCCGCGGCCACAGCTACGGCAGCATCGTCGTGGATCTCGAGCGCCGTCAGGTCATCGACCTGCTGCCCGATCGCCAGCGCGATACTGTAATCGCGTGGCTGCGCCAGAACCCGCAGGTCGAGATCATCTGCCGTGACCGAGGTCCGGGGTATGGTGCCGCAGCCAGCGAAGCGGCGCCGCAGGCGCGGCAGGTGGCCGACCGCTGGCACCTGTTCGAGAATGCCTCGGCGGCGTTTCTCGCCGCAGTGCGCTCGGAGATGCCCTGCCTACGTCGGGCATTGGCGCCCACTGGCCCGGTTGATCCCGCAACCTTGACCCGCGCCGAGCGCATCCAGTGGGATGGTGCGCAATTGCGTGAGGCGCTCAATCGTCAGATCATCGATCTGGCCGCGCAAGGCATCCCGATCAAGGCCATGTCGCGCGCGACCGGCGTTTCGCGCCAGACGATCCGGAAGGTTCTGCGCGGCCAGCGGCACGATACGTTCCGCAGCCGCGAGAGTTCGCTCGACGCTTGGTCGCTGACACTCGAGGCAGAGTGGAACGCGGGGTGCCGGATCGGCGCGGAACTTTGGCGTCGGCTGAAGGCATCCGGTTTTGCCGGCTCCCTGCGGGTTGTCAGCGAATGGGCCACGCGCCGCCGTCGCGATGAGAAACTCGGCCACTCTGGTGGCGCTGGGCTGAGCGCGCGGACCATTGCGCGCAGCATGACCATCGAACGCGAGACCGGTTCTGCGCAAACCGCCTTGATCAACGCGGTGATCGAAAAGGCCGTACCCGCGCTGATCACCGCACGTGAGGCCCTCGATCGCTTCCATGCCATGATGCGCTCGAAGGACGAAGCGCGGCTCGATCCATGGATCGCCATGGCGGCAGACACTAAGCTCGCCGCCTTCGCCGCCGGCGTCGAGGCGGACAAGGACGCCATCGCCGCCGCAATCGCCACGCCATGGTCCAGTGGTCAGGTCGAGGGGAAAATAAACCGCCTCAAGGCGATCAAGCGCCAGATGTTCGGGCGCGCTAAAATCGACCTGCTCAAGGCAAGGGTCATGGCGCCAGCATGATACGAAGTGCACGGAATTTGAGTCAGACCCAATTTTAGACGCCGATCACCCCGCTAACGGGGTCAAATTTGCACGCCGCTCCACACGTTGAGCGCCGCTGACCGCGCTCCGAGTTGTTCTGCAGCTAGTTCGAGCTTGGGCCCACCACGCGATGCCATCGTCACGGTTGCGCCCGCTGTCCCGAAGGCTTCCGCCGTCGCCAATCCAATCCCGCTGCTTGCGCCCACGACGAGAACGCGTTGCCCGGCCATGCTCATATTCCGAATCCTTGAGATTGACCGACCCCGTCAAATTAAATGCCGTGCCCGTCTCGCGCTTTGTTCAATGCTGCAACCGGGCCGTGCCTATTTCAGCGCGTCCATTTGATCAGGGCAGCAAGACAAGTCGCTTTCCACTCTTCGCTTTGTGCTTGGCTAACGCGGTATCAAACTGTTCGAGCGAATAGGTTTCCAGCGCAACCGACGCCTGGCCGTTAGTCGCGAGTTCGCACACAGCACGATACGCTGCGCGCTGCTCATCAATCGGCGCGTGATAATAAGCGAAGCCGAGCACATCGAGCGACTGCTTGCGGCCCGTTTGCGCGTGGAGCAGAATACCCGATGCAAGACCGTTCCCAATCTGGACCATGCGGCCACCGACCGCCATGACCTGTAGCGCGGCCTCGGCCGGTGCGCCGTTCAGATAGTCGAGGACGATATCTACATCGCCACCTGCTGCCTGCCGGAAAGCCGCGATCAGGTCGGCATCGTCCAGCACGACGGTTTCGTGCGCGCCCAGCGTGCGCGCGAGATCGAGCGATGTCCGGTTGCGGCCGGCAGCAATGATCCGTCCAGCGCCAAGCGCGGCAGCCGATGCTACTGCGATGAGTCCGCTGGTGCCCGTCGCGCCTAGGATGAGCACCGTCTCGCCGGGCTTCATCTTCGCGCGCCAGGCGAGCGGCAGCCATGCCGCAAGGCCCGCATTGCCCATCGCCGCCGCTGTTGCGTCGTCGATGCCATCGGGCACGGGGAGCGCGAAGTCGAGATTGGCGAGCGTGCGATCGGCCATCGAGCCGAAGGGAACCGGGATGGCATTCACGTTGAGATAGAGCCGCTGCCCGTCCTGCGTCCTGACGACGGCCTCGCGACCAACAACCGCGGGCAGCCTGTCGGTACTGAAATAATGCCGCCCTTCGGCAATCATGATATCGAGATTGGTCAGCGCTGCGGCACGCACCGAGACGACCTCATATCCCTCGGCCGGCTGCGGTTCTTCGAAGTCGCCATATTGCGGGCTGCGCTTCTCGTCGACGAATACGGCCTTCATGATGTTCTCCGCTCTAGATCGTGTCTATGTCCGAGGCCCGACCGGGGGTCTCGATGAATGCGAGCAGTGCAGTGGTATCGGCACTGCCGATTCCGGCCTGGGCTGCCGCGCGATAAACCGCAGCGGCTCTCCCAGCCAGCGCAGGGTGCTCGCTCGCCGTCTCGAGAACGAGGGCGAGATCCTTTCCGAAAGTGCCAACAGCGACGATCGGCGGCTCAAACGTGTCCGTCGCCATGCGCCTTCCGATGATCTGCAGCGGCAGCGAATCCGCCCAGCCTTCCGCTAGCGCCTCGGGTAGCGCCGCTATATCAAGACCGTTGGCGCGCGCGAGAGCAAGCGCCTCCGCAATCGCTATGACGTTCACGGCGACGATGAGCTGGTTGCACAGCTTCGCCGCCTGGCCGGCACCCAGAGGGCCCAGATGGCACAGGCGCTTGCTGAGATGCGCCAGTACCGGCGTGACGGTAGCGATGTCATCCTTCGCGCCGCCCGCCAGGATAACAAGCTCCCCGCTCTCTGCGCCCTTGACCCCGCCAGTGACCGGTGCATCGACCCAGCGCGCGTCAGGCACGATCGTCGAGACCCGTTCGGCAAGCGCCCGTGTGGGCACGGGTCCGATGGTCGAGAAATCGACGATGATCGCATGTTGAGCGAGCGCTGCTGCGACCGCGGCCGGACCGAATAGAAGTGCTTCGACCGCCTTTCCATCAGTGAGGCAAAGGCAGACGATATCAGCGTCCGTCACCGCTTGCGCCGGCGAGGACGCCAGCTTGGCTCCGGCATCGACCAGGCGCGCCGCTTTCTCCGCCGAGCGGTTCCAGATCTGGACGTCATAGCCTGCCGCGAGCAGCCTGAGTACCATCGGCGCACCCATGAGCCCGGTGCCGAGAAATGCGATTCTGCTCATAGCTGTGCCTCCAGGTCGCCGATCCAACGCAGCCCCTCGACCGTACTTGTCGCCGGTCGATACTCACATCCAACGCGGCCGGCATAACCCATGCGTTCAAGCATCCAAAAGATCGGCTGCAGCGGCATGTCCGGTGACGCCGGTTCATGGCGATCGGGCACCCCGGCGATCTGGATATGCGAGGTAATGGGCAGATAGGCCGCCAGATAGGTGAGCACGGTGTCGTGCATCTTGCTGCAGTGATAAAGATCGAACTGCAAACCGATGCTGCCCTGCGATGCTTCGACGATATCGGCGGCGAGCGCAAAATCGTCGAGGAAGTATCCCGGCATGTCGAACATGTTGATCGGCTCGATGAGAAGCTGGATGTTACGGGCACGCGCCAGCTCGGCGGCCCAGGCGAGATTGTCGCGATAGGTCATGTGCGCGACAGGATCACGCGAGCGGGCAAGGCCCGCCATGACGTGCAAGGTCGTCGCGTTGATCGCGCTGCCATAGTCCAGCGCGCGGTGTATCGATTCCCTGAACTCTTCTTGGCGATCACTAAGCGCCGCCAGTCCGCGCTCTCCCTTCTCCCAGTCGCCGGGTGGGGCATTAAAGATAGAGAGCGCGAGACCGTTAGTTTCGAGCCGTTGCGCGATCACCTCGGGCGCATATTCGTAGGAAAACAGAAATTCCACGCATGTGAATCCGGCATCCGCCGCCGCCGCAAAACGATCGAGAAACGGCAATTCGGTGAACAGGAAGCTCAGATTTGCAGACAGGCGCTGCGTCAGAATGGACATTGAGGGCTTTCCCGGCACGGATACTGATTAAGTGCAGCGCGACAGGCTTCCCGCGAACGGGAAAGCCTGTCGCTGAGCTTGTTACCGGGTCTGCGATACGACACGGCTCTCGATCGAACCGATCAGATCGACCTCGCTGCGTACCACATCGCCAACGTTGAGAAACGCCTGCGGACGCATGCCGAGGCCGACGCCCTCCGGGGTACCGGTCGCTATGATATCGCCAGGCTCGAGCGTGCAGGCGATCGAGACATAGGCAATCTGCTCATAGATATTCGCGATCATCTCCGAGGTGTTCGACGACTGGCGCAAGTCGCCGTTGACCCAGCAGCGCAGGCCGAGGGCATGCGGGTCGGGAATCTCGTCGGCCGTCACGATCCAAGGACCGATCGGACCGTGCGTGTCGAACGACTTGCCCATGGTGAAGGTGGGCGTGTGCATCTGCCAATCACGCACCGAGACGTCGTTGGCCACCATCTTTGGCTGACGCTGCGGAACCTTCAGCCCCTCACGCCGCCAGGTACGTTCGACCCGCTTATGGTTCACCGTCCACCCTGCATGGCACAGCAACGCCGTCACCCGGCGGTAGCCGTATCGACCATATTGCTTTGCCAGTGCGATCATGTCCTCCGTCAGCGCCTGCTCGTCATCCGCCCCGCGCGGCACCTTGCGCTGCGTCGATCGATGCTGACCCGGCACCCGGCATATCCGTCGGTCGGATACCGGAAACTCTCGTCGCACATGATCAATTCAGCGTCGCCGCCGCGCGGGGCTTAGAAGTTTCCCTTTGCCGCCTCCTGCAGGATCAGCTTGTCCAGGGTCAGATCGGAAATCGCACGGCGAAGCCGCTGGTTCTCCTTCTCCAGATCCTTCATCCGCCGCGCCTGATCGGTCTTCAGCCCGCCATATTCCTTGCGCCACCGATGATAGGTCTGCTCGCTGACCGCGATCCGCCGGCATGCCTCGGCAGTCGAGGCTCCCTGCGCTAGCACAATCTCAACTTCACGCAGCTTGCCGATGATCTCTTCCGGCTTGTGCTTCTTGCTCGGCATTCAATGCCCCTTTCATGGTCCAGACTATCATAGTCTCTGGGCCACTCAGCGGGGGGCAGATCAGCAGCTTGAGAATCCCAAGCGTGAGTCAATACCAGCGCTCATTAGTATGAGCCGCGGCGGATGGCCCGACGGAACAGGCGAGGAGCATCGCAATACCGGCTGCAGAGCCCTCGAAGATACCGGTCACGGGAGGTCCTATCGTCTGAGGAGAAACATGCGGGCAGTGCGTCGTCAGTTGCCGTCCGGCCACGCCACGACCTGCCGTGTCGCCGCGATGCCCGGCACGAAGCTTGGAACGATGTCCTTACCGACGGCGCGCCCATCGGAATTGAAGGTATTCAGATACTGGCCGTGACCGAACAGCCATACTCCTGTGACGCTGCGGAATGAAATGCCGGGCCGCTCGGGAGCCTTGATCTCACTCATCTGGATGATCGGTTCGGTCGACTTGCTCGCGGCGCCGTACAGAGCGAAGCCGATGCCCTCGTGCGTTCGAACGGTCGGCGCGAGCTCGTAATATGCATAGCCCTTTTCGGTGCCGTTCATGCGGTCCGATTGGGTCAGCGCGTCATGGGGAGGCTCTGATTGGAAAAAGATCGTCCGGCCGCCGTCGCCGTTCCAGAGCACCTGTTGCTTGCGGTAATGCTCGACATACGCGCCGAGAACGGTGACGTTGTCTCCATTGACCACCAGCCCGACGTCGCCTGCATTCGTTTCCCAGCCTTTCGCGCCTGGTGAAAGGTCCCCGCGCCAGATCCATGTATGATTGATGAGCGCGTGGTTCTGGTTGATTTCGACACTGGTGGTCGCCTTGCCCGAAATGTCCGTTCCGACGCGAACATAGACGTCGACCAAGGACGTCGGATTGGCCGCCGACCCATGGTTGGCCCCCTTTGGCCCAACCTCGATGAGCACATCGGAGTTCAGCAGCCCCGCATCCACGACGAGCGAAGACACCACGACTCCGGGTACGTCGCCGATCCGTAGCGCGGACGTGCCGCGAACCGGTTGCAGCGTCGCATATCCCATGCCGAGAACAACGGTGCCGGGACGGGTGACGTCGATGGGTGCATCCAGCTCGTACACGCCCGGTGTCAGCAGCAGGTTCTTGCCACCGGCCAGGGCGGCGTTGATCGTCGCAGCGTTATCGGTCGGCTTGGCGATGAAATATGCGTTGATCGGCTGAACGTCGCCATTCGGCTTTCCCAATCCCCAAGCGATGCCGCGCGCGTTCATTCGCGCCTTCGGGACGAACACGCTGTAGCGGCCACGATCGACGAAGAGGAACGGGGCGTCCCGGGATACCGGCGTCGTGCCCAGCGTGGTCTTGTCACCCGGCCCGTCTTTGCCGGCGCGGGGGCCGAAGTCGGTCGGCGGCGCACCTTGCACGCCGGAGAACACGAAATTGACCGACTGCCCGATCCAGCCGCCCTTAAAGACGCTGTTCTGCGCATAATAATGCGCCTGCCCGCCCGCGCCCGGAACGTCCTTTGCCCGTCCGTTGCCGGAATTGACGACCCCCGATACTCGCGTGTTTCCGATCGCGGCGCCGAAGGCGACATGGCCCACGCCAAGATCGAGGTCGCCCGAGATATCGATCCGGCGCAGCGGCGAGGCCTCCGAGACGATCCAGCGCAGCGCGCCCGGTGACTCCGGATCGATCGGATTGATCCGCATGTTCTGCAGGCTCCGCCAGAACGTGCCGAGGTTGCCGATGATGCGCAGGTTGCCGTTGACGACGACATCGCCGGGCTCAGCGCCGAGCCCCTGAATCGACGTCATCGGCCCGACGACCGAGTTGATGTAGCCCGCCGCGGCCTTTTGCGCATTTTGGGCCGCAGGCTTTCCATAGGTTCCCGGCAGCAGATAGATCGCGGTGCGCGCTTTTGCCCAGGGATCCGAATCCTTTTCGACACGCTGCAAGGTTTCGTTGATGCGATCGACCGGCATGGATGGATCGAGCAGGATCACGTTCGGGCCGAAATCGGGGGACGTCACCCTGACGGGGGTTTCACCCGCGCAAACCGCCGTTGGAGCCACGATCAGGGACGACAAAGGCAATGCCGCGATACGCAAGGCACAGAGAACGTGACGCATTCAGCATCTCCGGTTGATGATAGTTCGGATGGGTTTTGTCCGCGAGCCACTCATGGCACCGCGCTCTTCGTATCCTGCCGCACCTGCAGAATCGCCCAATGCTCCACGATCCGGCCGTTCTTCCAACGAAAGAATTCGGCGACGTCGGCACCAGGCTTTTTAGGATCGAAAGCGCCGTAATAGTGCACAACGGCCAGGTCCCCATCCACGAGGAGGTTTTTGACGTCGAAAACGCTGCCAGGCATGTGAACGAAGCGCTCGACCATCGCTGCCGCAGTAGCCCGTTCCGTAGACCTGCCGGTCGTCGGATCGAGCAGGCTTTTGGCCGCGTAGCGGTCATATGCAACGACGGGGTTTCGATCCGTGTAGACACGTGTGACGAAGTCCCTCATCGCGACGCGTACGCTGCCATCGCGTTGTGCCACAGCCGCCGGCGCAGAGCCAGCCGCGGGCGCACCGCCCAAAGCGCACCCCAGCATCGCCAGAGGCGCCGCGAAACGTAGAAAAGACGATAACTGCACGTTGGATTCCCCCACGATGACGGCCGATAGGTCTCGATCAGAACTTCTTCCTCAGGCCGAACTGAGCGGAGCGACCGAAGGCCGAGCCATTGGTAAAGCGAAAATCTGCAAATCACGATCCGATTTACTGCAATAGTCTGCGTTATTATACCTTTTTTTGATCTTTTAACCGCAAAGATGAGAGGTTTTTAAGGACGTCGCCCTCACGGATCGCCGTAAAGAATGAGCTAATCGATACTGCATCTATTGGCGCCGCCGGATGAAAGAGCGGGACCGCCTCACATGCGGCCGATGGAACAAACGAAAAATACGAGCTTCACGAAGCCTGACGCGGACGGAGCAACTTGATGCGAACGCTGCCGAAACTGTCGGAAGGCAAGAGACTCAGTCGCTCGTCACCATTGAGAACCCGCTCGGGTTGCCATGCGCCGTCTACAAATCGTCCTTCTTCTATGCGGGCAATTTCGACAGCCTGCGTTGGCGTGGCCGCTGCAGCGAAGCGGACTGTGAGATCCTTGCCGACCACGACGAACTCATCAGGTGCGATCTGAATGATCAGCCCTGTCGGTCTAAGGTCGCTCAACTCCGTTGCCTGTCTGCCGATATTCTGCGCTTTGCGCTCCGGGGGCGCGTCACGGATCGTCACGCCCATGTCGAGCAGCATCTTGCTGACGAAGGCACGTTGACCGCCGACGGTGAGAACGTAATCGCCCATCCTGCGGCTCAAAGTTTCGCCGTCCTTTAAGGCAAATCCTGCTATCAGGTCGCGCGACTGAGCCTCAGCCAACTGAGGGATCATCCCGCCGAGGAAACCGTACGCTTCAGCGGTTTGATTATCGGGTGCGCCTTCTTCAATGCCGAACGGACCGAACCCCATCGCCTTGTATTTGCCGAGTGCGAGGAATAGGTTTCCTACGTTCAATTTGGCTTCCGGCACAAACAACGGGTTGCCAGGGCTGGCATATGCGGCGGCCCAATATTCGAAATCGTCGGCATAGATATCCGGCGAAAGCCAGTCGAGAGATAGAGCGACCGCACGCCAGACATCGAACACGCGCGGCACCGGTCCACCCGAGGGGTAGCGTCCCGCCTGATCGGTCGGCTTCTGGGGGCCAAGCCATGCGTTCGCATACATGGGCAGGCTTAGCTGCGACTTTCCAGCAGCGGCGATGGTATTGACCAAACGGCCTACACCCCACGCCATGAAGATCTCATCGGCCTGCCAATCGTTACCGAACACCTGCGGCCAGTTGCCCGACCTTCGATAACCGTTGCGCGCCCACACGGCATCGAGCGTGGGCGCAAGCCGACCCTTATTGCGAATGAGATAGTTCATCAGGGCCTGGGACACGGGCCCGTTCCAAGCCCGTTCCGCCACAGGCGACCTATCCCGGCTGTCACCAAGGAGGCCGGCCTCGTTCTCGACTTGGACAGCGATCACTGTGTGTTGTTGATCGACCTGGGCCAAGTGATTTAGTAAACGATTGAACGCCTTTGCGTCCGCTGCAACAATATTCGGCCCGAAAATACTGATCGGCAGATCGCGTCCCCCGGCTGTTTCCGATGCTAGAGCTGCCCGCGGGAACCGGGCCCGATCCTCACGGACCCACTGCGGCGCATAGGTCGAACTGGCGTTCTTCAGAGTGCCGAACCAGAGCAGCACGATTCGCATCTTCCGGCTGCGGGCCTGACGAAGCTGTTCGTCCACCAAGCTGAAGTCGAACTTACCCTCCGCGGGCTCCACCAACTCCCAATATGCCGGCGTTATGACGGTATTGAGGTTCTGTGCTGCCAGATTGTCCCAGATCGGGGCCATATAGGAGGCACTGGATGCCGTGGAGTTGTGCACTTCCCCCGCCAAGGCGATCCAGGGCTTTCCGTCGACGATCAGGTGCTTGGTATTCCCTGCGACCTGCAGGTGAGGGACTGCCTGGGCGAACAGGCCGCTTGGTGCAGCCATGGAAGCCGCAGCAAACAGCGAGATAGTCACCAAGTAATTTACACTTCTCATGCGTATTTTCTCCCGTTCACACTTTTCGGGCGTTCCGAATGCCGACCTGAACGAACCGTCCAAACGTCGATCCATTCGTGAAGCGTTGCCCGGAAATCGAATAAGGCGGATCCTGATCGAGCACGTTGTTAGCGTTTAGTGTCAACGACGGTTTGTTTCTGATGGTGGCGTCGCAGCGGCCGAGCGAGCTTTCCAGAACCATCCTCTCGCAGTGCTCGAACTTCGTCGTGCACCGCATCCAGAGTCCCGACGACCTGTCGCAGATCAGGTAGATTTCCCCATCGATCTCTGAGGGGGTACTCCGACGACTCCCCATCCTCGCCAAGCAGCATGCGCTCGTCTTCGGGAGCGCGGTCAACCTGCCGACCACTTTCCGTGTTCGGCAGGTTGACCCGTTGCCGGGATACCGATCGCGACGGACTGTTCGATGATTCCGAAAGGAGCTGAGCCATTTAGGTCAAGACCTTCCATCCGAACGGTATCGCCGTGGCGCATGAAGGGCGTGCTTGGATGACCATCGCGGATGATTTCGATGGCGCGCACTTCGGATATGCAGCTTGAGCCGACTTCGGCGTAGTTCGGGTTGGACACGGTACCCGACCCGATGATTGTGCCTGCCACAAGGTCACGGGTGCGGGCGGCGTGGGCGACAAGATCATGGAAGCCGAAGTCCATCGCGCTTCCGTTCGCACGCCCGAACGCCTTGCCGTTACAATCGACGTGCAGGTCCATGCAGACGCGCCCGCTCCGCCAGGCATCTCCCAGTTCGTCCGGCGTCACGGCAAACGGGGCCATCGAGCAGGCGGGCTTGGCCTGTACCCAGCCAAAGCCGGTTTTCATCTCGACAGGGGCGATCGCGCGCAAAGACCAGTCGTTGATCTGTACTACCAGCTTGATGTGGCCCAACGCCTCCTCGGGTGAGACGCCCATCGGCACGGCATCGACGATCACGCCGAACTCGCCTTCGAAATCGATACCGTCCGCTTCGTCCGGGAACGGGATCGGATCATTCGGCCCGTAGAACCGGTCCGATATGCCCTGGTACATGAGCGGTCGATCGCTTTCGACCGGCGGCAGATTGAAGGCGATCTGCATTAGTTCGCCATGCGTGCTAAATGCCGAGCCATCGAGCCATTGCCACGAACGCGGCAGGGGCGCGCGCAGCAGTGCCGGATCCAGCGCCTCACCCTCGCCCGCGTCGATACGCGCGGCTATGCTGCGCAGGGCCGGTTCGATATCGGCCCAATGCTCAATCGCCTGAATCAGGCTAGGTGATGGCGCCAAAAGGCAGCGTGCGCCATCGCGCGATACCATCACCAGCTGCCCATCGGCAATTTCGTTGCGAAGCGTGGCAAGCCGCACCGGATCAGTCCTCGATTATCGCGACGGCGCGGGTCCAGCCCGCAGAAGCGCCCTTGATCTTGTGCGGGAAGCAGCTGACAGTGAAGCCGTGCGGCGGCAGCGCTTCGAGGTTGTGCAGCTTTTCCAAGTGGCAGTAGCCGATGTCGCGCCCGGCCTTGTGGCCTTCCCAGATGAGCGAGGTGTCGCCGGTTTCCTGCACCTTTTTGGCCGTGTGGGCGAAAGGCGCGTCCCAGCTCCAGGCATCGGTGCCGGTTACGCGCACACCGCGTTCGGTCAAGTACATGGTCGCCTCATAGCCCATTCCGCAGCCCACGTTGACGAAGTCCGGCCGGCCAAGCGCCTTGCCCGCAGCGGTGTTGACCAGCACGATATCAAGCGGCTGCAGGTCGTGGCCGATGCGGGCCAGTTCCTTCTCGACCTCCTGCGCAGTGACGACATGCCCGTCAGGCAGATCGCGAAAGTCCAGCTTGACCCCACGCTGGAAGCACCATTCGAGCGGAACCTCATCAATGGTGATAGAACGCTCCGGTTCGCCGTCCTTGCCGTTCATGGTGGGATGGAAGTGGTAGGGGGCATCGAGGTGCGTGCCGCTGTGCGTCGTCAGCTTCACCCATTCGGACGCGGCGAAGCCGGCGCCGTCAGGGGTATCCTCAGCGGTCACGCCGGGGAAGAACATGCCCAGTTCGCCCGCCGTATCCATGTGGTTCTGGTAGGTGATCTCGGGCTTCAGGAACGGCGGGTCGCTCACCACGTCGTTGCACAGAGTAATCGACAGATCGACGAAGCGGCGGGTCATCGGCATCCTTTCCTTTAACTATTGGGCGCGCCGCTCCGGAGGAGTGCTGGAGCGGCGCGCCTTTTGGCCGGCGGCTTGCGCTTCCGCCGGTAGTTCAGTCTTTCGTCAGGCGGTGCGGCCGCCCAGCGTTTGTGCAAACCAGTCCGAGATCAGGTCCCGGCCATAGGCCATGTTATCCGCGCCGACATGCTCCACCCCGCCCTCGCGCGCGGTGAAGATCACCTTCTCGCGCCGGGGCGAATTGATCAGTTGGTCATACAGGTCGTCGGCATAGGCGACGCTGATCTGGCGGTCGTTGGCACCATGCGTGACGAGGAACGGCACCTTGATGCGATCCATATGACCGTTGAGGTTCATGGCCTCGGACTTCGCGAGGAAGTCCTCCTGGCCTTCGGCCCCGAACGCCCAGTGGACGTGCGCCCAGTAATGCGGCACCGGGTTCTCACCCTCGCGCGACATGCGTTTGTCCTGGACCTCGCGCCAGTTGTGGTTGGCGCCCCATACGGCGCCGCTCGCAAAGCGTGGCTCGTAGGCGACGGCGCGCGGTGCGAAGTGGCCGCCCAGCGATATACCGGTCATGCCGATCGCACCGGAATCGACCTCGGGCTGTTGCTCAAGCCAGTCCACCGCCTTGGTTGCCCAGCTTTCCGAGTGTGGATCGACGGGTAGACCCTGCAGGCGCAGCGCTTCGCCCGATCCGGGCTGATCGACGCACAGGGTGGAAATGCCGCGACGCGCCAGCTGTTCGGGAAGCCGCGTCCAGTACAGCAGTTCCTTGCAGCTATCGAGGCCGTTGCAGAACACCACGACGGGCTTCTTCCCTTCCCCCGGCGCACGGGTGAAGAGAGCCGGCATCGTGCCCTGGTCCAGCGGTATTTCTACTCGCTCACGGTTGAGCTTGCCCAGCGCCGTCGAGCGATCGAACGCATCACGCGCGCGGGCGTAAGTCTGCTCGCGACTGGGAGCACCGTGGCCCTGCATCCGCTCGGCGGTGAAAAGATAGAGCGAGGCGCGTTCCAGCTTGTTGGATGCGGAAAAGGCCCGGCCTTTGGCCTCATCTTCGGCAGCCAGTTCCAGCAGCTTGTCGCCCATCGCCGCCCATGCCTTCATGAACATGGGTGTCCCCGCATCGGCGCCGCCATCGGCAGCATCCTTGATCGGCTTGCACATATCGACGATCTCGCCGATCTGCCCGCCGCTCTCCATCGCGATCGCGACGGAGAGGTTCCAGATGTAGTTCGGGAAGTATTCGAACAGGGCCACCGCTCAGACCTCCGATGCCTGGAACAGACGCGCGTCGGGCTTGGGGTGCGGCATTGTCTGCGGACCGCCCACTCCCATGCTCCACTGGTCCATGATGAGCGGCGCCGGGGCGTGAACCTGGTGAACGTGGTTCTCGAAATCGACTTCCTCCAGTTCGGAGGTGTATTCGACCGCGAAGCCGCCCGGCGTCACGAAATAGCTGAAGGTGTTGTTGCCCGCCGTGTGGCGCCCCGGACCCCAGCGGATATCGGTGCCCTGCTGCTTGAGGCGGTGCGCGCCGCGGAACATATCGTCCAGCGTCAGCATGTCGTAGGCGACATGGTTGAGGCACGGCGGCCCCGGCAGGATAGCAATGCGGTGATGCGCTTCGTTGCAGCGCAGGAAGCACATGAAATCGCCAAGCCAGTCGGAAACCTTGAAGCCCAGCACATCGGTGAAGAATTTCACCGCCGCCTCGTGATTGGGCGAGTGGAGGACGATGTGGCTGATCTTGACCGGCAACCCCTCCCAGCGCTCCATTACCCGCTTGGTAGAGCGCGCGACTTCGGCGGAAATCTCGAACGGCAGGCCGTCGGGCGAGAAGAAGCGAACGCCGTAGCCGCCCCCCGGCCCGTCGAGATCACGCGGGGGATGAATGACCTTGCAGCCAGCTGCCACGACCTTGTCGTGCAGCGCATCGACATCGGCGCGCGTGTCGGCAGCAAAGGCGATCACCTCCACGTGATTGGCGTCGGATTTGTGGAGGCGAACGACGTGGTGCTCATCATGGCCGGGGGTCTTGAACCATGTCATGCCTTCGTCGGCCGCTACTTCGGCAAGGCCCCAGTCGTTCGCATAGAAAGCTCGTTCAGCGTCGAAATCCTCAACGCCATATCCGACATAGCGGATTTCGGTCACTCGGCTCATGGGTCAGTCCTTGGCTAATCGGGTGCTATTTTAGATAGGTTGCGAGACGACCGCGAACATCTCCGCAGTAGCCTTGTGATTGTCGACAGGCGGGCCTTTGCCGATCTGGCCGTGGCAAATCGCCAACGACTTGTCGACGATGTAGCGGCAGCGTTCGTAGCGACGGTCACGGTAAGTCGAGAAGGCCGCCTCGGTGGTATCGTTGCAACCGAGTTCCTCCGCCAGCACGATAGCGTCCTCGATCGCCATACCCGCGCCTTGACCCAGATGCGGAGTCGTCGCGTGAACGGCATCACCCAGCAGGACGACGCGCCCCTTGTGCCATGGTCCGTCGACCATGAGAGCCTCCAGCGGACGATAGACGACACCTTCGTCGTCGGTGATCTGTGCTGCCAAAGCCTGAATCTGCGGCGCTGCTCCGGACAACTTGGAGCGCATCACTGCGGCGATACCCTCGCGCGGATAGAAGGGATTGCCCTCCTCCGGGCTGGTCGCGAACAGGTACATCTGTGTAGCACTCATTGGCACCAGACCGACACCGACCGCGCCATTATAAACATGCAGCGCATCCAGATCGGCGGGGCGCGGGAAGTTGTAGCGCCAAACGCCCTGCCCGGTGAACTCTGGCTTTGCCGCATCGGGCAGGATGGCCTCGCGCGTCTGCGAATAGGCTCCGTCAGCGCCAACGACGATGTCGAATCTCTGTTCACTTCCGTCGGAAAAGCGCACCGCGCAACCCTCGCCGTCATCGGCAAGATCGGCGACTGAAAGGCCGAGCCTGATCTTTGCGCCAAGGGCCCTTGCATTGTCGCCCAGAACCTTCTGGAGCGCGCGGCGACCGATGCCGACATTGGCGGGCTTCCCTGGGACAAGGCTGGGTGCAGGCACACGCGCAACTTTCGCCCCTGAGGGAATGTAGATTTCTACTGCATTGAAGCCGCACGCGGCGTCGAGAAAGTCATCCAGCACGCCGAGTTGGTCCATCGCCCGCACGACGTTCGCCTGCTGAATGATGCCGACGCCGTAGACCGACCACTGCGGGTCGCGTTCGATCACTGTCACCTGGTGACCCGAACGCTGCAGCGCGATCGCCGCCGACAGTCCGCCGATGCCTGCGCCAACGATCAATACGTCCAGCGTTTTCAATTTTCTCTCCCGCGTATTCACTTCAGTAGGGGGAATAGCGGTTTGGGGGAGATTTCAGAAACTTATATAAGTTATCAGCTACGATCCACCATATCGATGGATTAGCTTGCGCCCGCTGCTTTAAGCAAGGATTTCAGCCACAATAGACCGGCATCGGCTTGGCGGGTAATGTGGTTCTGCATCATCTCGCGCATGGGCGGGAATTCAAAGGGCAGGGGCTGAGCCGCGATCGGGTACTGCCGCGCCAGCCGATCTACAAGCCGGGCCTGCATCAGGGCCAGCCTTTGCGTTCCATCCAAAAGCAGCGGAATGGTCAAGAACGAGTGCGTCTCGACCTCAATCCTCCGAACGTGCCCCATAAGGCTCATCTGGCGATCCGCGAACGCTTGCTGCCGCTGCGACCCGATGCGTATGCCCACGTGCCCCGCATTCAGGAACTGGTCAATCGTCAGCGGCGCCTGCATGAGTGGGTTGCCTTTCCACCCGACAACGACGTGCGCTTCTTCAAATAGTAGTTCGCTCGGGTGCTCGCCGGTAATGTAATAGTCCGGCGAAATCATCAGGTCGGCAGCACCCTCCGACAACTCGACAGACGAGCGTTCCGATGGCGCTGCTAGGTCGAGCAAGATGCCCGGAGATTCGAGCGACAATTTCTCGACCAGCGGCGCGATAACCGCAGCAATGACGTAATCTGACGCGATCAGCCGGAACTTGCGCTGGGCCGTGCTCGGGTCGAACTGGCCCCGGTTCGAAAGCATGGCGTTCACGCTTTCGAGGACATTGCGCACTTCGGGCACCAATCGCTCGGCAAAGGCGGTCGGAAACATCCGCTTGTTCTGTGCGACGAGTATCTCGTCGCCAAAGAAATCGCGCAACCGCGACAGCGCCGCGCTCATCGCTGGCTGGCTGAGGTTAAGCTTGCGTGCCGCCGCCGACACGCTGCGTTCCCGCATGAGCACGTCGAACGCACTCAACAAGTTCAGGTCCAGCCCGCGAAACCTCATGCCTTGACCTCTCCAATCATGCTACTGCCTAATCGAGAGCCTGACCGGACACAACGTCGCCACCATCGTGCTACCAGTCGCCAGGCGGTCCGTCAGCCGCGATCTTCCATGATCAGCTCCGCCGCCCGCCAGCCAACGACCATGGCCGGCCCGTTGGTGTTCCCGGCAGGCGGCAGCGGCATAACCGAGCAATCGACGACGCGCAGGCCCTCGAGGCCGTGAACGCGCAGGCGGGAATCGACGACGCTGTCAGCGGCGTCGCCCATGCGGCAGGTCCCGGTAGCGTGAACGCCGGGGCTGGTCAGCCATTCCAGTGCGTTGCCGATCTCCTCGTCGCTCTCGGCCGCAGCGCCCGGCACCACTTCCTCGCCGACGAATTTCGCCAGCGCTGGCTGGCGCATATAGCGCCGCACCAGACGCACCATTTCAATGAGAAACGCCTTGTCCTCCGTGTCACCCCACCAGTTGGCGTCAATATCGAGCGCATCTTCGACATTGCCGGTCCGGATCACGACCGAGCCCCTGCTGCGGGGGCGCAGGGCAATGGCGTTCACGGTTATGCCGGGCTTGTCCTCCAGCGCGCCGCGTCCCGGATCGGCCTTGATCTCCTCGGTCGAGCGCATGGAGAACGGGCCGATGCCAAACTGCACGTCCGGCCAGTCCTGGTTACTGCGCATCGAAAGCAGCGCAGTAACCTCGGGCGACGTATACGCCATGAGCCCCTTGCGCGTCAGGTAGTAGCGCACGACGTGCGAAGCCAGTCGCCAACCGGAAAACTGATGATTTGCACCGCGATCGTTGTGCAGGCGATACGATATCGAGAACATCGCGTGATCGGCCAGATTGCGGCCGACTGCCGCGAGTTCGTGGCGCACCGCAACGCCTGCTTGCGAAAGCACGTCCGCCGGGCCGATGCCCGAAAGCTGCAGGAGCTTGGGGCTCTGGAGCGCGCCTGCCGACAAGATCACTTCGCGGGCAGCCCGGATGCTTTGGGTGCCGGACGAAGTCCGCACTTTGACACCGGTGACGCGTTTGCCTTCCAGCTCCACTTTTTCGACCAGCGTGTCGGTCATCACTGTCAGGTTAGGTCGGCGCATCGCAGGCTTAAGAAAAGCCTGGTAGCTCGACGCCCGGCGGCCCCGGCGGTTTACCGTCGCCTGGGTATAGCCGATGCCCGTGGTGCCGGGGGTGTTTATGTCCTCAAGACGCGGAAGGCCCATTTCCACACCGGCCTCGACAGAGGCGGCGATCGCCGGGGAGCGATAGGGCAACTGGGTGATCTGCAACGGGCCATTGCGCCCGCGCGAACGATCCGCACCCGCTACCTGATAGCTCTCCATCTCTCCGAAGCAGCGGACGATCTCGCTCCAGCGCCATTCGGTATTGCCCGCCTTTGCCCAGCCGTCGTAATCGGCAGGCATGCCGCGCAGATACCAGGTGCCGTTCGCGGAGCTGGAACCGCCCAGGCCCCGACCGTAGGACCAGACTTCGCCTTCTGGTCGGCCAGCCTGTTCCTTGATCGGGAAGTGCCAGAAGTGGATGGGATTTCCAAACATCTTCATGAACGCGCGCGGCATGTTGACCAGTTCGGTCTCGTTCGTACCGCCCGCCTCGATGAGGAGCACCGTACTCTTGCCATCGGCGCTGAGACGGTCTGCCAGGACGCAGCCGGAAGAACCGGCGCCCACGATGATGTAGTCGAAATGACGCGAATTCATGACGATGCGAGAACCTTTCGGGCGGCGCGGCCGCTGGGAAGTACCATGTAGGCGAGAACTGCGGCGGCAAGGGTGATGAAGCCCATGACCGTCATGGCGGGCACAAGGCCGCCTGATACGTTGCTGACGAAGCTCACAATCGGGCTGCACACGAAGGTTCCGGTGAAGAACGCGGTGGCCCAGATGCCCATGCCGCGACCACGCTGTTCGAGGGGGAGCATCGCTTGCCCCCACGCCAGCAACGTCGGGATGACCATGCCGCCGCCCAGCTGCTGGATCGTAGCGCCGATAGACACCACCTGCCAGCTTGGCCCGAAACCGATCACCAACTGTCCGGAGCCGATCAGCGCGGCGGCCAGAGCCAGCAGCGTGCCGATGCCCCGGTCGTGAAGCTTGCGATATAGAAACGCGCCACCGATGTACCCAAGGCTAGTCGCCGCCTGGATGATCCCGATCCGCGTCGCCGATCCCGCCCCCCGAAAGTCCAGAACGCGCGCGATGTTGAGCGGTTCGACATAATAGAGAACCGAAGTCAGAAGCGTCACCGCGCCGATCAGCGCGGCTTCGCGCCACGGGAAACCGAGGCGCACGACTGGCCGCGCGGGGTCTTCGCGGCGAACGCTCACGGGCTCGTCGATGAACACCAGCGCCATGATGAATGCGGGGATTGCCGCCAGGTAGATGCCGAAAGGCCCGCGCCAGCTGACATCCGCCAGCGCTCCGCCCGCTGCGATCAGGGCGGTGCCCGCGATCGAGGTTGCCACGCCTACCCATGCCACCCACCGGTGCCGCTTCTCGCCGAAGTAGTCGCCGATGAGCGCACTGGAGATGGTGATGGCGAAAGCCTCCGCCACCCCGAGGAAGGCACGGCTGATCATGATGACCACAAGGTCGTTGGCGAACAGTGGCACCAGCCCGGCGAGGACGTAGAGGGCCATGCCGCCCACGAAGCTGCGGCGGCGGCCATAGCGGTCCGCGATGATCCCGGCCAACGGGGCAAACAGCGCGCAACACAGCGAGGGGATGGTGACAATCGCCGGGATCAGGAAGCCGGCCGCAGGAATGTGCCCGAACTGCGCAAACAGTCTGGGGATCGCGGGGAACAGCGAAACGATCGCCATGACCGGCAGGATCTGCGCGTAGATGAGCGTGATGCCTTTGGCCGTCGTGCCGACGCCTGCAGTGGCTTTGCCGTTCATTGTCAAATTCCCATCAGCCGTGCATTGAGCGAGCGATCGCTTCCCGAGTTGGCGAAGTTGTCGAAGGCGCGCTCGGTAACCCGGATGATGTGCCTGTCTATGAACGGCGCGCCTTCAGCGGCGCCCTGTTCCGGGTGCTTGAGCGCGCATTCCCATTCCAGCACGGCCCAGCCTGCGAAGTCGTATTGCGCCATCTTGGAGAAGACCTGGGTGAAGTCCACCTGCCCGTCACCCAGCGAGCGGAAGCGGCCGGGCCGATCCACCCAGCCCTGATAGCCGCCATAGACGCCCACCCGGCCATTGGGGCGGAACTCCGCATCCTTCACGTGGAAGCACTTGATGCGTTCATGGTAGATGTCGATGAACTGCAGATAATCCAGCTGCTGCAGCACGAAGTGGCTGGGATCGTAGAGGATGTTGGCACGCGGGTGGTTGCCCACGCGATCGAGGAACATCTCGAAGGTGGCGCCGTCGTGCAGGTCTTCGCCGGGATGCAGCTCGAAGCCGATGTCGACGCCGTTCTCGTCGAACGCATCGAGGATCGGGTTCCAGCGGCGTGCCAGCTCGTCGAAGGCATCCTCCACGAGCCCTGCCGGGCGCTGCGGCCAAGGATAGAAGTAAGGCCAGGCCAACGCGCCCGAGAAGCTGGCATGCGTGATCAGGCCAAGACGACGGCTGGCCTTCGCCGCAAGCATCATCTGCGCGACCGCCCATTGCCGCCGTGCCTCCGGGTTGCCCCTGACGTGGGGGGCTGCGAAGCCATCGAACTGCAGGTCGTAGGCGGGATGGACCGCCACCAACTGACCCTGAAGGTGGGTCGACAGTTCGGTGATCGCCAGTCCTTTGGCAGCCAGCATCCCTGTCAGCTCGTCGCAATAGTCCTGACTGTCCGCAGCGGCTTCAAGGTCGAACAGGCGGGCATTGCTGGTGGGCAGTTGCAGGCCCTTGTAGCCCAGCGCAGCAGCCCAGTCGGCGATGCTCTCCAGCGAGTTGAACGGCGCCTCGTCGCCCAGGAACTGGGCGAGGAAGATGCCGGGACCTTTGATCGTCTTCATTGTCAGTTGTCCTGTCCGCCAGGGAAATCGACCCATCCCAGGTTACGGGCGCTGGCGTCCACCGCTGTCTCGATCAGGCGCATTCCGCGAAGGCCATCTTCGATACCCGGTGCCAGCGACCCGGGCTCCCCGCGCAATTGGCGGGCAAAGTCGCGATAGATGTTGGCAAAGGCTTCAAGGTAGCCTTCGGGATGCCCGCCAGGCGTCCGGCTGCTCCAGACCGCATCCGCCCCCAGCGACGGATCGCCTGCCTGCACCAGCTCGGTGCGGCCATTCAGGTGGTGCTGGATAAGGATGTTCGGGCTCTCCTGCTTCCAGTCGAAGCCGCCGGTCTCCCCGTAGACGCGAAGGCGCAGGCCGTTGCGCTCCCCGACGCTGATCTGGCTGGCCAGCAACGCGCCGCGCGCGCCGTTGTCGAAGCGCAGCAGCAACTGGCAATCGTCGTCAAGCACACGCCCCGGCACCACCGCGCCAAGGTCTGCCATGAGCCGTTCGACGCGCAGCCCGGTCACGAACTCGGCAAGGTGGAAAGCGTGGACGCCGATGTCGGCAATGCAGCCTCCCGCCCCTGCGCGCACCGGATCGACGCGCCATTCCGCCTGCTTGCCCGCGGCCTCTCCGGCCAGCCAACCTTGCGGATACTCGACCACAACCTTGCGCACTTCGCCGATGGCGCCCCCGGCGATCCGGGCACGCGCCTCGCGCACCAGCGGATAGCCGGAATAGGTATAAGTCAATGCGAACGGCAGTCTGGCCGCGCGCACCAGAGTCGCCAACTCCTCCGCCTGCGCCAGCGTTGCCGTGGCGGGCTTGTCGCAGATGACTGGCACACCCGCAGCCAGCGCGGCGCGGACGGCAGGAAGGTGGTGGAAGTTGGGCGTCGTGACCGCCACGAAGTCGATACCGTCGATGCTCGCCGCCTCCTGCTCCAGCATAGCGTCCAGGCTCGAGTAGGCGCGCGACGGATCAATGCGGTAAAGCACGCCGGCATCGCGCGATCGGCCCGCATCGCTGCTGAAAGCCCCTGCCACCAACTCGATTTCGCGGTCCAGTTCCGCGGCGATGCGATGGACCGGACCGATGAACGATCCCGGCCCCCCACCGACCAAGCCCATGCGCAGGCGACGGCCGGAAACGATCATTGCGCGTTCTTCCCAAGACCGAGTCCCCCCGCGTTCGCTCTGGCCTCCAATTTCAGGATCATCTTTAATCCCAGCCCTTCCCGTTGCGTCATGCCGACGCCAAGCCACGATAGCGATAGTCCCGGAAGCGGGCAGATCCGCCGCCACATGCGAACAATGCGGGGCGCAGGCTTGAGAGATCGTCCACCGTGTTTGCCTGGTACCCGGATACTTCGCTGCGCACTGCATGGCGAATCCAGTCACCGCCCGGCAATCGATGATACATGGTCACGATGTTGCGGTCGTTGACGATGCGCAAATCGATCTTGCGGCTCTTGCCGACAGGCTCTTGCCAATAGCTTGCCTTGCCCCCGCGATAGCTGATCATCCGCTCACCATCGTAACCCATGCCAAGGAAAAGGCGGTCGTTGAAGAACAGCAGCAGGCCCGCCTGCGCTCCCCCTTCAAGTTCCAGCGAGACGGTGGATTGGTAGGCATGATCGCCGACGAGATGCGTCAGCGGGGAGGTATCCTGCGGGCCGGTGCCCTTTGCCGAAAGTTCGAGTACGCCGTTCCCGATCTTCGCCCGTGCGCCCTCGGTCGGTGTCTGGTTGTAGAACCGCCAGCGTGAGCCGATCGCGGGCACAGTGAAATCATCCGACCATGCCATCCCGTGCGGCACGGCCCGGCCGCCGCGTGGTGAAGGCAAAGGCTTGGCAAGATCCCCGCCCATTGCGCGGGGCCAGCCATCCACGTCCCACCGGATCGGTTCGAGCAGGGTCTGCCGACCCAGCGTGTAGTACCCGATCTCGTAGCCGTGATAGACCGCCCACCAGTCTCCCGCCGGACCTTCAACGAAGGTGGCATGGCCGCGCGACAGCCACTTGTCAGCTGGATTCCAGGTTCGGATGATCGGGTTGTGCGGACAGTCCTGCCATGGCCCGTTGATCGAACGCGATCGCGCGACGGTAACCATGTGTCCTGTCGGCGGACCAGCAGTGCCGCCAACCGCCGTGATGAGGTAGAACCACTCACCCCGCCGCAGGAGCTTGGGACCTTCGAGTGAATAGGCTTCGGTGATCCAGTCGTCCGGATACTTCCAGCCATTGTAGACCTTCTCGACAGGACCGTCGGTAGCCAGCCCGTCGTCAGTCAGGCGAACGCGGTTGATGCCGCTGAGGAACAGGTATCGCTTGCCGTCCTCTCCAACGACATGGCCGGGATCGATCAGACCACCGATGCCGAGGTCAACCGGCTCGCTCCACGGTCCGCGAATATCTTCGGCATGAATGACATAAGTGTTCGCAAAGCTCTTCAGACCCTTGGACCATGGCGCCGCCATGAAGGGAATGTAGATGTAGTAGCGCCCTGCGTGCTTCACGAGGTCCACCGCGAACACGGTGCCCAGCGGCTTCTCCAGAGCAGGCCCGATCGGCGCCCAGTTCACCAGATCGCGCGAATGCCAGATCATCAGTCCCGGGGCCGCCTCGAAAGACGAATGGGTCAGGTAATAGTCATCGCCGTCCTTGAGAATGGAGGGGTCAGGGAAGTCCCCGGCCAGGATCGGGTTGAGGTAGGTTGCGTTGCCCCGATCGGCTCGACGCTGCCCTTCCGGCCCGGCAGGAACGGACGCAGAAGCGGCCGCTCCCGCCATGGACGGGCCACCAGCCGCGAGGCCGGCCAAGGCTCCGAGCCGCAGGGCATATCGGCGGTCGATCATGCTGCTACCGATACAGTCTTCTTGTCGGTATTGACGGCGGGGAACGGGAGGTAGGAAACGCGCAGTTGCTGCAGGAACGTCAGTTCGTGCTCACCTGCCGGGAAACCGCCGGGATGATCGACCAGGATCGTCGCCGCCGTACCGAACGGCCAGCGACGGTCGTAGGCGGTTTCCATCTCGTCCAGCGTCACGGCGCCCATGCCCTCGTCGAAGCGCACGGCCTCACGGGGGAGGGCCTCGCCATCGATCGATACGTCGAGCTTCTCGATCATCGACAGGCCAAGACCACGATAGTAGCCCAGCTTCGCCTCGAAGGCAAAGCCGGTGGGCGCGTCGGCGGGACCGGTGTTGCGCAGGCTTTCAGCGTCAATGAGATACTTGTCGAACATCAGACGGTCTCCAGTTCGCTTTGCGCCTTGGCAATGAGGTTTTCGAACATGACGTGCTGGCGGCGCACCTGCTCGCGGCTGTCCACCTCTTCCACGTCCTGAATCCAGCGGTTGCCTTCGTACTCGCTCGAAAGCGTTCCTTCCCAACCGCACTTCACCAGTTCGGGGATCACTTCGTCATACGCGAGCGTCGGATCGGTGCAGTTTGCCGTCATGCCGTAGAACTTGGCCTGGATATGGCGGAAATAGGGTGCATAGTCCCCGATCCGCTTGGGGTTGGCGTAAGGGGCATGGCGCAATGTCTCGGCCATGGCCACTTCGGCCTTGTTACCTCCCATCTTCACTGCGACTTCATAGATCGTGTACTCGCACATGATCTTCTGTTCGTGCTGTTCAACTATGAACTGGGCTATCTCGGGGCGGGCGCCTTGGCGCTCGAAGCGGGCGCGGAATTCGGGCGGGTAGTGTTTCATGAAGATGCCCATGTCCGGCAGAATGCCCAGGTGCTGCGTGCCAAGACGGTCGGCCACCTCGATCGTGCGCAGGATCCAGGCATGCTCCAGATTCCACGGAGCATGGACTTCGACGCCCATGTGCACGTCCATCTGCTCGGCATAAGGAACGCACTTTTCCAGGATGTCCGGACGCACGAAGATCAGGATGCGCATGTTGCGGATGCCGAGGCGATTGCAGAGCGTCAGGTCGCGCTTGATGCTTTCCACCTGTTCGTCATCGGACAGCAGCTCGCCCTTGCGCAGCTTGGTGTCCAGGAACATGTCGTAGCAGGTGAAATGGGTGCCGTGGCGGGCCATCATGTCCTGCCACTCGCCGATCTGGGCATCGGTAATGTTGGGGAACGTCGGCATGTTCTGCTCTGGCAGGATTTCGATACCGCGCGCACCGATCGATGCGGCAAAGGCGACGACATCGTCCACGTTCATCCGGCCCAGGAACATTTCCTCCTGGAAGGAATACAGGCTCACGCCGCGTTTGATTTTTCCAGACATCGGATATCATGACCTTTCCGAAAGGCACGGAATGCGTGCGAGCGCGCAGCATCCTCGACCCCTATGCACATCTTCAGCAGGCTGTTTGCAGCCGTTGGAACCGGCGATGCCACTCTCTCAATAATTTTGATAATAGATTGTTCTTATCGAGATCAATCCATCATGCAAATACCAAGCCATCGATCGATGGTATCAAACCGCGTTCTGGCGCGCGATTGCGGAAAGAACGGCGGCGCTCGGCTTAGGGCTTCGCACAAACGTCTGGCGATCCACCGCGACGAGGCCAAACTCCGCGTCCTTGCTACCGCCCCATTCGTAATTGTCGAGCAGCGACCAATGGATGTAGCCGAGAACCGGCACGCCTTGCGCCACTGCAGCTTCGAGATACTTGAGGGCCGCCGGAATCAGCGCCGCTCGCTTGCTGTCATCGGGGGTGCCAACACCGTGTTCGGTGACCAGGATCGGCTTGCCGGTAGCGGAGTGGACGTATTTGACCGCGTTCGCCAGCGATGCAGGATAAATCTCGGCGCCCGAGTAATTCGTCGGTGCGCCCTGCGGCGGGGGCAACTTACCCTTGGCGTCCCAGACGGCACGCTCGTAATTCTGCACGCCCACAAAGTCGTCGTCCCGCGAGGAGCGCAACCAGGCGCCATAGAATTTCTCCCGCATGGCATCGCGCAGGCTGTCTTTGCCGGCCGCCTGGTCGTCGAGCACCGCAAGCGTCACCCCCACCGGAAGATCGGACCGCACGGCCTTGATCGCGGCCCTTGCCAGCCGGTGCCCGAACAGCATGTTGCGGGTTACTGCCTCCACGTCTTCGGGCAGAACGGTGTTGCCCACGGTGAAGTGCGAGCCTCCCGAGGCTTTCGCGCAAGCGTCGAGGCTGGCCCTCAGCGCCTGCCAGAATTGCTCCGGCAAGACGGACTGCAGCAAAAGGGCATTGTTGGGCTCGTTCAGCGTGGCAACATAGGCCACGTCCTCACCCAGATGACGAATCACTTTTTCGCAGTACCGAGCGAACAAGGGCGGCGCCGCGTCATTGGTCCAGCCTCCACGCGCCGCGAACCAGCGTGGCGTCGTGAAGTGGCAAAGCGTGATGACGGGCGTCAGCCCGCGCTCCCGGCATCCCCTGGCGATGGCGCGGTAGTGGTCGAGCATCGCGACGGAAAACATTCCCTCCTCCGGCTCGATTCGGGGCCATTCCACTGAAAAGCGATAGGTGTTGAGATTGAGATCGCGCGCGATATCAAGGTCGGTGCGCCACAATTCGAAGCTGTTGCAGGCATCACCGGAAGGCGACACCGGCAAAGTGGGCTTCACCGTTTCCAGTAGCCACTGGTCCGCGTTGACGTTGTTGCCTTCAACCTGATGGCCCGCAGTCGCCGCGCCCCACAAAAATCGTTTGGGAAATCCACCGGCAGATGCCGTCCGAGCGATCGCGGGGGCAGCAGCCGTCGCCAATGCCACGACGGAAGAAGCCATCAGATTACGGCGTGCAATTTTCACCATTCTCGGTTCTCCAAAACTTTCGTTCAATCGTCGGTGGCCATCAGCCTTACCGGTCCCAGAATGCCGGAAGGCCGCAGCTTTGCATCAGCTGTGTAAGTCGGTCCGTCTGTCACCGTCTGCCTGATCGCCCCGGGCTGGGCATCCCCTATCAACCGGTTGACCCACAGGTTGGCGACATCGACCTCCACCGTGTTTGCCCCCTTGTGCAGGGCTTGCGTGACATCCACCCGATACGGAGCCTTCCAGGCGGTGCCGACTTCCTTGCCGTTGATCCGGACTACAGCTACATCGCGGACATCGCCAAGATCGAGAAGCAGGTGCCCCTTGCCCGCCAGCCATCCCGACGGAACATCGAGGCTGCGGCGATAGATGCCGGTTCCCGAGAAGTACCTGATGTCGGGCTTCGTCGCCTCGGTCCATGATGTCAGCCCGGTCGGTCCTTCCCGGACTTGCCTGAGCGAAAGGCGCCATCCGGTATCGAGCGTTGCGATTTCACGATCCACCGGGTGAGGGACTGTCCTTGCGTCTCCCTTAGCAGGCCTTTTCATCACGATGAACACGGCGTCGTCGGGGTTCATCGTTAGAAAAACGATCGTACGCCCGCCTTCGATGCGATAACCGGCAGGGCGAACCTCTCCAGTATCGGCAAACCACAATTCCGGTTCCAGCCCCGTAACACGCAGGGACAGTTCCCCTTGCTGCCGCCGACCCGATTGGTTCGACACAAACCAGATGTGGCCATCACCCAACTGGCGATGAAGGACGCCAAGCCTGCCTGCATCCATGCCGCTCGCCTTCCAATCCGGCGAAATGCGCCGTGCGGTGAAAGCGGCGTCCAGGGTGGGGTATATATGCCCGCCGTCGTTCAATGGCCGCTGCCACAGGCTGTCCGCAAGCGCTTGAAACTCAGCCTGGTCGTCGCCCAAGCTTGGCGAACCGACGGGTTTTGCGCCTACTACCGCTGCCCCCTGATGCACCAGATCACGCACGCGGCGCAACGTGGCCAAAGTCATGAAACGCGCGCTGCCACCCAGCACGAGGAGCGGATAGCGCGCACCTCCTTTGGTGACGATGGCGCCATCCGCGCTGACCGATGACCCCCTCAGCAGCGTGTCGAGATCAAGGAAGTCGAAGCCCCTGCCCGGCGGAAGATCGACCGGCACTTCGCCATAAAGGCCCGTTATCGGAGCCTCTTCACCCGCGAAATAAGCGATATCGGCCACCGAGGTGCCCTGCTGCAGAAGGAACGAACTGCGTGCGAGATAATCGGTCCAGCCCTTCGCCATCTCGCCCCAGGTCTCGTTCCGGCTAAAATACTGGCCGAGCAATGGCGCCATGGACATGCCGGGTTTTAGGTTGGTGAGGGGCTGGTGCGGCGATGTGTGGATCATGATCCGGTTCACCCCCAGCGCGAACGCCATGTCGGCGGTGGCCTTGAGGTCGCGCGGAGCAAACCCCCAGGGGGCGCCGAACGCCGTGAAAGTTTCGGAGGCGACGAGCGGCTTGCCATGGACGTGCGCCACGGATGCGGCGCCTTGCAGGTCCGCCACGAAGGTTTGGCGTGGCTTTTGTCCGCCGGACGTAGTCCAGATCGCGCCCATCGGGACATCGGCTTGAGCGCGCATGGCAAGGTCATCACCAAGTTGCGGCCGATGGTCCTCCAGCGCCTCCGAATAGTATTTGAGACCATTCTCGTGCGCCACCGAAGCCAGCACCGCGTAATGGCCCTGCGTCAGGAGGTCCGAGATGGTCCGCCGGTAGTCCCACAAAAAATGGTCGGTCTTTTCGGCGCTTTCCACGACGGTTCCGGTCAAGGTCGGAAACCAGGGCACCGGATCGTAGCCGCGCCGTCGCCGGAATTCGTCGATCAAGGCGGGAGTCCAGTTCTGCTCGCCAGCCTCGATGCTGTCGCTCAGCAGCGCGGTAAGGCCCTCGGCCGCAAGATCGGGGCCAATGGCATCACGGTAAAGCCCGAGGTACGTTTCGGCATAAGACCGCCCGGCATCGGGATCGAGCTTGTCCACTTCGAGTCCGGTAGCTTCGGCGGGCGCCGGTCCGTTCTGATGACCGGTCAGGCTGTAGCCAAAGCGCAGCACCTTCCACCGGCCTTTGGGCGCGCGCCATTCGAGGCGCCCGGACGCATCCATGTAGCGCGTGATGTCGAGGATCTTGTCGTGCGCGATTGGGGTGGCGACGCCGTCCTTGCCGGTGGGAACGGCGTAGTAATCATCCATCGCGGCGAAACCTGCTTTCTCCGCAGCGTGATCGACTTTCCCGTCTTGCGTCAGCGTGAACTCCGACACGTTGAACGTTGTCGCGGCTGGGGCTGCCTGAGGCAAAGGAGCCAGCCCCGGGACATTCTGGGCGGAACCGATCAGCACGGCATCGGAAGGCAGCAGGTGTAGCCGGACCCGGAAAAATCGCCCGGTCACGGGTGCAAAGGATGCGACGCGTACCTGCGCACGGGTTGCGGGCAATTCGACTACCTGGCGAAATTCCTCGCCATCGTCGCTGACTTCGAGCACCGCTTCAGGCACCGGCGGCGCGCCGAAACCTCGTGCACCCGGAAGCCCGAGGGTCACCGACCGGACAGTGACGGGCTTGCCGAAGTCCTGCCGAAGCCAGGCCTCGGGTGCCTCCTTGCTGTAAGGCAACTGTTCGACCTGGCCAAAGGCGCCATCCGTCAGCAGATGGGCGTTGACCTTGCCCGCGCTTGAAACGAACCGCTCGGGTGTTAACGCGGGGTCGTTGTCCGGTAAGGCAAGAACCCGCACGTCGCGATAGAAGGGGGCGACCTGTGCAGGCCCCGCTACATCCTGAAACGGGCCGGAAACCGAGGGAGGCGGGGCAAGAAGCCCCTTGAATGACCTACCGCCGGAAACAGGTGTCTCGCTCCACACCAGCTTCTTCATCGCGTTCTGCGGCAGGACGAAGGGCGCCCCGCTGATGCTCCAGCCCGGCGAAGTGGCGATGCCGAAATCGAGGCCCAGACGTGCTGCAGTGCCGACGCTCTCGCGCATCGCAGCTTTCCACCCCGGTGACATCCAGGCAAGGCGTTGTGGCACAAGCTGCGGCGTGGACAGGTCTCCTTCGAAGACCTGAACCCCGCCTATGCCGATGCGCTCCATCCACTCCAGATCAAGGCGCGCACCTTCGGCGGTCACATTGCCGTTCATCCAGTGCCACCAGACGAAGGGCCGCGCGGATTGAGGAGGGGAGCGGAACCCTGCGAGCAACGGATCGGCCGGAGCCTGCGCGGCTGCCGCAGCAGGATTTGCATCGGGCCTGGCGTCGGCAGGAATGGCGGCAGCGCTGGTCAGGGCGGTGGCTAACAGAAAGCGGAAAGCGGCCAAATGGGGACCCTTACAATTAATTTGAAGGGCGTGGCCTACAGCGGAGGTGGCGGCAGGCGCGCCTGATCCTGCTTCTAAAAAGTAAGCGGAGGCGCCGCGTAGACACCCCCGCTCACAAACATGAGACTTAGTAGTTGAAGCCGAAGCGGATTCCAATCGAGCGTACTGAGTCGATGCCGATCCGTTGCGCCAAGGTCAATACGCCGGCATTGCTGTCGCCAGGTTCGCTGCCGGTGGAGAGAGCGTAGACCTTGTTCGTGCAATTCTTGCAGAAAATGCCGGCCGAGAAACGATCGCCCCGGAAGCCGATGCTGGCGTTCAGGATGTCGATCGCGTCGATTCGCGAGCCCGGGGCAGCGTTGACAAGTGTTTCGATACTGCTGCGGTGGTAATAGCTTCCATCGAACACAAGCGACGTCGAAGCCGACACCGGCACCTCGTAGGAGGCCGACAGCGTGGACGTGAACTTAGGCGCGTAGGTCAGGCGGTTGCCCGCGGCGTTGAACGTGCCGGTCACGCCACAAGGGCTCTGTGTGACATAGCACTGCGCACTCGCGAAGTCATTGTACTTGGCATCGACGTAGGCCACGTTGGCGTTGAGCGAGAAGCCCTTGAACGGACGCAACGTGGCATTCGCCTCGGCACCCTTGCTAGTCGCCTTACCGGCATTGCCGATCACGAACGCGCGAAGGTCGGTGTCGAACGTCTGCGCCTGCAGGTTGCTGAACTGGGTGTGGAAGACCGTTGCGTTCAGCGTCAGGAGGCGATCGAACAAAGAAGTCTTCACGCCTGCTTCGAAGGTGTCCGCGCGTTCCGGCTGCACCCGCAGGTCGGCAGTTAACGACGCTCCGGTGTCATTCATGCCCGGCCCCTTCCATCCGCGACCGTAAGTGGCGTAGACCATGATGTCGCGATTGAAGTTGTATTGGGCGCCTGCGCGATAGCTGACGGTCGTCTTGCTCAGGCTCTGGTCGAAGCTGGAATTTGGGACACCCAGAACGAGGAAATAGCGGTCGGTGTTCTGGTCGAGGTCGATCGACACCTTGTCGCGGGTGACGCGTGCACCGGCGATCAGCTTCAGGCCATCGACAACTTCGTACGTGAACTGACCGAAGGCCGCGTAGCTTTCGTTGTCGAGGCGATAAACCTTATCCTGACCCAGGAAGTAGCGGTTGCTGGTCTGGCAGCCGCCGACGCCGGGAGTGGCGCCCACGCAGAATGGGAAGTTGGGAAGCACGAAGCTCGGCAAAAGGCTGCTGCCGGCAATCTGGAATTGCTGGTTAAGCGTCGACTTGAAGTAATAGAGGCCGACCTGCCCGGAGAGGCGGCCTGCCGCAGGCAGAGCCAGGCGCAGTTCGTTGCTATACTGGTCGTAGTTCGCGCGCTGTGCGTTGATGTTAGCGCCGTCCTCCTGAAGATTGTCGCCGTCAACCTGCTGGTCGAGTTTGTAGGTCTTCCAGGCGAAGATGTTAGAAAGGGTCCAGCCGTTGTCGAACTGGTAGGAAGCCGACGCCTGTGCCCCGCCAGTAGTCAGATCGCGCCACGCCGGCGCATCCGAGTCGACCACAAGGTTCGTCGGGCTCGGTGCGATACCGCTCTGCGCTAGGAGTGGGGCATCCATGCCCGCTGGGCCGGCAGTGCGGTAGGTACCGTCGAAAACCGTACCCACGCCGTGCTGCTCGAAGTATTCGCCAAGCAGATACAGCGATAGCTGGCTCGTCGGCTCATACAGGAACTTGGCGCGGCCGCCGTACTGGCGGAAATCGGGGTCATAGCGGCCTTGACCGTTAGTACGCAGGTCGCGGACGATCGGCTCATCGTAACGATAGATGCCGTTCACCCGCAGCGCCGCGGTCTGGCCGAAAGGTACATTGACGGTCGCGCGGGCGACAACCCCCTGACCATCGGAACCTGGGCGATCGCGGGAGACCGCCTCGGCATCGAAGGACGAACCGTAGACGCCGAGCTCCGGGCGCTTCGTGGTGATGTTGACCAGACCTGCCGACGCGTTCTTGCCGAACAGCAAGCCCTGCGGCCCGTTAAGAACTTCGACCTGGGCGATATCCAAGAACGGGTTGCCGTTCAGCACACGGCTGCCGAGCGTGACATCGTCAATCGCAGTCGCGACGCTCGATTCAATCGTATTGGCGAAAGTCGATGTGCCGACGCCACGCACCGCGTAGTTGTTATCCTGCTGCACCTGAAGGCTAGGCGCGATCAGCGAGAGCTGCCGCTGATCGTTGACGCCAGCATTGCGCAGCATGTCAGCAGAAACGGCCTGAACACTGACGGGGACGTCTTGAAGGCGCTCCGAACGGCGCTGAGCCGTCACGACAATATCGGAACTGTCCGTCGCACCATCGGAGGAAGATGCCGCTGCCTGTTGAGCCAGGCTGGGCGCGCTCCAGAGCGCTGCGGACGTCGCTAGTAACAATATCGCCGACTTACGCACTTTCATCTCTCCCTTTGAGATCGGATCATAGGCTGTTTGAAGCCCTTGGCGGACCACTGCCTCACAGTGATGAATTTTACAAATCTATATTTATGATGATTATGTATCTGTATTACAGATGCGCTGACCCGTTGTCGGAGACCAGGGCAGAACGGGGGCTCGAGTTCAACTGAGTAGCGGTTGAGCTCGGGATAGGGCAGCTGCTGGCGATGGCCCAAGTGGTTTATCCCGATTATCGCTATCAGCTTCACGTGATGCTACTTGACGTTGGTCATGCGCCTTGGCGTCGATTGCTTGTGCGACCGGATATGACAATTGGCGAGCTTCACCAACTTATTCAGCTGTGCATGGGGTGGGACAACCGAAGCTGGCACGAGTTTCGGATCCACGGGCTTGCCCAGTTCGGTCGTCGTCGCGGTTGTGGCGGTGCCGATTTCAGCCAAACGGCAGAAAAGCCGCTTTCGAGCTTTTGCCTGACCCCGGGCGAACGCATTGGTTACGACTATGGTGGCTGGCGCTGCCAGCTTCGCCTGGAGCCCGCGCAATGACTCGCCGAACGCCTTCAGGTGACCAAGTCATCCCCCCTCGCGGCGTAGGTTCTCGCAAATCCTTGCTCAGCCACGCGGCAATCTCGGCCAGGGTCGCTTCCGGATCTGTTTTGACCCTGTCTGCGACGAGAAGCGCCACCCGGCTGTCTGGCGAAAGCCTCGGAGCGGGTTGCAGAATTTCAGCACTGGCATAGCCGGCGTCAACCAACGTTCGGCATGCCTTCACGAGCGTGCGTTCGGTGAATGTCCGGACCGGCAGCCTGACTGCCCGAACATGACGCAGCACTAACGCCCAGGGCAACGCGGGCCGCAGTCTCTGTACGAGAGGCAGCCAGCGAGACCTTCCGTCGATCAGCTCATTGAGATGACGCTGCTTCAAAGTGTGCCGCAGGTCGTCAATGGCTCCGGGATCCCGAACACGCATCTTGGGGTTTCCGGGTTTGGCGCCCCTTGCCACCGCCGCCTTAAGGCCGGCGCGCGTGCGCTCTCGGATCAGCGCGCGCTCGAACTCTGCAAAAGCGCCCAGCATCTGCGTCATCAGCATCCCCTGGGGGCTGCCCGTGTCGATCGGATCGTTGATCGAGCGAAAATAGGCCCCCTTGGCCCGCAGCATCTCCACGATCTCAAGCAAATGCGAAAGCGAGCGTGCGAGCCGGTCGATGCGGACGACCACCAACGTATCCCCCTGCCCCACGGCGGCGAGCGCTCGAACTAAGCTCGGCCGGCTCCGGCTTCCACCGCTAGCGCGATCCTCCAGGATCGTCACGCACCCCGCCCGCCGCAGCTCGTCCAACTGCGCCGCCGTGTCCTGTTCATCGGTGGATACGCGGGCGTAGCCAATCAAAGCCATTTTTCACAATCCATATAACGGGGTCAAAGGAACCGTTGACCCCGTTATATTTAAGCCCAGCCAGTCGCCAACGGAAGCGGGCCGAGTACGCCATGGCTGGCGTAGGTCAGGAAATCTGCCGCCTAGCCACCGGTTTGCCCAGGTCTCCGTATAACGGCGCATTGCGGGTCGCCTTATCAATCTGACGCGCGTGTTTTACGCAATCGGCGCGGATAGCGAAACCTGCGTCAGTGGTCGCCATGCTTTGCAAGCGAACTATCATGTCCGACGGACGATCAATTAGCAAAGTACGTATTTCCATGGTGTGCCGTCACTTCAAATGCCTTCCATGCTGTGCGAATCCATTCGCTGCGACTGCCTCCGCACTACGCGACAGCTTGCGGCGTCCTATGGGAGAATTGACATGACTGGGCTAAGATGCTTGCGGTTTCTACTTGGGGCCGTGGCGATATTTTGCACGGATTCCGCCATGGCGCGACAGGCCCCGGCCTCGGATGCGGACGAGGCGGTATATCGCGAGCGGTTCAAAGCGATCATGGCAAACGGCGGCATCTTGACCAGCTATTCCCCAATGGAACCGATCGCGGGTGCCCCCGGAGCCTCGCCGCTACCAACGGCTAGCACGGCACAGTTGACCGTGAAGCCTGCCGCGCTGGATGCCGCCGCGACGTATGCGCGGGCCAGCAATGCCCGGGCGTTCATCGTCTGGCGCAACGGCAAGGTTCAGCGCGCGGAATACTTCAAGGGCGGCGACCGCTCCGCCCAGATCGTCTCGAAATCCCTGTCCAAACCACTTGGCGCTATCGCGGTCGGCCGCGCCATCGCACTCGGCAAAATCCGCTCGGTCAACCAGCCACTGACAGACTTCATTCCCGAGTGGCGGGGCTCCGCCAAGGCGGCGATGACCGTGCGCCACCTGCTCGACATGCGATCGGGCCTTATGGAACAAGCCGCGAGCAGCGATCCCGATCACCCTTTGAACCGCGCCTATCTCTCGCCCGACCATGGGCCCTACCTTGTAGCACACTATCCGCTGACCCATAAGCCCGGCAGCTACTACGGTTATGGCAACGCCACGGCGGAACTGGTCGCGGTGCTGATCGAACGTGCCACGGGGGTCCGCTATGGCGAGTTCATCGGCAAGCAGGTGCTTGCACCGCTCGGCGCCGAAGGAGGCGAGATCTGGGTCGATCGCCCCGGCGGCCTCGCCCATTCCGGGTGCTGCATGACCCTGCCCGCAGAAAGCTGGCTGCGGCTTGCGGTGCTGCTGCTCGATGACGGGATGGCGAATGGCAAGCGTCTGCTGCCAAAGGGTTACGCTGCCGACATGGCCCACGGAACCCCGCAAAACCCGCACTATGGCATGGGGCTGTGGGTGGCCGGTCCCTACGCAAATCGCCGCGGCTTCGGTGCGGTCGGCAAGCCCGGCCCGCAGGTGCTGCATGGCGAGCCCTACCTCGACAAGGATCTGTTCCTGTTCGATGGCAACTCGAACCAGGTGGTCTACGTATCGCCGGCAACCCGCACGGTGGTGCTGCGCCTCGGTGACAGTCCGGCGCCGACGCCCGAATGGGACAACAGCAAGCTGCCCAACATCATCCTGCGTGGGATCGAGTGGCGTCGAGGCAAAAAGCGGCCTCAGCCGCAGAAGTAAGATGGATGGGGGAGCGGCCAAGGCGCTCCCCCCTACTTGCGTCAGCCGTTCCAGAGCGGATCGAGCAGCGCCCCAGGGTCGTCTAGGAAAGCGGGAAACTGCTTGCGCGTAGCGACCGTCCAGCGGTCCGGGAGGTCTTTCAGAGTCACCCCGTACCGGCCGCTGCCGATGGCGGTGAGGTGGCCGGGATGCCCAGCCATGTCCATCCACGGCCGCCAATCGACCACGTTGGTGAAGCTGGTGAGGCACGGAACCCGCGCCACGTCGGTCCGCTGCAGATCGGCGGTACGGGCGTGCAGGGTGACCATCTCGCTATAATTGAATCCCGGCGTTCCGGGAGGCGCTGGCATGCCGACGCGCGTCACTTCGGTGATCCAGGTGTCGTCGCCGCGCACTTCGGGTACCTTGATGACGTGGTCGAAACGGGTCCCGGGCAAGAGTTTGGGGACTTCCAGTTCCAGCGTCGGCAACAGCGTGAGCCGGCTTGGCGGCAGGTTGTTGCGCGGATCGGTCATCCACTTGCCGGTGTAGGGATTGAGGAAGCGACCGGCCGCCTCGCCGGTCCCTGGATCGAGGAAATGGGCGATCTCACCGGTAACGCCGTCGTAGCCGCCGTTCGGCCGCTTGCGATAGCGCGCGAAGGTGGCGCCGACCACATCCCATAGCGGAGTGACTTCGGCGCCCACGACCCCGAAATAGCTGCCACTGACGTAGCCGATCACCAGTCGTTCATCGAGCGCGGCCCGCATCATCATGTAGGAGCGGAAGCGCCCTTCCGGAGTGCCTGCCACCGGTGCGGCAACCCGTGTCCTGGCGAGGGTCGCGGTGGACGTGGCCCCAAGCGCCAGCCCGGCGCTGACCAGTTTCACGGCGTCGCGTCTTCCCAGCTTCATGCCAACCATCCTTTCCTCAAACAACGAAGGGCACCGACTTGGCCGGCGCCCTTCCCGTCACTTCGCGGTGGCCGGCAGCGGGCCGACCGCCTTGGGCGGCTGCGGCGGGTTCCATCCCGCGGGCACTGGCGACGGCGTCTGTTCACGCGCGAAGTTCTCCAGGCTCGACAGCGACGGACCGTAATCCTCGGTCGGCGCATGCAGCCACTTCTCGTCCATCGCACGCGCAGCGGCGACGATGTCCGGTGCCAGTTCGCGCTCGCCGTCCACCGAGCCGTAGCTGGTGACGCAATTGATGTGGCCCTGGGCCTGGCCCATCATCATCCACGGCAGCCACGGGGTGATGCGGGTCCACGAACCGACATGCGGGATGTGGGTCAGGCGCGTGTTCGCCACGTCTTCACGCTTCATGTAGTACGTGAAGTATTCCGAGACTCGGTTCATCCAGCCCGAGGATTCCCGCACCCATTTGTCGGGACGCAGGGCATTAGGATAGTAAAGGTCGATGCGGGTGTTCAGCAGGATCATACCGCCTGGCGCTTCCTGCCAGTCGAGCAGCAGCGGGCGACGCGGCGGCTTGTCCTGATTGAGGCCACCGTAGGATGGTGGCTCGGGTTCGAATTCGCTGATTGTGAAGTTGAACGGATCGTTGGCGATCGGGACGACCTTGACGTCCTCGTTAGTGTAGGGGTTGCGCCACGTCTCCAGGATCTTGCCGGTCTCGAGGTCGCGATAGAACACGATCTCGCGCAGCAGCTTGCGCCAGCTGCCGTCATCCAGCTTCTGCAGGCGAGTGAAGCTGAAGCCCTCGACGTCGAACAGCGGGCGAACCTTCTCGTTCTCACGCACGCCCATCGCCCGCCCCTTGATCCAGCCGCACTTCTCCTTGCTGGTATCGGTATCGCCATCAAGGCGCGCGAAAGTATCGCGGTTCCACTTGGGATCCTTGAAGTCGATCTTGCCCGCACCCTTGCCGGTCGCCGACGCGGCCAGTGCCGGAACGGCGGTGAGGCCGGCAGCGAGCGCGGCAAAGCCGAACCCTTCGCGGCGGGTAAGTTTGAAGTCACTCATTACTCGATGTTCCTGGCTGCCAGATTGAAGCGGAAACGCCCGGCAGGCACGAACGCCATGTTCGTGCCTGCCGGTTGGAAAAGGTCAGAACTTGTAGCCGGCAGTCACCCCCATGCGGCGGCTTTCGCCGAGGTAGACCTCGTAAGGGAAGAACGCGAAGGGGATCCCCGCGCGCGGCTGGCCGATGGCATTGGCGGTGTAGGTCACGTCGAACAGGTTGTTCGCCCAGAACGCGATGCTGTAGCGCTCGCTTTCTACCCCCAGGCGGACATTGGTCAGCGTGCGCGCACCGAACGATGTCAGGTTCGTGGCATCGGCATAAGTCTGCCCCGACCGCGACACATCGACCCGCCCGGTCATCTTCCAGTCCTCGCCGAGCGGCACGTCGGCAGCGGCGTGGACGTTCCACTGCAGCTTGACCGACCGTGCCGGCCGCCGTCCTTCGAGCGAAGTGGCGGCGCGCTTTCCGCTGGGCGTGTCGACGATGATCACATCCGGGCAACCGGGCGCAGCGGTTGCGGTAACGCCTGAGCCGACCAGACAGGTGGTGGCGGAATCATACGCGCCGGCCTGGAACTTCGGGTCGGAGTAGACGACGCTGCCGCCGATGCTGAGCTGGTCGATCAGCCGCAGGTCGGCCTGGACCTCGAAGCCGTCGGTCTTGAGATCGCCGGCGTTGCGGACGATCGCGTTGGCTCCCTGCGAGGTCGGGTTGTTGGTGAAGGCAGTGATCTGCGCGTTGCTCCAGTCGATATGGAAGTAGCTGGCGTTCAACTGCAGGCGCCGGTCGAACAGCTGCGACTTCACGCCGGCCTCGTAGGTCCAGTTACTTTCCTCCTGGTACGCTACTTCCTCGGCAAGGATGCCCGTCGGGCTGACCGCATTGCCGGTGTTGAAGCCGCCGGAACGGATCCCCTTGGCAGCCGATGCATAGAAGAAGATGTCCGGGGTCGCCTGATAATCCAAAGTGAAGCGCGGGGCGAAGCTGTTGAAGGTGCGCGCGAACTGCGGCCCGGCCACCGGGAACACGCCCGCTTCCGGGATCGTCGTGCCATCGATCGGCTGGTTGAATCCCGGCTGTGCCAGCGGATTGAGGACGGAGAACACCTGCGCCCGCTTGCGGTCGCTGTTGTAGCGACCCTCGGCGCTGGCCCGTAGGTCACCCAGGCGATACGACAGCGATCCGAACACCGACATGGTCTTGGTGCTGGCGCGGCTGTAGGTAGCGAACAGCTGGTTGTTCGCCCAGTCGTTGGTCAGAAACGGGTTGGTGCTGAAATCATAGCCGCCGAAGCCAATCGGTGCCGGATTGATCGGTGGACTCACTTGCACCACCCGCTCGTTCGCCGCCAGCCCGGACCTGTCTGCGCCCAGGCCGAGCGCCGCCAGCGGGATGCGCGAACTGAAGTAGCTGATGCCGGACAGCCACTGGAACGGCGCATCGGTGTCCGACTGCAGGCGAACTTCCTGGCTAAACGTGCGCACCCGTTCACGACCGGAAGTCACCAGGTTGACGTTGGTGGTTCTGCTGTAGGCACCCGCCGGGAAGCAGGCGATGCCCGCGGTGCACACGCCCACGAACGAGCCCAGCGAACTGCCGTCGTAGTCGTTGTAAGTGCGGTTCTCGGCACCGGTGAACGCAGTAATGCTGGTGGCCGAAACGCCAGAACGGCGCCAGTTCAGGTTCAACGACACCTGCCGAGTCCGCGCTGTGGTGTCGGGCAGGTTGGGCGACAGGTCGCTCGTTTCCGGCGTGGTCAGGGGCCCGCAGTAGCGCGTGCGCAAACCGGTCGCGGCGTTGACGTTGCCACAGTTGAAGATCGAGATTGGCAACACGCTCGACGGGGTCAGTTCGGTCTTGGAGTGGGTCACGAAGCCCGATAGCAGCGCGGTCAGTTCCGGCGTCGGCCGGAACTCGATAGCTCCGCTCAACGCGTACTTCTCGGTACCGCCCAGTTTGTCGTTCCGGTTCGCGGCGTTCTTGCCGTAGCCGTCGTAGGACAGGTAGCCGCCCCCGACCCGCACCGATAGGGTCTCGGTCAGCGGCGCCGAAATGCTGCCGCGAAGGCGATAGTCCTCGTTGGTGCCAACGGTGCCTTGGACGTTGCCCTCGAACCGGTCGACCGGTGCACGCGTGGCGATCGACAGTGCGCCCGCGAACGTCGAGCGACCGAACAGCGCACTCTGCGGCCCGCGCGCCACTTCTATGCTGCCGACGTCGAGCACCGAGATGATGTCGATGGTGTTGCGGCTGGTCTGGTAGATGCCGTCGATGAAGACGCCCACGTTGGCCTCGACGTTCAGGTCGTTGGTGGTGTTGGCCGGTGCCTGGCCGCGGATGTAGACCATCTGCAGAGTGCCGCCGGCGATCGAGGTGATCGCGATGCCCGGCGTCGAATTGGTCAGGTCGTTCAGGTTGCTGATGTTACGCTTCTCGAGGTCCTCCGCCGAATATGCGGTGATCGCGATCGGAACTTTCTGGACGCTTTCTTGCCGTAACCGTGCCCCGGTGACGACGATGTCGCCGAGCGGCTCCTCGCTGGCGGACTGGGCGAATGCCGGCATCGCCGCGCAGTTGATCGCAAGTGCAATCGACGAAACCAGGCCGTGCCGAAGAGTATCGAACCGTATCATGCTGCTTTCCCCTGTTTATAAGCCACCATCTGTTCCCCTGACGGCCATATTATCGCGCCGCATCTATGCGCGGCTTGGGCGAAAGGTCTCCCTCACCACCCTTTCCCGGAAGAGATTGTGTACGTTCCATCCGACTGGCGGTTATAAATGGGGAACGATCATCGGACGGTCAGCCGGTCCGAAGCTGATTTGGCATGGAAATTCCTCCCTCCTGCTATCAGTTTTTTGGTGCGGCCTTCGTGCATCGAAGCAATGCCCGGTGCGTCTGCGTAAAGCGACCGACATAAAGCCATTGGTTCAATCAAACTCCGTTCATCGCAATTTTGAATACGAAATTGATAGATAGGCTGATTGCGTCGAGCTAAGTCCGTGTCGCATCAAGTGAGGTCAGCAAGTGGATTTTGTCCGCGTTCGAACGTAGGCCGGGCATGCCGCAGTGGTTTTGCGAAGCTGGCGGCCCCAACAGGTAGGACGAAGATGTCAAAGGCGAGTGACCGGGCTTATCATGCGGTTCGCACTAGGATCCTGGATGGCAGCCTGGCGCCGGGAACCCAGGTGCGCGAGGAGGACGTCGCGACCGCGTGCGCGATTTCCCGTACCCCAGTGCGCGAGGCGATCCGGCGGCTTGAGGGCGAGAAGCTGATCGAGCGGGATCGGCAGCGGTCCTATGTGCGGATCTGGTCCGAGACGGCGATGAAGGACGTGTTCGCATTGCGGCTGATGGTCGAGCCCTATGTCGCCGAGCGCGTGGCGTTGCTCATCGGGCCGGACGACATTGACCGCCTCAAGCGCACCAGCGAACTCTACCGGTTCGCGATCACGCAGACCGATCCCGACATCGCGACGATCGTCGATCAAAACACCACTTTCCATCAGGTGTTGCTTGAAGTGACCAGATCCGAGGTACTGGAGATCGTGCTGGAACGCTTGGTCGCGGTCCCGATCGTGCCGCAGACCCTGCGGCGCTATAGTCGTGCCCAGCTTGAAAAAGCGCTAACCGACCACAACGAACTCATCGCAGCATTTGAGATCAAGGACCCCTCATGGGCAAGCACAATCATGAAAAATCACATTTACCGTGCTCAGAACGCTTTTTTTGCAACGTAGTCTTGAGATCAGTAGCCGCTGCGATTTTGCGACTAGCATTTTAATTTATCTCGGCAGATCCGAAATCTGAGAGCCTGACCGGAGAGTTATTGAGCGATACTAGCCATTTGTGATTCACGGCGTTCTTGCGAAGAGATGGGGAGATCGATGGCATGAACTTGCATCGCTCGACAGGAGCATGGCCGACGAGGGCAGCGTTATTCAAGTGTTAGGACGCATCGCGAGTGGCAGCTGGCAGCGCCGTTCATTCCTCCCGCGAAGCGTGGCGGGCGGCGTCGGACCACCGACATGCGCGAGGTGATGAACGCGTAGCTCTACATTGCCGCGATCAGCTGCGCCTGGGCCGCCGGGGCGAACCCGAGGAAATCATGGCCGAACAGGCGATACGCCTGGCCCTGACCGACGCCGGATTGTCCTACGACCAGGTGCAGCAGGCCTTCGCGGGGTATGTCTACGGCGATTCCACGGCGGGCCAGTCGGCGCTGTACCGGGTCGGGATCACAGGCATTCCTATCGTCAACGTCAACAAGAACTGCGCGACCGGATCAACCGCCCTCTACCTTGCCCGGCAGATGATCGCGCTGGGCGCGGCAGACTGCGTGCTGGCGGTCGGCTTCAAGCAGATGGTGCCGGGCGCTTTGGGCATGGTCTTCAATGACCGCAAGCGCACGCTCGACCTTGGACTCTCCCGGCCGGACGAGATACAGGGCACCGACCTTGACGTGCCGTTCGCGGCGCAGCAGTTCGGCGGTGCGGAGCTGGATCATCAGGCCCGCTACGGCACCAGCGACGAAGCCTTCGCCATGATCAGCGTCAAGGCCCGCCGCCATGCCGCCAACAATCCGATGGCCCTGCTGCGCGCACCGCTTTCGTTGGAGGAGGTCATGGGATCGAAGCATCTGTTCGGTCCGATCACCCGTTTCCAGGCCTGCCCGCCGACTTGCGGTGCCGCAGCGGCCGTGCTGGTGTCCGCAGACTTTGCCGCCCGTCACGCGATCGACAGCTCGGTCGAAATCGTCGCGCAGGCGCTTACTAGCGACATGCCAGGCACTTTCAAGGACGGCTCGATGATCGACGTGGTCGGCTTTGGAATGGCCCGCGAAGCCGCGCGGCAGGTCTACGAAGCGGCAGGTCCAAATTTGCTGCACAGCGAATATTGCTTATTTGTCGAATATTCGATAAAGGGGCGTTATTCACTGGTGGTCGAATATGAGAAATTTCGAGATTGAAGAAGGACAGCTGCTCGACGAGCTGAGCCGTGCCGTCTCGGCACTGCCCGGCGCATCGGTGCAGGAGCGCCTTTGTGAAGAGCGATCCGGTGGTCGATATGCCCCAGATGGCCTGCTCGATGTGCGTCTCAATCACCACCACTTCGAACTCGTGGTGGAGGCCAAGCGCGAGCTTTTTCCCCGCGATGTTCGTCAGCAGATCTGGCAGCTCCGCGACTATCTCGACCATATGGGCGGATCAGGCGAGAAGATCCCGATGCTGATCGCAGGCGCGATCTCGAAGGGCGCACGCGATATCCTCCAGCAGGAAGGCGTCGGCTATTTCGACCCCGGTGGCTCGCTCTTCGTCCCGTCGTCGGGTGCCTATGTGCTGATCGACCGCCCCCCGCCCAAAAAGGCGGGCCGCGCCCTCGGTTCGATCTTTCAGGGACAGCGCGCACGCATCGTCCAGGCGGTTGTCGAGGCCGCGCCCAACTGGGTCAGCGTGAAGGATCTGGCGGAGGAGACCGGCGTGTCGCCGGCAACCGCGTCGGAGACCCTGACCGAGATGGAGCGGCGGGATTGGCTTGAGGTGGATGGGGCGGGGCCTGCCAAGATGCGCCGGCTGCGCGAGCGAGGTCCCGTTCTCGATGAGTGGGCTCGCCTGATCGGCGATCAGAAGCCGCCTCGAATTGAGCGCTATTATGTCCCGGGCGGAGATGCCGGCGAGCTTGCGCGACGGCTCGACGCGGCTTGCCACGACGTAGGTGCCCAATATGCGGTGACGGCCGAGGCGGCCGCGCAAGCCTATGCGCCCTATCTCTCCGCGATCTCTCAGCTCCGGTGTCGGATCCAGAGCGGACGCCTTCACAGCGAGGTCCTCTCGCGTCTCGACGCCCGGCCCGTGTCTGAGGGCTGGAACCTTGGCGTGATCGAGGAGGCCGGCAAGCGCGACATTGCTGTGGGCGAGCGGATCGACGGCATTGCCTATGCGCCACCGGTTCAGGTCTATCTCGATCTCTTGCAGGGGTCCGGTCGAGCCAGGGAAATGGCCGACCACCTCCGCGCCCAGCGACTGGCAGGATAATGACGAAACCCAATACCTTTGCCGCCTACGACAGCGGCGTCACCGAAGCGGCAGAGCGCGTGCTCGTCACACTCCTTCGGGGCTTCGGGCCCTGGAAGGACACCGTCTTCCTCGTGGGCGGCCTGACACCGCGCTACCTTGTTGCCGCGCGGCCACCGGAGGTGCCCCTGCATGCCGGCACCGGCGACGTGGATGTCGTCGTCGACGTGGCAATCCTGACCGACACCGAAGCCTATAGCACGCTGGAGGAGAACCTTCATGCGATGGGGTTCGATCGCGGGACCAACGACAAGGGCGTGAAGGTCTCCTGGCGCTGGGAGGCGCGTCTGGAGACGGGCGCGACCATGATCCTCGAATTCCTCGCCGAGCATCCCGAACTTGGCGGCGGCAAGGTCAAGGTGCTCCCGACCGAGGGCAACGTTTCCGCGCTCAACATCCCGCATGCGTCAATGGTGTTCGACCTGCACGACAAAACCGAGCTCACTGCCGAATTGCTGGGCGGGGGCGGGCTGGCCACCGAGACGGTGCGCTATGCGAACATCGTCAGCTTCACCTGCCTCAAGGCCTTTGCCTTCGATCACCGCAATGCGCGCAAGGACGCGCACGACCTCGTCTATTGCCTCGAGCATCATCCGGGCGGGCTCGATGAGGCGATCGACGCCTTCAAGGTAGCCTTGGCGGGGCCGCATGCCGATGCGGTGCAGGAGGCGCTCGCGAAGTTGAAGACGCGCTTCGTTCATGACGATCCCGATCAATCATACCGCCGCGATGGGCCGGTCGCTGTCGCACGCTTCGAGGATAACGATGGGGATGCTGGCGACAACGAGGAAGTGCGGGATCTGCGTATCCTGCGCCAACGGCGGGTCGCGGATCTGATGGGCAAGTTTCTCGGCGCACTGGCGTCAGGCGGGTGAGACGAGCCAGCCTCCCTTCACGCCCACGGATAGCCTGATCCCATGGCATCCGCGACCAAGGCACGATCGCGTGCTGGCCCCTCTGTCGAACCGGCACTGCACTCTGTGGCTGGGCAGTGCGAACGCCACGCGGCGAGCCTGGTCGGGCAGGAATGCTGAAGCTACGCTAGAGCTGCGGATCACGGAAGCTATCGAGGCTGGGTTGAAGGCTCTCGTCGGCACCGCACGATGTGTTCCTGTACCTGAAATAGCGCTCGAGCCCGACGCCGCGGCGCAGGAAGAGGAGGAGCTGGGACGGGCGCGTGCGCAGGTGGCCGCTCGATGGAACGCGACGCTCGAACTTGACGGCAGTACGATGTTCCTTGCCCACGCCTCTGCCAGTCATCCGGGCGGCCCACATCCAGACGATGATCGCTTCTCGCTTGATGTCGGCACGTTGATCGGGGACCTGCATCAATGGCCGCGCGGAGTAGGCACAGGCGATCGCCGGCCGAACCGGGCCCCGCAAAGCGAAAGTCGCGCTGGCCAGAAAGCTTGCGGTAACATTGCATGCAATGTGGCGAACCAACACGGCATTCCGGGAGGTGGCCATGGCCTGACTGAGATCTGGAAGAATGCGCTGAACTCAAGCGTGACAGAATGCGTCTGGCTGGACGCTTATCGAGGGTGAGATCGCTCCCATTAGTGCGGCACGGACCGCGCACACCACTTAGATTCACCCTACTTTGAACGCTAGCATGCGGCGTCCCGCGCGACGACCGCGGAGAGAACCCTAGAACCCAGCACGCGTCGGACGAACCGCAAAAGTTCAGCTGTTGACGGTGGCGATTAGTTTCCGTTATGCGCAAGCACGATCGGCGATCCATAATCTATCGGCTTTGATAAGGGCATTTGCCATCACGACGAGCTTGCGCATCAACGTGACGACGGCGACCTTTGGTGGCTTTCCGGCGTTGATGAGGCTTTGATATTTGGCTTTGAGGTCTGGGTTGTAGCGGGCAGCGACAAGGGCCGGCATGTAAAGCGCACGTCGAACATTGGCCCTTCCACCCTGGATGAAGCTGCGCCCTTTCCATTGTCCCGATTGGCGAGTGACAGGAGCAAGGCCAGCGAGGGAAGCAGCTTGCTTGGGATCGAGCGCGCCCAGTTCGGGCATAGTGGCAACCAGTTGATCGGCGGTACGTATGCCGACGCCAGCAATGCTAGAGATAATTTGGTGGCGGCGCGCCAGCGCCGGGTCAGCCGCGATGCCCGCAGCAATTTCTGCATCAACCTGCTCGATATGCCTGTCGATCTGGGCTAGACGATGCTTATACTGCCGCTTGAGCAGCGGCACCGTCAGGTTCTTTGCTTGATTCTGGATGGCAATCTTATCGCGGATCAGGCCATCGCGAGCGCTGATTAACTCGGCGAGCCTAGCCTGTTGCGGCGTAGTTGCCGGGCGGATCGGAGGCTGAAGTGTCGTGGCCATGCGAGCCAGGATCGCCGCGTCAATCTTGTCGGTTTTGGCGAGCGTGCCCGCAGCCTGGGCAAACCGGCGTGCGCGGGCCGGATTCAATTTTACGCAGGGCAGATCTGTCAGCGCCTGCTCCAACTGACGGTGATACGCGCCAGTGGCTTCATAGGCGATCCGCTCGATCTGCCACTGGGCGAGCCAGCTTATCAGTTCTTTGTGCCCCTTGGCCGAATTTGCGAACTGTCGCTCACAGCCCGTGGGATGGGCAAACACATCAAGGGTTGCTTTGGAGATGTCGATGCCAACCGTTTGTGGTAGGGAGTTTTCCATCTTTTCCGCTGTCCTATTCTTGTCATCCGGGCCCGAAGCCCTGGTTTCCGTCCAGGCCTGTTGGAAAAGAAAGGGGTGATCACACTAATCGACGGCCCTCAACGACCGAGACAACTTCGATCCATCCCCTTCCGCCCGATCCGGGGTGGCCACCCCGGATCGGGCATCTCATGATGCCCCAGCAGGCGGAAATGTCATAAGACAAGAGAACGCAATGGGACACGATCGACTGCGGCGATAGCACCCGCGCCAACGCCTTAAACATATCGTGCGAATGATTGGGCACGGGCGGGCTGGAACCGGTGCCATTATTTGGTGGTTATCCCGGAGCCCGAAGTCTTCTCCTGCTCGTCGATCCGGCGGACTACCACACGGTTGCGCAAAGGGCTCAAATGCATGGCCAAACCTCCAGATTCAAAACATGATAGGGCAAGCCTGTAGTGCTGTCCGCACTCGCCAAAATTGCGGCGAGTGGGGTGGACATGCCGGTCGAAGAGACCCATGAGACCGTGAGAAGTCAGCCGTCGTATCGAGCGACCTGCATGCCAAACCGAAGGTTTAGAGACATAATGTCGTTAAAGCGCCTCCTGCCGCGCCGCGTTCGGATAGCGCTGCGAAGGCACGGACCAGAAGCACTGGTGTGGCGGCGGCGGGTGGCCATTTTGGGAGGTGCCGTTCTCGTCGGCATTGTCGCATTGCTGTTCGCGGATGTCGCGGACAGAGCAAACGGCCTATTTCATGCGTTCTTCGCACGGTGGTGGTGGGCTCCTCTATTCGCCACCCCTTTAGGTTTTGCGGGGATAGCGTGGCTTACGAACCGCTATGCACCTCTCGCAAAGGGTTCGGGCATTCCGCAGGTCATGGCCGCGACAAAAAACCCCGAAGACGCACTTTCGACCTTGGTGGCGGGCCGCACAGCGATTGCCAAGTTCATTCTTACTGCGGGCGGTCTGCTAGTCGGTGCTTCGGTTGGGCGTGAAGGCCCGACGGTCCAGATCGCTGCCGCCATAATGGGGCGAATGCATCGCCTGCTGCGCATACCTATACGATCATCAGTCTACATTGCGGGGGGCGCGGCGGGTGTCGCGGCGGCATTCAACACGCCGCTGGCCGGGGTTGCTTTCGCTATCGAGGAACTGGCGGCCGCGTACGAGCAGCGGATGACTTTACTGGTCATGGCGGCGGTCCTGATCGCCGGCATGATCAGCTTGGGCATCGCTGGCGATTACATTTATTTTGGGGCGATGCGGCAGACGCTTGGCGTCACACAAGCGATCGTCGCCGCACCGGTCGCCGGTATTGCTGGAGGTCTCGCAGGAGGGCTATTTTCTCGGTTGATGCTTGCAGCCGGAACTTCCCCGATCCGCCCAATGCTGTGGTTGCGCGCGCACCCGATAGCTTTTGCGGCCGCGTGCGGCTGTGTGGTTGCCATTCTTGGAGTCTCCACGGCCCTGACGTGGGGCACTGGGTACGAGACCGCCAATGGCATCATCACCGGCAACCGCGTCCCCTTGTGGTTCGCGCCCGCAAAGTTCGCTACGACATTGGCTACGGCCGTCTCCGGATTACCGGGCGGGATTTTCGCGCCATCGCTCTCGATTGGCGCGGGTATCGGTGATCTGCTTCGCGGCATATTCCCCGACTACCCGGCAGGAGCAGTCGTGCTGCTTGGGATGGTCGCCTATTTTACGGGCGTTGTACGCGCACCGCTAACCGCAGTCATCATTATCTCGGAAACGACTGCAAGCCGCGGCTTGATGATGCCTCTGCTCGCAGCAGCGCTCATTGGTGAGTTTGCTGCGCAACTGATCTGCAAGGAAAAGCTTTATCATGGCCTGTCGCAGCGGTTCCTGAAGTTAACACCTTCAGCCGCGTAGATCCATGAGCATCAACGCCGGCACGTCAGCCTGACTTGAGCAGGGCGGCTGCGCAAGACGGCCTGACCAAATCGGCGCGCCGGAAACGGCTGGAACTCATTCCACCTGCGCGAGATAGTGCCCGTAGCCTTGCGCTTCCATGTCTTCGCGGTGGACAAAGAGACCAGGGCAAAATGGGGGCTATGCGGCAGATTTCATATCGGGATACCAACGCTGGAAGCAACGCCGCAAATCGCCATTGAGGGTCTGGGTTCGGGTCTGGAGAAGCAGGTGGGCGCCGACCTTGGTCCAACGCATTTGCTGCTTCTTGACCATGCGGCGTGACAGGACCTGATTGACAGCCGATTCCGTGAAACCGGAAGAGATGCGTTCACCGTTGCGCCACTTGTCGCCATAATTGGTGATGAAGTCGGCATTCCTACGGATATAGACGCTGAATTCGCTAAGTGCCTTCTCGAGCTTAGCGGCGACTTCCTTATTGTCGGCGAGTTCAAGATCCCAGGTGAGCAGGTCGGCCGCTTCCGCACCGTCGACATGATTGCCCTGCCATAACAGCCATTTGATCCGAGCCAGGTCGCGGTCGATGCGATCCGAGAGATCGGTTGTATCAATGCTGACAATCGATTTGGCCATCTGCCGCATGACGGTGATCCGCATGGTGATATGGAACCAATCGAGCCAGTGCTCAGCTTCGCCATGCAGGTGCAGCTGAAGATTGCGCACGGTATCGCCGCCATCGGAAACAAAGTGAATGCTCTGCCCTCTGGCAAGGCCTTGTGCATCAAGTACAGCGCCCAATCGTCGCCGTGGTCTTGTGTCGAGCGATTGAACCATGGCGAAGCATTTGGCATCGCCTTTGTCGGGAACGCTTTTGCCGACCATCACCTCGAACCAGCCCGCCTTGCGGTTGCTGCCCTCGCGTGCATGGACATAGTCCCCGTCCAAGCCGACCGTCATAGGCGCGGGCGGCCGGTCCTTGCCGTCTGGCATAGATGACTGGGTGTTGATCATGCCAATCTCGTCACCAAGGTCGGCTTCGAGGCAATTCGCCACCCGATGCAGTTGTCGCCGGACCGACCGCGGCGATAATCGATGCTCGAGCGGCAGAATATCCGCGAGCAGATCGCATGTCAGGCCATAGGACATGAGCGAGGCCCATTTGGTCTGGAGATAGACCAGCTCAGGCGTTGACCGTTCGGGAAACAGGGCGGCGATCGGGCTGAAACTGGATCGCTTCGCGCACGCACATCGGCAGTGGTAAAGGCGCTGCGATGGAATCGTCAGCGAGCCGAACAGGGTTCGCAAGACGATATTGCTGGCGCTCTTGACCGAGCGAGGCAACGCACATGCCAGGCAAGGTTTGATCATGGTTTCGTAGTCCCTCGCCTGCGCCAGAATCATGTGTTTCTGACAAGCAGCGAGCAGCGATTTAGCCTCGTCCAGCGTCAGTCCAGCTGTCGCCGGCCCAAATCCGACACGCTCAAGGCTGGCTAGTTGATCGGTCTCGACAATCACGCCGTCGGCATCCTCAATCACCAGTTGCAAACGAAAATGCATCGTCCATCGCCTCAACCCAGGCCAGTTTTGCCGAGCGAAGGCTGGTGTTGAGCAGGGCCCTGTCGAAATGCATCCAGCGGCTCCATTCGATGACCTGCTTCGCCCGCTCCCGGAACTGTCCCGCATCCTCCAGCACCTCGTCCAATAGATCGGCGAGAAGATCGATGACCTCGAATGGGTGGCGAATGCGCTGAGGGTCGGTCATATACGATCGCCCGCTTCCGCACCATTCCGGCGGCGCTCCCCATTTGCCGCCAATGCAAATTGGCCAGAAACGCGGACGCTCGACAAGCATTACCTTCTCCAGGCGGAGCTGGCAGCGCCAGCCACCATAGTCGTAACCAATGCGTTCGCCCGGCTTCAGGCAAAAGCTCGAAAGCGGCTTTTCTGCCGTTTCGCTGAGATCGGAACCGCCATAACCCCGGCGACGACCGAACTGGGCAAGCCCGTGAATCCGAAACTCGTGCCAGCTTCGGTCGCCCCATCCCATGCACAGCTGGATCAGTAGGTGAAGCTCGTCAATTGTCATATCCGGCCGCACAAGCAATCGACGCCAAGGCGCAGGACTAACGTCAAGTAGCATCACGTGAAGCTGATAGCGATCCTCGGGATAAACCACTTTGGCCATCGCCAGCAGCTGCCCTATCCCGAGCTCAACCGCTACTCAGTTGAACTCCAGCCCCCGTTTTGCCCTGGTCTCTGAATATGCCCTGATGCGCCTCACGCATCACCGGAGACTGGTCTCTCAGGTAATCAAAATAGCCGTAGGGATCGTCGATGAACCGATCGCTGCGGAAGAAATCATGCGCTTCAAACTCGCTGGTCGTATCGTTCATGTTCTCTCCTGCGACGCGCTGCCGGCATGCTCCGGGGTCATGATCGTCTAAAAGCCCGGGCAAGTGTAACGCCGAGACGACGCGCCTTCCACCGGTTCGCCTCAGGCTCGAAGAGCATCGCCCAAACGATCCAGTCTGCTCACTACGGTCTATTGATGGCAGGTTTCTTTCTCAGGCTACCGCAGTCGCCGATCGGCCGGTACGGTAGCCGGGCTGCGCCGGTTCACCGAAAGCTGAAAGGACCTGCTCGAACCGGGCCTTGACGTCCTCTGCGTATTCGGGATGGGTGATGATGTAGGGCTCATTGGCCTCGACAGCGCGTACCACCGCGCGGCCGAGCCACACCGGCTCCATCATGTTCGCCCGGATCGCCGCTGCCCGCGCTTCGTCAAAGGAGACCGGGCCGGAAGACATAGATTCGGACATGCGGCTTCGCGTCAGCCCCGGGAACAGTGTGGAGACGCCGACGCCAGCAGGCGCGAGTTCGGCGCGTACAGCGTCGGAGAGGCCGAGCACCGCGAACTTGCTCGCTGAATAGGCTGCGAAGCTGGCGAAGGGATTGAGTCCGTTCATCGACGAAGTGTTGACGATGTGGCCCCGGCCGCGCCCGATCATGCCGGGTGCGAAAGCGGTGATCCCATGGAAGACGCCGGTCACGTTAATGCTCATCAGCCGTTCAAAATCGGCGGCGCACATCTCGACTAGGGGCCGGAAGCCCGACGAAATCCCTGCATTGTTGCAGAGCACGTCCACCGCGCCGAACCTATCCTCGGCCACTGATCTTGCCGCCGCCCAGCTGTCGGCATCAGTGACGTCGAGCTGCACAACCGCCACGTCGCTGTCGGCGGGAAGCCTGTCTGCTTCTTCCTGCGCGTATCCGACATTGATGTCGGCAAGGACGATCCTGGCGCCGCGCTCGGCGAAGGCCATCGCCATACCGCCGCCGATACCCCCACCACCCCCAGATATGAAGACGACCTTTGCGGTTACGTCCATCCCCGTTCTCCCATGCTCAAATTTGATCAGAAATCGGCTGGCGCGCGCGTCACGCGCATCGCCTCGCGCAGGGGTCGGTGCCTGTCCTCGTCGGACGCCTGCACGTCGATCGCGAGCGAGACGTGGGCATAAGTCAGGATAAGGTCGAGCAACCGGCGCTCCTCGTCATTGAGGTCACGCAGCGGCTTGGCGTCGAGTTGGCTGAGACCTGCTTCGATGAGGGGCGCACAGGCCGCATGGAACGCGGCGCGTTCGCCGGGTGGATACGCGCCTCGCACGGCAGCGCGGTCCGCCGCGGTGCGGCCTGCCCAGTTCGCAGCGAAAGGTTCGAGGGCTTCGAAACCGGCGGGAAGGTTCGCGGTCATCGCACATTCTGCGCCTGATGACGCTCCACCGCCGCGGCGACCTGCTGGTACAGGTGGCGGCACAGGACTTCCTGGGTCTGGAAGTGAATGTGCTTGAGCGCGCCGCTGCTCAGGCCCTTCTGCCCGGCCTCGATGACGGCTCGGTCCTCGGCATGGATGTCGCGCGCGGTGGCCATCAGCAATTCGCGCGCGAAGCTCTCGCTGGCGGAGGAATCCTCGCCGATCCAGTAGACCCGGATCACGCCGCGCGAGCGAGTGGCGTCGATAGGCATGATTACGTGGGAGAAATGCTGGACCGGTGAGCCGAACAGGAAGAAATTCGGGAACAGCGCGATATAGTCCTTCGCGTCGTTCAGGCCAAGACCGTTTACCGCTGCAGCCCGGCCCGCTGCTGCGTATGCCAGCATCGCGGCCGGCGGAGGTGGCGGCGCGGAGACGTTGGACCAGATCGTCTGGGTACGATGCTGTCCATGGAAGCCGTAGCGGACCGGATATCCGAACGGATTGTCCGGGCCGGTCGCTGCTCCGCCGGACCGCGGATGAATGAAGCGTAAATGGTAGTTTTCCTGAAAGTTGTCGTAAGTCAGCTTCCAATTGGCGTCGATTTCGTAGACATATTCGTGGAACGCCGTCGCACGGGCCACCAGAAACGCATCGAGCCGGTCGGCCAAGTCGCCGAGCCATTCGCGCAGCGGTGGCGGGCGGTCGGCGAAGTTGATGAAGATAAGCCCTGCACAGACCTCGACCGCCACCTTCGGCAGCGAGCAGTCCTCCTTCGCCACATGGAACTGGCCGAAGTCAGGCGCCGAGATCAGCCCACCGTCGGTGCCGAAGGTCCACATGTGATAGGGGCAACTGAACGTCGACTGCCGCCCCGCCTCTGCTTCGACCAGCTGAGTGCCCCGGTGCGTGCAGACATTGTGAAAAGCGCGGATCGCACCGTCCTTCCCCCTGACGATTAGGATCGATGCCTTTGCGAACTCAATCTCGCGGCGGATGAAGCTGCCCGGCTCAGGCAGTTCGCAGACGTGGCCGACCTCAATCCAGCTCTTCAGGAAGACGGCCTGGCGTTCAAGTTCATAAAAGTTGGGATCGTAAAACGGTTCGGCGGGAATGGGATCGGTGCCGAGCCAATCGACCTGTGATTGCGATACCGGACTGAATACAGCGGCTTGCCCTGCCATGGCGCCTTGGCTCCTCTCCATCGCGTCCGCCGGATGACTCGGCTGGTCCGCTATCAAGCCATCTTAAACACGCTTAACCGACAATTACAACACATGTGTCGAAATTGTTATCTTATCCGTCCAGCAAGCCGTCGCGCTTGAGAACACGCAGGTGCTCCTTGCTGAACCGGTCCACCACCTCGTCCACGGGCATGTCCGGCCGCACGCTACCCACGAACACGCGAGGCGCGATGAAGGCGGCGGTCAGCATGATCAGTGAGTATATCTCCGCGTCGAAGTTGTCGGACCCCGCCGCGCGCGCATCGCGAGCGATGCCTGAGACCAAGGCGTCCCAGCGCGGATAGCGTGTCCGGATGTCGCCCGGCGTCAAGAAGTCGTCGATAAACAGCTTGGCGACTTCGCTGTTTTCCAGCACGAAGCGGGTAATGTGGGCGATCCGCTCCTCGCGGGGCATCTCGTCGCTGAAGCCGCGCGTCAGTTGCTGCGCGGACCAGTCCTTGACCGCCTCGATCAGTTCCTCGCGGTGGGCAAAATGATAATAGAGCGTTGTGCGGTTGACGCCGGCCGCACGGGAAATCGCCGCCATCGACAAAGCGTCGACGCCCTTACCCGAGATCAGGCTGACGGCTGTTTCGATGATGACCTGGTGCGTCGCCTCAAACCCCTTGTTGCGTGAGCTCACCATGTCTTTTCGTATTGTCGTCAAGGTCAGACCCTTCGTGAAGCGCCGGCCTTCTAGCAGGTGATCGCAAAATGGACGAGCCTTCCCAGCCCTGTTCGAGGCTTGACCCGACCCGATGCCAAACACTCCCCACTAACACGCCCCGCCCCTGTTGTGGACGTCCCCAAGCCAAAATGACGTGCCCGAATCCGGCCGTTCATTCATCGCCTTAGAGTGGGACACCGCGTAATTGATTTAACCACCTTGGTGCATGGTACGAAGTCGCCTTGGCGCTTCAATGCAGGAGGATGGCTACGCCATGTCCTGACTGAACTGCCCCAGCGCCCTCACGACGCCGATATCGACGACCTGCTGCCATTCAACTTCGAAAGACACGCCCGACCCGCCGACGTCGTTGCGGTGGCCTGTCTCGTCCAGCGTCAACGATGATGGCCGCACTGCCTCCGGAAGCAACGTGCTACGAAATGCGCGCTTACGGTCGGTCATATACGATCGCCCGCTTCCGCACCATTCGGGCGGCGCTCTCCATTTGCCGCCAATGCAAATTGGCCCGAAACGCGGACGCTCGACAAGCATTACCTTCTCCAGGCAAAGCTGGCAGCGCCAGCCACCATAGTCGTAACCAATGCGTTCGCCCGGCGTCAGGCAAAAGCTCGAAAGCGGCTTTTTTTCGGCCGTTTCGCTGAGATCGGCACCGCCACGACCACGACGACGACCGATCTGGGCAAGCCCGTGGATCCGAACCTCGTGCCAGCTTCGGTCGCCCCACCCCATGCACAGCTGGACAAGTCGGTATAACTCCTCAATTGTCATATCCGGCCGCACAAGAAATCGACGCTAGGCCGCGGGACCAACGTCAAGCAGCATCACATGAAGTGATAGCAATCCTCGGGATAAACCACTTTGGCCATCGCCAGCAGCTGCCAGATCCCGAACTCAACCGCTACTCAGTTGAACTCCAGGCCACGTTTTGCCTTGGTTTCACAGGCAGGCAGCTTTCGGGCACGGGATTGTTAAAAGCTGCCTTTGAGCCAAAGTCACAACCGTTCGGTAGTGACCCTGCCAACGTCAAACTTCGACGCAGCGTCCATGACCGGCGATACCAACGGTCACGAACGATGATGCCGATCTGGCCTATCAAAGCGACGAGCTAATCACGCAATAAACAAGTGTCGGAACGCCAACGACGAGAATTAGCAAAGCAAGGTTTAGGTCAATAAATCCACCCAGACGGCTGAGCCTGCTGTTGGAATCAGTTTCATAATGTGTGGTCGCTTCGTCTTCTATTTCCAAAGAGGAATTGTTAGAAAAGAAGTGCTTGGGTCTTGAGCCTAGCCGCTGACGATTCTCTACGACGCGAATCCCATCGATATGGTGCGATAGGAGATGGTGCGGCTTTTCAGTAAATTCTGACATGTGCGATTCCCGCTTATTCGAGATCGCGGACGCGCTTCGCGCGTCCACGGGATCAAAATCGAATAGAGCCCGAACTCAAGCGGCAAATGTGCGCGAGCTCGGGCTAGCGGCGTGCGGCGAGTTGGCCGGCGTGATCAATGAACCGCTTATATGTCTCAAGCAGAGGCATCCAGCGATCGCGGTACACCTCCTTAATGTCAAATCGACGTGGCAGCCGATCGTTTATTCCAGCGGAACATCCGCTTCGTAAGGAGGTAGGATCAGGCCTGCTTTCCAAGAGATGTCGGCGCCGTGCTACGAGCTGGTTGCCCGACGTGGTTGTCAAAATAAGCGCGCCGCTGTGATCGATGCTGTCGCTGGAGACCTTACGAAGAAGATCGACCAGCTTGCGCGCCTGGTTCACCAGCGCAGGCGGGCACGCCATCATCGTCGTCCCGGCCAGGCTGATCGTCAGCTTGCTTCCTTCGACCGTATAGCTGGCTATCAGGCGGTTGCAGGTCGCATTGCCCGACAGCCTGCCTCCCGTGTCGCGATTCCTGACTGCGGGCGCACAGTCGCAACGCTGCGGATCGTGGGCAAGCAGCTCACCCATTCGCGATCACTTCAAAGGTCCGGTTGTCGATGTAGCGCACAGGCTCGCCGTTGAGCAGCGTTGTCCAGGCCGAGCCGCGATGCTGTCGCGCTCCTACTCCCCCTTGCGAAGTGAAGAAATGGCGGTGCTCAACCACGAACAAAGGCGTGCCGTCATCCCCGGTGCAGCGGTGACGGGCCAGTTCCTCAATCATGGCCTCAACCCTCTCCGGGCGGCGTCACGCTCACGATGCGCAACAGCCGGTCATGGCCGTCGCGATCCGGCCAGCGGATCGAAGACCCGGCTGTCATGCCGATCAAGCCGGCACCAATCGGAGTCAGTATCGAAACGCGTCCCGCAGCTATGTCCGCATCGCGCGGATAGACGAGTTGCACGGTGCGGCGCGCGCCAGTGCCTTCATCGATGAAGTCGATCCGCGAGTTCATCGCCACCGTTTGCTCCGGCAGTTCGCCCGGCTCGCACAACTCGGCGCGATAGAGCTCGGCCAGAAGCATCGCCGAGGAATGTGGGTCCCTGTGTTCGGCGCTAAGCGCCAGTTCCGAGAGCGCGTCGCATTCGCCAGCGGTGAGATGGATATCCGGACGATTATTCGCCGGGAGAGTGTATTGTTCCATTGCAGCAGCTTTCCGCCATTCGAGACCGGCGCGCACACGGCGCGACCATAAGGATCAGATCGAATAAGGCCCGAACTCAGGCGGCAACGCCGCTCAAAGCCCGGGCTACAGGCGCGCGGCGAGTTGCCCGGCGTGGTGGCGAAAGCGCCTGTATGTCGCGGGAGCGTACATCAATCGAAGATGATGCCCGCAACAGGTTTCGTCAACCCTTAGCGCTTCTATCGAGCGTACGGTGTCACAACCGGTCGGCTGTGAAGCTGCCGCAGGCCCCACACATTCTGCGAGGCAGGAAGTATCAGGACCATCGAAATGCCCGCTTTCAAAAGCGGCCGACTTTTCTCGCGAATTTGGGAGGAAGCGGCCCGGCAGCTTTTAAGAGCCGAACCCAGTCGGAAAACACATGTTTTCGGACACCCTTGCGCGATCCCTCGGCTTTGGTCGGCAATCCTACGCCTGAATAGCCGACAAACCCTGTCGCTTTGACGTAGTGTACGACAACACGGTTTTAGGCGTTTGTCGTACATGCTGGTGGGATATATGCGAGTGTCATCGGCCCACGATCGCCAAACCGTCGATCTTCAACGCGACGCTCTGGTTGCAGCGGGCGTCGAGTCCCCCGGAGCGGTCATTTCGGACGCCCTGCGTATGCATCCCGGTCCGGCTAATCTACGCAGCGGGATCGTCGCCCGGCCACCCCGCCGCTTAGCGATAGGGTGGCCGATGCTACGATTACTTAGCCTTCGCGAGGGGACGCTTCCACCGCGTCTTGGCCGCGCTAGCTGCGAGGGCCGAGGTTTCTGTTGCAGCGTCTGTGTCAGCCGCTTCCTTCCCAAACAGACCCAACTTGCCGCGGCGCTTCGGCTTTCCTGCAGCGGCCGGGGCATCGGTGGTTTCCGCAGGCGCGGTTTCTACAGGAGAGCTTCCTTCCGCCACCGAGGCAGCCGCTTCGGACTTTGCCGCAGGCTTCGGGGTCCGCGCCATGCGCTTCGTGGGTTGCTTCTTGGGCGCTGCGCCGCGAGCCGGAGCCTTCGCAGCAGTCTTCGTCGCAGTCCTCGGCGCGCTAGGCGTTTCGACCGCCTGCTCTACGGCCTGCGGCTCAACTGGGCTTTCCGCTACGTCTGCTACCGGCGCCGTCACCGTTTCCGCTGAAGTGGCGGTGGGTTTCGGGTTCGCTTTCGCTTTGCGAGCAGGCGCCTTGGCGGCCTCTGCCGCAGCCGACTTGGCAGCCTGCTTCTTCGGCTTGACGGCGACGGGGGCAGCAACGTCGGTCGCTTCCGCAGCATCCGCGCCTGCTACTGCATCTGCAGGCACGACCGCATCGGCCGCCCTTTTGGTACCCAGCCCAATTTTTTCCGCGATCGCACGGCGCATGGCCGCGAACGCTGGAGCAACCATCGGATAGCTGGCCGGAAGACCGTAGCGCTCGCGGTAGGTTTCGGGGGTCAGGCCGTGCCGCGTCAGGTGACGCTTGAGTGTCTTGTAGGGCTTGCCATCGATGAGGCTGATGAGGTGATCAGGCGACGCCAGGCTCTTGCGGGCCGTCACGGCCGGCGTGAATGTTGGCGTGTCCGCTTCAGTCTCAACAGGGGCGGCATCTTGCGTCAGAGCGGCCCTGGTTGACTGGATCAGCCCGGCGAGTTCTGCCGACGGCACCGTGTTGTTGGAAAGGTATGCGCTCAGCAGCTCGACAGTCAGCGAGGCGATGTCGGACTGCTTTTCGGGTTCGGCCATTGTTTTCGGATTCCTATTCTACAGCGCTGGTGGCGAAGAATTATCACCAGCGACATGGCAGTCCAGACATCCCGACTGCTCGATGTCGCTAACAAATAGCGTAAAGAAGCGGTTCTTCATAGTCACATGGACGAGCGCCACGCATGGCCAGCGACTTTGCTAATCGAGGAAAGTTCTCATGATCCGCGAACGGCTCGGATGCTTGAGTTTCCTCAGCGCCTTGGCTTCGATCTGGCGGATGCGTTCGCGAGTGACCGAGAACTGCTGGCCCACTTCCTCGAGGGTGTGATCAGTATTCATGCCAATGCCGAAGCGCATGCGCAGCACGCGCTCTTCACGCGGAGTAAGCGAAGCCAGCGTGCGGGTAATCATTTCCTTGAGGTTGGACTCGATCGCCGCGTCCACGGGAATGACCGCATTTTCGTCCTGGATGAAGTCGCCCAGGTGACTGTCGTCCTCATCGCCAACGGGAGACTCCAGAGAGATCGGCTCCTTCGCGATCTTCAGGACCCGTTTGACCTTTTCGAGCGGCATTGACAGGCGCTCAGCCATCTCTTCCGGCGTCGGCTCACGACCGTGCTCGTGGAGGTACTGACGGTTGGTTCGAACCAGCTTGTTGATGGTTTCGATCATGTGGACCGGGATACGGATCGTGCGGGCCTGGTCAGCGATCGAGCGTGTGATCGACTGCCTGATCCACCAGGTTGCGTAGGTGGAGAATTTGAAGCCGCGGCGGTACTGGAACTTGTCGACGGCCTTCATCAGCCCGATGTTGCCCTCCTGGATGATATCCAGGAATTGCAGGCCGCGGTTCATGTACTTCTTGGCGATCGCGATCACCAGGCGCAGGTTCGCCTCGACCATCTCTTTCTTGGCAATGCGCGCCTCGCGCTCCGCCTTCTGGACCATGTTGACGATGCGCCGGAATTCCTGAAGCGGCACACCGGCAGCGGCCGCTATGTCCGCCACGTCGGAGCGAATGCGTTCTGCCGCATCGCCTTCGGCTGCCGCAAATGCGGCCCACTTTTTGTCCCGCGTTGCCATCTCGGACAGCCAGCTATCATCGAGCTCGCGGCCGACGTAGGTTTCGAGGAAGTCGGCACGCTTGACCTTGTGGCGTTCGGCGAGGCGGAGCATCTGGCCACCCAGCGTGGTGAGACGCCGGTTCAGGACGTAGAGATTGTCGACAAGGTGTTCGATCCTCCCTGCGTGAAACTTCACCGATTCCACCTTGGCGGTCAGCTCTTCCCGCAGCTCGTGATATCGCTCTTCTTTGTCTGCCGGGAAATCAATCCCGAGGGCGAGCGCCTCGAGACGCTCGCCCTGGACCTTTTGGAATTGCCGGAACAAGTCCGTGATAACGGCGAACATCTCAAGCGCTTCGGGCATGAGGGCGGCCTCCAGCTGCGCTACGCTCAAGGAATTGTCTTCGTCGTCCTCGGCCTCAGCGTTGGCTCTGGCAGGGTTACCTTCCTCGTCCACTTCTTCGGCGTTGGCGTCTTGATCGGTGTCGTCCTTGAGCGATGGACCCGCTGTCGTCTCACTGATCTCGCCGCTGCCGTCACCCTGCCCGTCTTCGGTCAGGTTCTCGGACGTCGGCTCTTTCGCCACCATGGCATCGAGATCCAAAATCTCGCGCAGCTGCATCTCGCCGGCGTTCAGAGCCTGGGACCACTGGATGATGGCATCAAACGTGAGCGGACTCTCACACAGGCCCTGGATCATCATGTCCCGGCCGGCTTCGATACGTTTGGCAATGGCCGCTTCGCCTTCGCGGCTCAGCAATTCGACCGTGCCCATCTCACGCAGGTACATCCGCACCGGGTCGTCGGTTCGGCCCAGGGACTCCGCGCTCTTGCTTTCGGTGACCCTCCGCGGGGAAGCGTCGTCTTCCGCGTTCGCGTCGTCCTTGCGGTCATTGTCGTCTTCGCCTTCCCGGTCGACAGCGGGATCGGCGTCGTCTTCTGCCTCATCGTTCTCGACGACGTTGATGCCCATTTCCGACATCGCCGACATCACGTCCTCGATCTGATCAGTAGTCAGCTGATCCTGAGGCAAAGCAGCATTCAGCTCGCTGACGGTCACGATGCCGCGGCGCTTAGCCCGTGCCAGGAACTGGGCAATCGAACCCTCGCCGGCATCAAGTATTGCAGGGTCGATGTCCTCGTTCCGGTCATTTGTACTCATAATGCCGCCATTTTCTCGGATCCACCCGCATACGACCGCGCCGTCAAGACAGGCGTAGGACTATCAGCAACCCTTGCCCGACAAGGCAGGGGAGTTCCAGCGATCTCTCGGACTTAACGCCCCCTTCAGCGTTCAGGTCCCTGCTCGCGTTCCGTGGCAGCGAGGGCACTAGAGATGATAGCCGCGAGCGTTTCTTCCGCCCGGCAACGGATGGCCGGGTCCTTCGATTCCAATTCGTGTCGGACCCACTGCGGTGCGCGCTCGATTGCAGCGAGAATGGTGCTGGTAAGATTGGTATTCACGCGCCGCCTATGCCTTCTCGCAGGCCCCGAGGCAAATTTGAGGTGCCGGTGACAGCATCAACCACTTACGCCACGGCCCGCCCCGTCAGAAGCTCATCGTCGGGATTGCAAAATAGGACCTGAGCTTTGCCTCGCGATTTCGACTGGTAAAGTGCCGCGTCAGCGCATTCGATCAGTCTGTCCAACTCGATCCCGCACTCCGGCACCATGGCGACCCCGATGCTTGCCGTGACCCGCAGGGTCGCGCCCTCAATGTCATAGTCTTCGCTGATCTGCCTGATGATGCGGCGCCCCAAAAGCTCGGCCTGGTCGCGGTGCCGGACATCGGACTGGATGATGAGAAACTCATCGCCGCCAAGCCGGCATGCGAGATCGGAAGCTCGGACGGTCGACAGGAGGCGCTGTGCGACCTCGACCAGCAGCTTATCCCCCGCGGGATGGCCATAACGATCATTGATCGCCTTGAAGCCATCCAGATCGAGGTAATGCACTGCAAGCTGGCTTTGCGACCGCCGGGAAAAGCTGAAGAGCTCTTGAAAGGCTTCCCGTACCAGCAGGCGGTTTGGCAGACCGGTAAGAGGATCATATTTCGCAAGCTTCGCCATATCCTGCTTGGTGGATAGATGCTCCACCGCCGACGCATAGAGGTGCGCGGCAGATTGCAGACTCATGAGCCCGACCGCGATCAGCAGGAAAGCTTCGAGCAGGAAGAATTCGGAATGGAGCCGCTCGGCATGATCGCTGGCAGCGTGGACCAGCATCGCGGTCACCGTCGGCAATACCGCGAGTGTCACGCTCACCATGCAAAGACGCAATCTCGAGGAGGTCCGCGAGACGACCCCTGCCCCAAACGTGAAGACAAGGCTAATCGTCGCAAGATGGATCAGAGGGGCGTGGGCGGTCAGCCCACGGACGTTGAGAGCCGCCAGCAAAATGGCGAACAGGTAGGTCAGCAGCTCATATGCGAGCTCCCAGCGGCGCAGGCGGCAACCTCCTGGGAAGCGCCTCCAGCCTGATGATAGCGATTGATGAGCACGATGCGGCCAGCCGTGACCGCGACCGCCGCAACGGTCAAACCGGCTATAAAGCTGTCGGGCCACTTCAGGTAGATGAGCGCGCCGACGATGCCGTAGAGCGCGCCGAACCCGGCGATGGGCAATCGCATGGTGAAGAGGGTCGACACCAGGTCACGGTAGACCGCGTCCGAGACCGGAATCCTGCCGCGTCCAAGCCCCCGCATCACACCCCCTCGATTTCGCCTCTGCGCTTCTCGTCTTCTCTCCATGGATCACCATCGCTCTTCGAGAGGTTAAGACAAACCTACCGCTGCGGCGAACCGTTCCGCGCATGGCAAAGATTTCCCGGCGTTGGAGCAACGTAGCCGCCGCTTCCGCGCATAATCCAGGAGAGGATATTGGTGCGCGGCGCGATCGCCCAGGTTCAGTGGCGCGCCTGTCTCGGCCCACCAAGAGCCTTTGTGATCACTCCAACCCACACTCATTCTTAACTCCGCGGGTCTATCAGGGCATGCAAAGTCGCCACATAGTGATGCCGCCAATGAAATTCAGTCCGCGTAACCAGATCGCGCATGGCTCCGCCGCAGTGCTTCAGGCGCAGTACTCCGCTCTGCGGACGCAAATTCCGCTGATGTATGCGCTGATGGCCGTCAACATGCTCTTCCTGGCGGCCGCGACTTACGGCGAGGTGCCGTTCGCCCATAGCGTCGGAGTGCCGGGTGTGCTTTGCGCGCTGATTGGGGTTCGGACCGCGGTCTGGCTGTTCCGCCGCGGAAGAAATCCCGAGCCCGCCAGAATCCGTCGCTACCTTCTGGGCACGGTCGCGGCATCGGTAATCCTGAGTTCTGCTTTCGGAGGTTGGGGCTATCTGCTCATGAGCGAAGCCGAGCCGGTCCGCACCACCTCGATAGCGCTGTACGTGTTCGTGGGATCCATCAGCTGCTGCTACTGTCTGCATGCGCTGCCGATGGCAGGATGGTGCGTCCTCCTCTTCGGCGCTCTCCCCGTCACGGGGCGACTGGTCTTTTCATCCGACACTTATCTGACGGGCATCGCCCTGACGTTCTTTGTGGCGTCCGGTGTCATCCTGCGATCGCTAGCCAAAAGCCATGCCGCCTTCAGGGAAACGCTGCACTCGCGTTCGGAGATGAGTACCCTCATCGACGCTCTTCAATCCAGCCAGGAACACTACCGCTACTCCGTCGAGCTCAACCCGCAAATCCCGTGGATCACCGACAGAACCGGCGCTGTTATCGAACTTAGTCCCCGCTGGACGAAGCTGACTGGTATGAGAAGTGAAGAAGCTCTCGGGTGGGGTTGGGCGGCCGCGGTTCACCCCGACGATCTGCCACACGTCCAGGAAATCTGGACCGCCGCATTGCAATCCGCCGATGTCGGCGGACATGCCGACTTTCGATATCGCCTTCGGCTTGCAGCTGGCGATTTTCGATGGTTCCGCGCTCGCGCCCTTCCCCGGCTTGATGCGGACGGTCAGATCCTCTCCTGGTATGGAAACCTTGAAGACATCCACGACCAGGTTGCGGCTGAACAGGCGGTACAGGCCAGTGAGGAGCGCTACCGCCTGGCGTCTTTGGCCACCAACGACGTAATCTGGGACGTGTCGCTCAGGCATGATCGTATCGAGTGGAGCGGCGCAGCGGCAACGGTGCTGGGGTATCCCGAGGCTCTAAACGGAACCTCGTGCAAATGGTGGGTCGAACGCCTTCACCCCGAAGATCGCGACCGGGTCCTTGGACAATTCGAAAACGTCGACGCGCCCGACCTCACGCAGTGGACGCAGGAATTCAGGTTTTTGGCCGGTGATAGTGCCTACCTGCATCTGGTCGCCCGTGGTTACGTCGTTCGTGATGCGGAGGGCAAGCCCGCTCGACTCATTGGCTCTCTCCAGGACGTAACCAGCCAAAAGCGCTATGAGGAGAAGCTGCGGCAGGCGGCCCACTACGATGCTCTGACCAACCTGCCGAACCGGGTCCTGTTCAGCGAGCGCCTGGAAACGGCGCTTCAGGAGGCACGCCTCCATGGGGGCCAGGTCCAGCTGATCGTCCTGGACGTCGATCGCTTCAAGGCCACTAATGACACCCTGGGGCACGATGCGGGAGACGCCTTGCTGTGTGAGATTGCTGCCCGGCTTCTCGAAGCTGCGCCGGCTCATGCAACCGTGGCGCGTCTGGGCGGCGATGAGTTCGCAATCATCTGCCCCGCTGCACAGCAAACCAATCTTGAGGTTTCTGCGGTTCAACGACTTCTTGCGGTAGTAAGCGAACCCATGACATTCAACGGGCGCCAGCTCGATGTGAGCCTGAGCGCAGGTTCAGCGACAGCTTTCTGCGATGGCGAGAATCCCGAAGAGCTCCATAAAAACGCCGATCTCGCGCTATACGCAGCCAAGGGCGAGGGCTCCGGCCAGGTCTGCTGGTTCAGGCCCGAGCTCAAGACCGCCGCGGAACGTCAGACCCAGATGTTATACGACGCGCGCGAAGCGCTGCGCGATGACCGTATCGTTCCCTTCTATCAACCCAAGGTCTGTCTTCGCTCCGGGGCGTGTCTGGGCTTCGAAGCCCTTCTGCGCTGGCACCACCACCACGGCCTGCGCTCGCCTGGTGCCATCGGAGCTGCCCTCAATGACACCGACGTTTCATCCAAATTGACCGATCGCATGATCGAGCGCGTCATCGCCGACCTGCTGTTCTGGCAAGACAGCGGCGTCGATGTCGGACGCATCGCCATCAATGGTGCGCCCGGTGATTTTCAGCGGGGCGACTTCGCCGATCGCATACTGAACCGCTTGGCGCATGCGGGGCTTTCACCGTCCCTCCTCGAACTGGAGGTGACGGAGTCCGTGTTCGTGGGGCAACTGGCTGAGACGGTCAGCCAAACCCTCGCAACGCTTTCAGGGGCCGGCGTGAAGATCGCGCTGGATGATTTCGGAACGGGCTATGCCTCGCTCACCCATCTCAAGCAGTTTCCAGTCGACACGCTCAAGATTGATCGCTCATTCATTTCGCGCCTGGACGCCCGCGACCGCGAAGATGCTGCGATCGTCAGCGCGGTCATACATCTGGCCAAGAACCTTGGCATCACCACTGTCGCCGAAGGCATCGAAACGCCGTTCCAGGCGGCGCACGTCGCGCGGCAGGGGTGCAACATCGCGCAGGGGTTCCTCTTCGGCAGGCCGATGGCCGCCGCCCATGTCAGCGATGTCGTGCTGAACTGGAGCGCCCCGTCTGTGCTTTCTGTCATTGCCTCGGGAATGCACGCACGAGGAAGGGACCCTATCCTGACGACAGGATAACGCTGCGGTCAGGCGCGTCCGGATGGTGGGATGCCGCGCACTATGCCAGCGATTAGAATCGATCACTGACGGGCGTCTTTGCTATGTTTCCTCCCGGCTCAATCAGCCGGGAGGAAATCAGTCACGCTGCCTGCTGCGTGTACACGGCTGCTTCCTTGCCGATCAGGATGTCAGCGAGAAACCAGTACGCTTCGCCCCAGGCGGCAAGCACCTCGTCAGATGCGGCTTCACCTACCACATCACGAATAGCCGGCAGCAGGGCCTCGGCGACGAGCGGATAGTGTTCCGCCTTCACCCCGGTTTCCACGTGCCGCTGAACCATACGCTCGACAACTGGCGTGAGGTTCTGAAGTTTGTCCACATTCTGCGCATAGCCGAGGATAGCGGCGGCGAGACGCCGCGGCTGCTCGCCCGATTCTTGCGCCGCGTGGTCGAACAACGACCGCACCTCCTCATTGACGAAGAGACGCTCATACATACGCGTGGTGATCGCCACGCCGTGCTGCTGCAGCACCGGCGCGGTGGCTTTGACGATGGCAATGGTCTGTTCGGATAGCGGCGCAGCCATAGAAGCTCCCCTTAAAGATGCAGAAGCAATGCATCTATACAACGGCGCTTAAAAGATGCAAAGGCATTGCATGTTTAAGCTCACGCCCTGATGCGCCTGACGACCTACACCGATTACGCTCTGCGCATGCTGCTCCACGCCGCCCTCATGGCGCGTGAAGGCGCGGGACTGATGTCGATCGCACAGGTTGCGGCTGATCATACCATTTCTCGCAACCATGCGATGAAAGTGGTGAACGTGCTAGCCAATGCGGGCCTGCTGGAAACCGTTCGGGGCCGAAGCGGGGGCTTCCGCCTCGGCCGGCCGGCTGAGGCCATTACGCTTGGCGAAGTCGTGCGCCTCACCGAGCCCTGCATCACCCCCGCGGACTGTGACGGCTGCGTCTTGAGCAGCACTTGCGGCTTGAAAGGCATGCTTAACCGCGCGATGAATGCCTTCCTTGCAGAACTCGATAGCCAAACACTCGCTCAGGCAGCAGCCTCGTCCCGTCTTCCGCCCCGTCTCGCGATGAGACGGGAACACGTACGCGAGAATGCGGTGCTGTAGGAAGCGACCATACGGAACCGCGAGAGAAAGCCGTAGGCGGGTATCGCAACATCACTGAGGTTCGGAGGGGCCGAAAGCCCGCCAAACTTGTCGGCGCTTATTGCAGGCCCTAATCCTGTACCTTCGCCAACAAGCCAATCAACAGCGGGCCAAGCCGGCGGATTTCTTCCCGATGTGTGGCGCTCAAGGCTGCCAGTGTCTCGTGGCCGGCATCGGTCAAAGCTAGCACTGCCTGCCGCTTGTCCCCGTGAGAGCGCCCTCGCTGTACAAGGTCGAGAGCCACGAGCCGGTTGACCAGGCCCGTCGCGCTGTGGGGCTTGAGAATGAGGCGCTCCGCCACATAGCCGATCGTCGCCGTACCGGCCGGAGCGGCACGGATCACCAGCAGAGCCTGATGCTGTTGCGGGGTCAGGCCGCATTCCTCGGCTTTTTGCTCGCTGAATGCCTGGAACTGCCGCAGCGAGAAGCGGAACTCCGCAAGGGCCAGATAGTCGGCGTCAGTCAAACTCGAAGGCATCGTGCCAGTCGCAGCGACGAGATGGGAGAGTCAATGTTGATATATATCGTATTGCGATATATTGCGCTGTATCTTCCCCGGTTGGTGAGCTGCCTTGATGACGATTCCCGCGTTCCTTCAGCGCGCCCGCCCCCTCGCCGACCATAGCGCAGACACACGCATGCTCCTGCTGGCTGCCGCTGCGCTGATCATTGGAACCGGCGGGGCGCTGGGAGCCTGGGTGCTGCTCAAGTCCATTGCCGTCGCCACCAACCTGTTCTGGTTCGGGCGCCTATCGGCATCGCCGGCGGCCATTACCGATAACGCGCTGGGGCTCTGGCTCGTCGCCGTACCTATTGTTGGAAGTCTGATTGTTGGTCTCATGGCGCGGTTTGGCTCAGACAAGATCCGGGGCCACGGCATTCCAGAAGCAATTGAAGCCATCCTCTACGGGGAGAGCCGGCTGTCGTTCAAGGTTGCGCTGCTCAAGCCGCTTTCCTCCGCCATCTCCATCGGCAGCGGCGGGCCGTTCGGGGCCGAAGGCCCGATCATCATGACTGGCGGCGCGATCGGCTCGCTTTTCGCGCAGGCGTTCCACTTGAGCGCGGCAGAGCGCAAGAGCCTCCTGGTGGCCGGCGCGGCAGCGGGCATGACGGCGATTTTCGGCACGCCTATTGCCGCCATCCTCCTCGCCATCGAGGTCCTGCTTTTCGAATGGAAACCGCGCAGCTTTGTGCCGGTCGTCGTAGGCGTGGTGACTGCCTGGCTCTGGCGCCCTCTGCTCATCGACACCGGGCCGCTGTTTCCGGCGCACCATGCCCTGGCGCTGGATCCCAGGGTTCTTGGCATCGCCCTTATTGTCGGTATCCTGACCGGTACCCAGGCAGCCCTGCTCTCCAGCGTCCTGTATAAAGTCGAGGATCAGTTTGCTCGGCTGCCACTTCATTGGATGTGGTGGCCGGCAGTTGGCGGCCTGGCCGTCGGCCTTGGCGGCCTTATCGACGCGCATGTGCTCGGCGCCGGCTACGACAGCATCCAGGGCCTCCTCAGCGGTTCACTGGCGCTGCGAGCGGCGATTGCACTGCTGGCGGTCAAGGCGGCGGTGTGGTTGATTGCGCTGGGTTCGGGCACGTCGGGAGGCGTCCTGGCGCCGTTGCTGCTACTGGGCGGCGCGCTCGGATATCTCCTGGGCGAAGTTCTGCCGGGCGGTAGCGCTCTGTGGGCATTGGCGGGCATGGCAGGCATTCTCAGCGGAGCCATGCGTGCGCCGCTGATGGCTGCCCTGTTCGCTGTTGAACTGACTGGGGATTTCGTGATGCTTCCCCTCACGCTTGCGGCATCCGTCGGGGCCTATGCCGTCAGCGTTCTCGTCATGCCCCGTTCCATCCTTACCGAAAAGATCGCAAGGCGCGGCCGGCACATCCTGCAGGAGTATACCGTCGATCCGTTCGAGTTTCTGCAAGCCTCGCAGGTGATGTCCGCGGAACCGGAGACATTGCCAGAGACGATGACCATCGCAGAGGCCATCGCATTCTTCGGCAGCGAGGCGCGCCACCGCAGCTATCCTGTCGTGGACGGCAACGGATTGCTGCAGGGCCTAGTCTCTCGGTCCGATGTGCTGGGCTGGCGACTCGGTGCGTTCGAGGACAACATCTCGCTTGCCGAAGTCCTGGGTGACGTATCGCAGCCCCATGCCAATCCGCGCGATCCGGTCGCCCGCGTTGCTGACCTGATGGTCGAGACGGGGGTCGGCCGCATTCCCGTCGTCGAGCCGGCGTCCGGCAAAGTCGTCGGCATTCTCACCCGGCATGACCTGTTGAAGATCAGACATGTCCATCGCGGATCTGAGGTGACCCGCAGCCGCGGTACCCCTACTCATCAGCAAGATCGGTAGCCCTGTGAGCCGATGATCAGCTGTAATATTTTCAGCCTGCGTAGTTAACATCGACAAACAGACGCGTGAACTCGAGCGGGGTTGGGGCGGCGCCAAGCCGGGCGCCATCCTCGCGAGCGGCAAGCCACACCATATTGATGTGGCTAGCCTGGTCAGCGGAAAACCGCATGCGGCTCGCCACGATGTCGTGCCAGCGCCCGGGAAGATTCCAGATTTCCTGGAAATAGACCTCCGATGCGTCCAGGATCGCTTCCTTGTCGGGATCAAGCGCCCCGATGGCGCGCAGCACGTAGCTGTCCAGCAGCTCGAGAAACGGCTTGTCTTCGTACCGGTTCATTCGAACTCCGCGATCGAAAGGCGCACGAGGCTCGCCATTTCTAGCCTCATCGTGTGCGGCCGATGACCGGCGTCACTGCTTCAGCGCCGCCCGCGCGACCCCCTTTATGAGCCTTGCCTTTGCGCGCGCTGACAGACCGTCGGTCAGAAGCTCGCGGCTGAGCCTGCGCAGCAGATGCCGCAACTCCGAAGCCGACGGGCTTCTCAAGTCGCCCATCCGCGCGGTAAGCGCCGGATAATACCATTTCACCCGCGGCGCCTTCTTCACCCGGCCTCTTTCAGGTCCGTCACCCAGCCAGATCCAAAGGATCATGAACGCCGTAGCGGCGGTGCCGAAGGCCAGAACCATAATCCGTATCCCGCCGGCGAAGTCCCAAAAGGCAAAGCCGATCAAGAGTGCCGCCATCACGGCCGAAGCGGAGAACCGATGTCGTGTCTTCTGACCGAGGCCAACACTCACTGTCGATGCAATGGCGACGATCAACAAGCTGGCCGCTATCTCCGCTGCCGAGCGTAGGCATATCAGGATCAAGTCCATGACGACCTCCTCTCCCAGGAAATCGGGATCTCGAAGTTATAATACCGCACCCGCCGGGGTGTCATCAAGATCGAGATGAGCCAATCCGGTCGATTGATGAACGAATTCGCGGTCGCCGGCATCTCAGATGGGAACTCGGCATCAACAGACAGAGATGGCGGGCCTGTTCCTAATGAACGGCCGCCTGTGCGATAATGTTGTCGCCGACAAGGCCGTTGAAGATGACATAAGCCACCATGTGCGCCCGGTTTCGCGTACGCGTTTTGAGGCGGACGTTCTCGATGTGTCTTTCCACGGTACACGGGGCGATGGAGAGCCGAATTGCGACCTCCTTTGCGGAAAGACCAACGGTAACCAGGCCAACTATCTCGCGCTCACGGCTAGTGAGCCCGAGCGCCGTATTATCCAAAACCATTGCGAAGTGCCCCTAATCGAAATTACTGATTCTGAAGGTTATGTTCTAATTTTTTGGTTACTTCAGTTGGACCCTTGCGATTCGGTATACACGTAAGCTTCGTTAACTTCTTCCTGTTTTTCGTGGGGGATTCTGCGGAGGGGTTCTTTGGGACGTCTGCCAGCAAGTGCCGCAAAATACCCGCACTCCCGCGTTTGTGAACGGCCTTCGGCAGTCCCTAGCGGTTCACACCTCCATAAATGATCTAACGAAGGAAAAATCAGCTGCGGCGCTCCGGGGCTATCTCCGATGTCGAAGCGTCCCGGCCCACCATCGCGTAGCTCCTGAAGTCACGTCGCTCAGGCGTTCAGCCTCGATCTTCTTGTGTCTCGCCCTCGCCTACTTTCTGCGATGACCTCAAGCCGGTTCCGCAGCAGCGACGCTGCTCGAACTCGTGGAAGCTCACGCAGCGACCGAGGCACCTGTCAGTGTGGCCTAACGCGAGCCAGACCTTGCCTCCGCTCGGAACCGGGATCATCGGATCAGCGCCTTCAGAACAGCGGCAGCCACGCCGGGCGGCGCCGATGCGTAGATATTCACACGCCGCCCGCCAGGCAGATCCACCACGACAGCTGGCGGCGAAGGTGCCTGCTTGCTGCCTCCGTCATCAAATACGCCTGCTTCGACGAAGCCGACCTGCGCCGCAGTTGAAGAGCCAGGTACGCCAGACGCTTGGCACGCTTTGCGGCGCCAGGTGTAAATCAGCGCCGTCGATACATCATGCTGGCGAGCTACATGCGCCACGCAGGCGCCAGGAGAAAAGGCCTCGGACAGAATCTTCGCCCGCTCGTCCTCATGCCAGCGCCGCCGACGCTCAGGCCCGCCGAAAACCGTGGTCTGACCCACAAAAACCGCTCCTACGACCGCGCTCAAGAGCGACCTTAAGAGCGGTCTGTCACGTCCCGGGCAAGGCGACGCTCAACGGATGCGTACTTCGGATGAGCGGATTGCCCTGGCTGATTTTGAAAACCCAATCGCCCGGTTCAGTCGGCCTAACCACGCTCACCCATGGAGTTCGATACAGTCGATCTGGTTTCGCCCTCTGATGACGCCGTCGCCGCAAGAGCGTAAAGGCACTCTCCGGTACCGGAGAGTGCCAGTGAAAAACGATCGATTGCAGATACCGGTGGACAGGGCGTATGCCCATGCCTTGGGCGTGACGGTGATTTGCTTTGCCCGATTGCAAACGGTGGCGATCTCTTGCTGTGAGGCGTTGCTGCCAGGGTATGGCCAGTCTGCCCACCTGAAATCGGCCGGCACAGTGGCTGCTGATCTCGTCGCTCTTAGCCTCGCTACCAGCGAGAGACTCCTTCCTCTGGACTTTAGCACCGCCGCGCAGGAATTCATGCGCCTCACGCTTCGCCGAAACGCATTACTCCACGCCGCCGCGGCCTCCGCGCCGTATGGCGACCAGCGGCTATTCCGAAGCGGGGCACAGTGGACTATTACAATAGTCGAAGACCTCGCGGACGAATTCGTCGCAGCGGAAACCGCGTTGCGTCGCTGCCTGAGTGCCATGTAACAGGCCGCATTTCTGGACATGCAAATTCATATCTCGCCCGGATCGGGACCGCTGTTCCGGATCAGCAGCCTCGGTTGCTAGGGCCGAGCGAGCGAGATCAAGTGTCAGCGTCACGGCGTGCTGGTTACGGCTTATAGGCCCCCAGGTCACATCTCAGTGGCAATCAACGGGTCGGTTCCTCGATGCCTTCGAGATTGCCGACGACGAAACCTTCGAGAGAGACGATCTCAAGCATCCGACGAAACGATTGACGATGATTTCGCAGGGTAGCCGCTATCTTGCAACGAGAATGTCATCGGCGCTGACTTCTTCGCCCATGACCTCGTCAACCATCGATTGATGATCATCATTTCGACTGACACACTACTTTCGAAACGTCTGACGTGATGATCGCCAACAGACAGGTGCAGGTCGTCAATGAGTTCCTCCGATAGCGGCACAAATTCATTCAGGAATCACCCAACATAGGCGGCGACGGCCGGTTCTTTAAGTGAGGCGACGAACATCAGGGCCCTCGGCACCTTTCGCAAGGCAAGCCACTCGTCCGCTGGAATACCCTCATCTGCTCGTCACTGACGAAGATTAATACCTGGTTCACGGAGCGAGTAATCTAGAGCGGATAATCCATTCGCTCGATGTTATTATTAATGGGGTGGGTAGATAATTGCCACTTTACGCGCTATCGCGCCGACAGTCGCTTAATAGGAGCCAAAATTGGCCATCGAAAACGAAACCCTCATTACGCTCGCCGCCGATATTGTCGGAGCGCATGTCAGCAACAACAGCGTCGCCGTGGGGGATGTAAGCGGCGTGATTGAAAACGTCTATGCCGCGCTGGCGGCGCTCGGCACACGCGCCGACCTGACCCCGGAGAAGCCCACGGGTGCCGTCTCGGTCCGCGCCTCGATCAAACCGGATCATCTCGTCAGCATGATCGACGGCAAAAGCTATAAGATGCTCAAGCGCCATTTGGCGTTGAATGGCTACACGCCGCAGAGCTACAGGGAAGCATTTGACCTACCTCGCGACTATCCGATGATCGCGGCCACCTACGCCGAAAAGCGCCGGGCTATCGCCATTCAAATCGGCTTGGGCCGCAAGGCGAAAGCGGCGATCGAACCGGTCGTAACGGCTAAACCTGCCCGCAAGCCACGCGTAAAGAAGGTCTTGAGCAAACCCGCTACGGGTTGAGCAACGGCAAGCTCACGCCCTCGCTCACCCCCATCGGCTGAAACTAGCATAATGTCGTTCGGAAAAGCACGCGGAACCTTGACCAATGCCAGAGCAGTACCGGGGGAGACTACGACGGCGGTGAAAGCTGGGCCGGTTACAAGGACGATATGCGTTCGATGGGCGAGGAAATCGAACACGCCCGGCAAATGCCAAAGGGCGTCTTCGCCCGCATCTTACGCACGTGAGCCCGTATATGTACCGCATCGAGCTTGGACGCAGATGGTGAGCAGCGTATGGCGTCATAACCACGGAACATTGAAAGCGGCGGCGACATAGATGCCATATACCCATGAGTGGAAACCCGAAGAGCTCCACCGCGCGATCACCGCTGCCGGCGTGGCCTTATGGGCCTGGAATGTCGATTCCGATTCTTTCACCATGGACGAGCTTGGCTTCGAGCTGTGGGGGCTGCCGCCCGGCAACAAGGTCACGTTCGAGCAGCTCTCCGCCCGTATCCATCCCGCCGATCGGGACCGTGTCCGGGCCGCCTTCACCGCAACTCGGGCAATCCTTGGGCCGTACGAGACCGATTTCCGCATCATGATCGGGGATGAGGTGAGGTGGGTGGCCGCGCGCGGCCAAGGAGAGGATGTCGGTATCGTCGGTCGGACAATGTTTGGGATCTTCCTTGATGTCACCGGCCGTAAGCAGGCGGAAGAAGGGCATGAGCTGCTGGCCGGCGAAATGAGCCACCGGGTCAAGAACCTCCTCGCCATCGCTTCTGGACTAACGGCCATCTCGTCGCGCTCTGCAGCGAGCATCGAGGACATGGCACGCGAACTGACCGGGCGCCTGTCCGCGCTCGGCCGTGCCCACGACCTTGTTCGTCCTCTTCCTAAAGGTCAGGGCGATGCTGCCCTGTTGGGCGATCTGATTTCTGTCCTCCTCGCGCCTTACGACGATTTGGGCGCCTTCAAAGGCCGCATCCGCGTCGCGGTCGAGCGTATGGGTGTGGGCGAGACGTCCGCGACCGGACTCGCCCTCGTGATCCATGAACTAGCCACGAACTCGATGAAGTACGGGGCTCTTTCCGCGGCGACCGGCACCTTGGATGTGTCCAGCCTAGCGGAAGGCGAAGATGTCATCCTGACATGGCTGGAACGCGGTGGCCCGCCGGTTCAGGCGCCTGAAAATGCACACGGTTTCGGCAGCAAACTCGTACAGCGAAGTGTAACCGGTCAACTTGGCGGCGCGATCGATTACCGGTGGGCCGAAGATGGCCTGATTGTCACCTTACGCGTAAGCCGCTCCCGCCTTGCTTCATGACAAGCAGACTTCGGACCCGTTAATATGGCCGACAACGAAAATCCGTTACCTGTCACTGGTCGCGATGCGCGCTGTTCCGTTGAGGCCGAGCGTAAGTTAGATGCCGCTTGCCCCCGACCGTCAGCAAACACACCACCACCAACAGTTCATTCATTGCGGTCGCGACGACCCGATGCGGTTCATACACCCCGGATAGAGACGGACTGCAAAAGCCTCTTGAAACCCCTCGCGACGTTTCTAGATTTGCCCTGCCGGATGCCGTTCGGGTCCGGTGGGACATAGAGCGCATCGGCTCTCAATTACCGGTGCCTCTCATGCCCAGATCGCTTCACAGGAGGATTTGGAAATGAGAACTGACCTTGACTTCAGCCCCTATCGCCGCTCGACGGTCGGCTTTGACCGCCTCTTCAGCCTACTCGAGACTGGTGAGCGTGAGGGCTTCAGCTATCCGCCGTTTGATATCGTAAGAGAAGGCGATGACAACTATCGTGTGACGCTGGCGCTCGCTGGCTTCCGCCCCGAGGAGATCGAGGTGGTTGCCCAGCAAAACCTGCTCATTGTCACCGGTAATCGGAGCGAAGACGGCGCCCCGGGCGAATTTCTTCACCGCGGGATCGCCTCGCGCGCCTTTGAGCGGCGGTTCCAGCTCGCTGATTTCGTCGAAGCAGGCGAAGCCAGCTTCGAAAACGGGCTGCTGACTATCGATCTCAAGCGTGTCGTGCCCGAGGCGATGAAGCCGCGCAGGATCAAGGTTAGCGGCAGAGCAACCGCCGACAACCGAATCGAGGCGCCTAGGGAGACTATCCGCGAAGCGGCATGATCCTTGGTTTATTGGCTCGCCGGTGCTGCCTGACGGCAGGCCGGCAAGCTAGAGCTGGGCGGCCTGGAATCCAAGTTCCCTGCCCTTCTCAGGTGCTGCCTACGCCGATCTGGGCGGGCGCTTGAGCACGAGATGCGGTGGTTCCAGAATTTTCCGCCAGCCCCCTTGAAGGCAAAAATCGCTTCGATTAATTTTCCGGCCGCGGTCGCTCTCACAGGCGACCGCTTCAACCATATTGTTCTGCAATTGGAGGTAATGCATGCATTTCCGACCCTTGCACGCCCGTGTCGTCCTGAGCGGCGAAGCCGCGAAATTGGTACCCGGCAAGGCGCCACCTTGTACGTTACAGTTTCGTCGGTTCCCCCGCGCAAGCCCGCAACTCATTTCGACAGGCGAACGCGGAGCCTAAGCCACGCACGCGACTAGTTCGCGCTGCAACCCCATCTTGAGGTCGAAGATAGGAGGATATCGTGACCGACAAATATCTCGATTACCTTTACCGTGAGCATGCCCGGCTCGAGGACGAAATTAGGACAGAGCGCAAGCGGCTGCAGCCAGACGAAATGCAGATAGCCCGCCTCAAGAAGCTGAAATTGGCCTTGAAGGATCAGATCGAAGCTTGGGCGCATGACAACGGCACAAGCGGCCGTTTGACCGCATGACGATATGAACCGGCGCCTGGTCCCACCAAGGTACCGCGCGCCTCTTGGTTCATCCTGCAGGTTATCTGCCTGCTCAAAATGAGCGCGCCGGACCTGGCCGCTTCGGACCGGATCGAGACAGCCGGGCCGGCGGCTCAACTTGAGCCTTTGCGACCATCAGCGCGAAGCTTCAGCTGAAAACATTGAGTGCGCGGGCTCCCCCCGGTTAACCGGTGCTTATTGCCCGGCAATACTGTTTTTTCCTCATTGCACTGGGTCGTGGCTGAAGCGGCAAGAAAGGATCTATAACAATGCGATATATACTCCGTCAGGAAAACGATTGGTCTGCCCCCTCCATGATCGCCAGCGAGGAGCTTGAAAATGAGTTTCTGGCCATTTCCTGGGCGCGGGCGTGGCTGAAAGATCACGCTGTTCATGACCGCTATCGGCTCTCCCGTGATGACGGTGCCCAAGCGATGTTGATGATCCGCGCTATTGCAGGCCAGTGGTATGCGATGCCACTGTCCGAAGGCGCTGCGACGCAGGGCGCCGCCGCGAAAGCACGCTCCGGAACCGTCGGATCGGTTCGGCTATGTACGGATGATCCGAGGATGGTTGGCGCTTAAACCACATGCGAGCGATGGACCTGCGCCGTTCGGATGCCGCTCGAACAGAAGCTAGTGTGACCCCGGCTCGCATCGCTGCCGTCGCGATGGCTTTCGCCGGTCGTCGCTGACAACACCGACCTTGGTATCAGCTCTTGTACTTTGCAATGGGATTTTTAAACTGGGGACGCGACGCCGGTCGTCGCGATTCCTGGACTTGCCGGGGCGGCAACAATGATTGCGCCCCGGCCTTTATCAGGATTTCTGTCAATCGAGGGGCTGCTCCGCGAAAAGTGCATCGGGGTATCGAATGGAGTAGCTGATCTCGCCGGTGGGCAGCGCGTTGAAATTCGAGCGCGGCTTCGCGGCGCCGTGGCCATTTTAAGCACGTCCTCGCAATCTGACGGCTTGTTCTATTCGAAGTTGCTCTGACGTAACCAGGACAGAGCTTCTCGCACCACGCCAGCGCCGTTGTCTCGGCGATCGCGAAGCAAATCATCGCGAGTCCAGGTGCTTGCGCATATTCGTCATCAACGGGAATTCGCAATCTATCGTCTTTGACGGGCCGATCTCCGCTATGTAAGATAGCAAGCCCGTATGGCTCCGCTACGCGATATAAAACCGAAGCGGGAGTGATCAGTCAATCAGTGAACTTGTCGTCGCTTACGAGGCTGAGCGGCATGCAAGGCATCGCAATCGTGGACGTCCTTCGTCACCCCGGGGGCCGAGCTACTACGTCAGCAGATCAGTGATCCGTTGACCCATGGCGTCCATCGAGAATGGCTTTGTGAGGACATGCATCCCAGGATCAAGGTGGCCGTGACTGAGCACCGCGTTTTCGGCGTAG